>CALWOP010000028.1 GCA_944383195.1 uncultured Oscillospiraceae bacterium
AGGGAGATGCCCATCATGGTCTTGACCACGGGGATCTGGGCCCGCTCGGCCAGCTCCAGCAGCTCCTGCTTGGCATCTGCCAGCCACACGCCGCCGCCGGCGCAGATGAGGGGCTGCTTGGCCCGGGCAATGGTGGCGGCTACCCGCTTGATCTGAAGGTCGTTGCCCTTGACGCTGGGCTTATAGCCCCGGATGTTCACCGTCTCAGGCCACTCAAACTTTTTGATGGTGGCCTGCTGTACGTCGATGGGAATGTCGATGAGCACCGGGCCGGGGCGGCCGGTGGAGGCGATATGGAAGGCCTCACGGACTACCCGGGGGATGTCGTTGACATTTTTCACCAGGTAGCTGTGCTTGGAGAAGGGGGCCACAGCGCCGGTGATGTCCACCTCCTGGAAAATGTCCCGGCCCAGCAGGTGGCTGGGCACCTGGCCGGTGATGGCCACCATGGGAATGGAGTCCATATAGGCGGTGGCGATGCCGGTAATCAGGTTGGTAGCCCCCGGGCCGGAGGTGACCATACACACGCCCACCTTTCCGCTGACCCGGGCATAGCCGGAGGCCATGTGTCCGGCGTTTTGCTCGGTGCGCACCAGAGTGTAGGCGATCTCGGGGGCGTCCTTCAGGGCATCCGCCGCGGGGCAGATGGTCGCTCCCGCATAACCGAAGATCTGGGTCACCTGTTCACGTTTTAACGATTCAATCAGCGCCTGTGCTCCATTCATGGAACGACACCTCCGATATAATGAATTGGAGGGGCGGACAAACAAAAAACGGCCCGCCCTATCTCCGAAGATAGGACGAAGCCGAATGCTCCGTGGTACCACCTAAATTCATGGCCGCCAGTGGCCGTGCCATGCGCTCATTGCCCCGATAACGGTGGGAGACCGTTCCAACCTACTGAGGCAAACTGCCGGTTCAGGAGGACTGCTCACGGGTGAGGTTCGGGGGAGGTCCTTCACGGGAGCTTACACCAACCGCTCTCTCTCTGCGCATCCAGACAAGCCTACTATCCCGCTCATTGCGTTTTTGAATGATTAGTCATCATCATACCCTAAGCATTTCGATTTGTCAATTCTTTTTTTCAGGGATTTTTTGAAAGAATTCCCTGCCCTTGTGCGAAGGGGGCGGAGTTTGCTATAATAAGAAAAAAATAGCCGCGGAGCGGGAGGAACTGGTATGAGAGAGAAAAAATCCCAATATAAGGACAAATTGGGTATATATATTCACATTCCATTTTGTAAAAGCAAATGTGACTACTGCGATTTTTACTCCCTTGCGGGGGCGGAGGGGCGGATGGACGCCTATCAAAAGGCCCTGCTGGCCCATATGAAAGAGACGGCCCAGGTTGCCGGAAAGATCCCTGTGGATACCGTCTACTTTGGCGGAGGCACCCCAAGCTACTACGGGGAAAAGCGGCTTCGGGAGCTTTTGAAGGCGGTAAAAAAGCTTTTTTCAGTGGAAAAGGATGCGGAGATCACACTGGAGGCAAATCCGGACAGCGTGACCGCTCAGTCCATGCGCGCGCTGCGCCGGGCGGGCTTTAACCGCCTGTCCGTGGGGCTTCAGTCTGCCTGCCCCTCGGAGCTGGCCGCTATCCACCGCCCCCACAGCGTGGAGCAGGGGGATGAGGCGGTGGCCGCTGCCCGGGCGGCCAAGCTGAATAATTTGTCTCTGGACCTGATCTACGGTCTGCCCGGCCAGAGCGAGGAGAGCTGGAAAGAAACGGTGGAATACGCTTTGAAGCTGGAGCCGGAGCATCTGTCCTGCTATGGCCTGAAGGTGGAGGAGGGCACTCCTCTGGCCAAGCGGGTGGCGGAGGGGGAGATCCTGCCCGACGATGACACCCAGGCGGAGATGTATTTGTGGACGGTGGAGCGGCTCCAACAGGCGGGATATGAACAGTATGAAATTTCCAACTTCGCAAAACCCGGCTTTGAATCCCGGCACAACCTGCGCTACTGGCTTACCCGGCCCTACATCGGCTTTGGCCCTGGGGCCCACTCAGACTTTGGTGGGCGGCGGTATTCCTGGATTCGTGACCTGGAGGGCTATGTCAAGGGCGTACTGGAAGGGGGAGAACTGCTGGACAGCCAGGAGCTGATCCCCCAGCGGGAGCGGGGCGGGGAATATTTGATGCTGCGCCTGCGTACCGCCCTGGGCATCGAGGAGTGGGAGTACCGGGAGACCTATTTTATGGATTTTGATCCCATTGAGCAGCGGCTGCGGGAGTTTGAGGCGCAGGGGTGGGCGGAGCAAAACCGGCAGGGCCGGTGGCGGCTGACCCCCAAGGGTTTTCTGGTGTCCAACCAGCTCATCGGCGACTTGCTGGAGCGGCAGCAGCCGGCCAGTTTGGCCAAATTGCTGCCCGAAGTGAAGCGGCGCCAGAAGGAACAAAACGAGCTCTGATTTTGTAAAAAATGGATGCGCCTTTGCGCCATCCAAACAGGAAACAGCCGGTCAAAAGGCGCTGCTCCGTCTTTTTTTACAATTCGTGTGGGGCAATGCAAAATTTATTGCCAGGTGGACATAATAGTGCTATAATGTATGCGGTTTACCATGCCTTGCCACAGGCGGGAATGGTTGATTTGATATTACATATGGCATATATGCCGTATATTTCGTATAGATTCTAAAGTTGTGAATCAAAGAGGGTGCCTTATTTGACCAAGTATCAGATCCAGGGAGGAAATCCCCTGCATGGAACGGTGCACATCAGCGGCGCGAAGAATGCGGCGGTGGCCATCATCCCCGCTGCCCTGCTGGTGGACGGGACCTGCCGCATTGAAAATATTCCCCAGATCAGCGATGTGACCTTGATCCTCCAGATCCTGCAGGAGCTGGGGGCGGATGTGCGTACTGTAAACCGTACCACCGTGGACGTGGACTGCTCCCGTGTCCGCAACCGCCAGGTGCCCTATGACCTGGCCCGGAAGATTCGGGCCAGCTACTACCTGGTGGGGGCCCTGCTGGGCCGGTTTGGCTGGGCGGAGGTTCCCCTGCCCGGAGGCTGCGACCTGGGCGGACGGCCCATCGACCAGCACATCAAGGGATTTCTTGCCATGGGGGCCGAGGTAGATGTGCGAAACGGCCTCATTTATGCCCATGTACCCGATGGCGGCCGTCTGGCCGGCGGCCAGATCTATCTGGATATGGTGTCTGTGGGCGCCACGATGAATATTATGCTGGCCGGCGTGCTGGCCAAGGGCATGACGGTGATCGAGAACGCCGCCAAGGAGCCCCACATTGTGGATTTGGCCAACTTCCTCAACTCCATGGGGGCCAATATCATGGGAGCCGGTACCGATGTGATCAAGATCCGGGGCGTGGAGAAGCTCCAGGGGGGCGCCTATTCCATTATTCCCGACCAGATCGAGGCGGGCACCTATATGGCCGCCGTCTCCGCTGCCGGGGGAGAGCTGCTCATTAAAAATGTGATTCCCAAGCACCTGGACTGCATCACCGCCAAGCTGGTGGAGATGGGGGTCGAGGTGGAGGAGCTGGACGATGCGGTTTTGGTCCGCCGCCATGGCCCTCTGAACCGGGTCAATGTGAAGACCATGCCCTACCCGGGCTTCCCCACCGATATGCAGCCCCAGATCGCGGCGGTGCTGTGCCTGGCCCGTGGGACCAGCGTGCTCACCGAGGGCGTGTGGGACAACCGCTACCGCTATGTAGATGAGTTCCGGCGCATGGGCGCCCGCATCCAGGTGGACGGCAAGGTGGCTGTGATCGAGGGCGTAGAGGGGCTGACGGGCGCGCCGGTGCACGCCTGTGACCTTCGGGCCGGAGCCGCTATGGTCATTGCCGGTCTGGCCGCCCAGGGAACCACGGAGATCGACGGGATTCACCACATTGAACGCGGCTATGAGACCCTGGTGGAAAAGCTGGCTTCGGTGGGAGCGGATATCCGGACGGTCGTGATCCCGGACGAGGACAGCCAGAGCCAGGTAGGCTGAATCAAACTGTTTGTTCGCCGCCCTGTTGGGCGGCGAATTTTTTCAAAGCGGAGGGATGGAAGTGCTGACATTTACCACGTTGGCCAGCGGCTCCAGCGGAAACGCGGCCTTGGTTTCCAGCGGAACGACCCATATTTTGCTGGATGCGGGGATCTCCGCCCGGCGCATTGTCACAGGACTGCGGGAGCTGGGGGTGGAGCCGGAGCAGCTGCGGGCGATTTTGGTGACCCATGAGCACCATGACCATGTCAGCGGCCTTTCCGTGCTGACCAAAAAGCGCAATGTTCCCATTCTGGCCACACCGGCCACCTGCCGCTGCCTTGCGGCAAAGATGCCTGCCCTGGCCCACCTGCTCCGGGAACAGGAGGCCGGGACCGGGGTACAGCTGGGGGAAGTATGGGTGGAGTCTTTCCCTACGCCCCACGATGCCGCGGGCAGCGTGGGCTATTCCATTTCCGGCGGAGGAGAGCGCATGGCGCTGTGTACCGACCTGGGCTATGTGACGCCGGAGGTGAAAGAGGCCGTGCTGGGCTGTGACCTGCTGGTGTGCGAGACCAATCACGATGAGGACTGGCTTCGCTCCGGTCCCTACCCCTATTCCCTGAAACAGCGGGTGTTGGGAGACTGGGGACACCTCTCCAACGAAGCGGGAGCGGAGCTGGCCGCCATGGCGGTGCAGTCGGGCACCCGCATTGTGGTTTTGGCCCACCTCTCCCAGGAAAACAATACCCCGGCCCATGCCAGAGCCGCCGTCTGCCGCCGTCTGGCAGCCATGGGCTGTGACCCGGAGCGGGACATTGTGCTTCAGGTGGCGCCCCGCAATGAGCTTGGCCCGGTATACCGGCTGGGTGAGCAGGCCTTTGCAGATGGGAGGACGGCGGTATGCTGAGCGTCTATCTGATCTGCGTGGGCAAGCTGAAAGAAAAATTCTATTTGGATGCCTGCGGGGAGTACTTAAAGCGCCTGAGCGCCTACTGCAAGCTCACACTGGTGGAGCTGCCCGAGGAGCGTCTGCCCCAGAATCCCTCCCGAGCCCAGATCGAACAGGCCCTGGAGAAAGAGAGCCAGGCCATCCGGGCAAAGCTGCCCCCCAGTACCAGCCTGGTCTGCCTGTGTGTGGAGGGAAAGCTGCGCTCCAGCGAGGAACTGGCCGGGATGTTCCGGGACTGGGAGGGGGGCTCGTCCAAGCACCTGGCCTTTGTCATCGGAGGCTCCTATGGTTTGGCCCAGTCCCTCAAGGCGGAGGCGTGGGTGAGATTGTCCATGTCCCCCATGACCTTCCCCCACCACCTGGCCCGGGTAATGGTGCTGGAACAGATCTACCGGGCCTTTAAAATCAACGAGGGCTCCAGCTACCATAAATAAAAACTCCAGCCGCGAAAGCGGCTGGAGTTTTTTGATTAAGCCTGGGGAAGCGTCAGCTCCTGGCCCACAAAAATCATGGAGGGGTTGGAAATAGTGACGCGGTTGAGCTCATAGATCTCCTGCCATCGCCGTCCGGCGCCCAGCTCCTGGGCGGCGATGCGCCACAGGGAGTCGCCCTTCTGAACGGTGTAGGTATGGCTCTGGGGCTGCTCAGGCTCAGGCTGCTCCTCCGGTTCTTCCGGCTGAGGCTGCTCTTCCGGCTCCTCCGGCTGGGCGGAGGCGTTGAGAATGGTGATCCGGCCCTGGCCGGCGGGATCCAGGTAGGCGTCGCCCACCTGGCCGCCCAGCTCATCCACCACGTAGTTAATGAGAGCCTGATTGTCCAGGATCACACAGTCCTTCAGCAGGGTGTTGTCCTGAAACATGGTGAAGCCGTCTCCGCCGGACTTGATGAGGTAGTTGTGGGAGGAGACAGTATAGACTTGATCCAGTTTCAGATCCTTTCCGCCGATCTTTACGTCGGTAACCCGGTAGGGGCCGTCTACCCCAAGGAATGCGCCCTGCTCAGAGAGCTTGACCGAGGAGGGGATGGAGGCGTCAATGGTAAAGGTCACGCCGGAGACCTGGAGGAAACCGCCGCTGCTCTCGGGATAGAGATGTGCGCCAAGCTCCAGGGCATCCAGGATTTCCTGGCCGGTGGCCTCCACCAGGCACAGCTCGTTGCCGTAGGGCTGCACGCTGAGCAGGTCCTGATAGGTGAGCTCGCCTGCGTCAACGTCCGCACGGACGCCTCCGCCATTGGCCAGGCCAACATCCGCCCCCAGCGCCCAGCGATAGGCATCGGCTACCAGGTCGCCCAGGTTGGTCTCAGAGACACGGACGGCCCAGTCAAAGCCGTTTTCGGCGGTGGCTTTCAGCTGGACGGAAGTGCTGCCCACCACCTGGCTGAGTTCCGCCTCGAACTGGCTGTTGACCTCATCCAGATAGGCCTGGGTATCCGGGTCGGAGGGGACGTCCTCACCCTCCAGGGAGAGCATCTGGGTGGTGATCTCCCCGGTGGCGGGGTCCAGACGGATGCAGCCCAGATTGGCCAGCTGGGTGCCGGTCTGGACCAGATCCACCATCTCTCCCGCCTGATTGGCGGCCTGCTGCTGATAGACCTCGTGGGAGTGGCCGTCAATGACCAAGTCGATGCCGGTGGTGTTGGCAATCACGGAGGCGGCGTTCCAGGCGGAGGTGCTGCCCTCCATGCCCAGATGGGACAGGGCCACCACATAGTCCGCCCCCTCTGCCCGGGCGGCATCCACGGAATTCTGAACGGCGGTATACAGCGCCTGACCGTTTTCTCCCTCACAGAAGGAGTAGATGTAATGGCCGCTGTTATCCTGGAAATGGGTGGGATTGGACTTGGTCAGTGTCTCGGGGGTGGAGATGCCCACATAAGCCACCTGCACATCCCCATAGTCCTCTACGGCGTAAGGGGAAACGACAGTGCTGCCGGTTTGATCCAGCAGGTTGCAGGACAGGTATGTGTATTGTGCCTGCTCCTTGGCCAGATTCAGAAAAACGTCCATGCCATAGTCAAACTCATGGTTGCCGGGAATGGCGTAGTCGTAGCCCACGTAGTTCATGATGTCCACCAGGCTGGCGCCCTCGGTCAGGGTCCCGATGGGGCCGCCCTGGATGGCATCGCCGGCATCCACAAGGGTGACCCGGTCGGCCCCGTATTGCCCAGCCAGTTCCTTTTCATAGGCGGCAACGGCTGCGTAGCCCTGGGTGGCGGTGTGGACGTCGTTGGTATGGAGGATCACAATGGGCGCGAAGTCTGATGCATAGGCGGGGCTGGTCAGCCCCAACACAAGGGCGGTGGCGAGGAGAATACGTGGGATGTTTTTCATACAATACTCCTTTCTGTTCACAGGCCTGTGAGATCAAAAGGCGGGGTATATTCTTCCCTGGCGCTGGTCCGCTCCTGGGTGAAGCCGGCCAGGCCAAGGTTTCCCATATATTGCTGGGTAGTGCGCATCTCTCCGGGGCGAAGCCGGCGGTCAAGCTCAGGATATCGCCCGGCCAGATCGCCCCAGGGGGTATATTGGCTCATCAGGGAAAAAAGCACCGTTCCCGGGGCAAACTCCCGGGCGACCCAGTCCATGACCGCTTTTGCCTGGGCAACCTGCCCCGGCAGGACCAGGTGCCGGATGATGACTCCGCGGGTGAGCAGGCCGTCCCCGTCAAATTGGCACGGGCCTGTCTGACGAACCATTTCCTGAATGGCGGCGACGGCTGCTTCCGGGTAGTCGGGGGCGGCAGAGTAGCGCCGGGCAGTTTCCCGGTCCAGGTACTTTAGGTCCGGCAGGTAGATGTCCACCAGTCCCTCCAGGCTCCGGAGCGTCTCTACCTTGTCATACCCTCCCGTGTTCCAGACCACGGGGACAGACACCGGGTGCTGTTCCAACAGGGCTTTGACCACATGGGCATAGTGGGTGGGATTGACAAAATTGATGTTGTGGGCGCCCTGGGAGATCAGCTCATCGCAAATCTGGGCCAGACGGTCCAGGCTGACAGCTCTGCCGAAATCGTCATGGCTGATTTTCTCATTTTGACAAAAGACACAGCCCAAGCTGCACCCGGAAAAAAAGATGGTGCCCGAACCCCGTGACCCGGAAATGGGGGGTTCCTCCCACATGTGGAGGGCGGCACGGGCCAGCACCGGCGTTTCCGGCATACGGCAGACCCCCTGCCCCTGCTGGGGGGTGCGCAGCGCGCCGCAGTTTCGGGGGCACAGATGACAAATCAAAGCGCGGCCTCCTTAAAACCGGCCCAGATGGTCGGCCACCGTCTGGGCGAAGCACTGAAATGCGTTGGGAAGGGCGTAGCGGTCCCGCAGCTCTACCCGGTCGGCCCATACCCAGCCCTCGGGGAGCTGGGGCTTGTCCAAGTGGCAGGACAGGCCGGTCATGTGCCACTCGATATGGGTGAAAATATGCTTTCCCTTTCCTGCCGGCTCCAGATGGGCAGGGACAAGCCCCCAGCGGGAGAGCCAGTCCTCCTCGCCGACGGGCTCGTTGGGGTACTCCCACAGTCCTGACAACAGTCCCCGGTCCGGCCGGCGGCGCAGGGCCACACGATTTTGGTAAAAGAGCAGGTACACGGTGCGCTGCTCCACCCGCCGAGCCTTCTTGGGGGCTTTTACCGGCAGCTCCTGGGTCCTTCCTTCCTGAAAGGCCCGGCAGAACTGGGCGGCGGGACACTTCTCACACAGGGGAGCGCCGTTGGGCAGGCATACGGTGGCCCCCAGCTCCATCATGGCCTGGTTAAAATCTCCGGGGGAGTCCAGCGGAATGATCTCCGCCAAAGCATGGGTCACTTTTTTCTTCATGGCAGGGGTGGAGATATCCCCTGGGTCCCCGCAGATCCGGGCGCTCACCCGGAGCACGTTCCCGTCCACCGCCGGGACCGGAAGATGAAATGCAATGGAGGCGATGGCCCCGGCGGTGTAGTCGCCCACGCCGGACAGGGCGCGGATGTCCTTATAGGTGTTTGGGAATACCCCGCCGTGGTGTTCCATGATCTGGAGCGCGGCCTTTTGCAGGTTCCGGGCCCGGCTGTAATAGCCAAGGCCCTGCCATAGCTTCATCAGCTGTTCCGTCGGCAGCTGGGCCAGATCGGACACTGTGGGAGCGGCCTCCAAAAACCGGCGGTAATAGTCTAATACGGCTGCCACCCGGGTCTGTTGGAGCATGATCTCCGACACCCAGACGTGGTATGGAGTTGGGTCGCTGCGCCAAGGCAGGACCCGGGCGTGTTCCCGATACCACAGCAGCAGGGGAATGGGCAGTTGCTGAAGCTCCTCCACTGGGGGGCCTCCTCTCAGTCAAAGTCTCTTTTATCATACACCCTTGGGCAGGAAACTTCAACCGGCGAAACATATAACTAAATACTAATCATGTGCATAATGGATTTGGGGATGGTATTTCCATAGGGGGAGTGGTAAAGTCTTCACCAGAGAGAGGGTTAAAAATTTAACGAAATGACGGCTACCGCTCTTGCCGTCAGATCCAGTGGATTTGAAACCAGACTCTCCATCATTCCTTTTTCATCCATCCTTCCAGATCAAACCAACAAGGGACGCCCATTGGGCGTCCCTTGTTGGTTTATTCGGTATGTTCCTGGGAGAGAACAGCCTCAAGGGCCTCCACCAGCTCATAGACCAGGTTATCGCAGTGGGCTTTCCGCTCTTCCCCACGCTCCCGGGCGGACTTCAGGAGGGCGGCACACTGGGTGGTGCCGTGGGTCTGCTGAAACTGACGCAGCAGGGCGAGGGATTCTGCCTCCCCCCGGCCGGTCATGCCCAGCACCATCATGGCGCCGGACAGGGCGCCGCAGATAGAGCCGTGGCGCATACCCGCGTTGAGATAGGTGCCCAGCGCGTAGGCCTGCTCCTGGGTCAGTCCCATTTCAGAAGCAAAGGTAAGCAGTACCGATTGGCAGCAGTTATAGTGTACGGTGGTGTCCGCCCGCAATGTGTGGGCAAATTCCATGTGATCCATGAAAAAAACTCCTCTTCTTTTTGTATTAGGTTACATTAGGTCGTTTTATCAATGACCATCTGATCATAACGCAGGAACTGATATCCGGCTTTTTGGTAGAGACACACGGCGTTTTGGTTGATCTCGTTGACCTCCAGGCGGAAACGGCGGGCAGAGGGGTACTGTCCCTCCACCCAGGCCAAGATATCCTTGCCCAGGCCCTTGCCCCGGAAGGGGGGCAGGAGATAGATCTCCTCCAAAAAGACGCAGCGGCCGCCCACCTCGGCGGAATAGCACTGGGTGATATAGAGATAGCCCGCGGGCTGCCCGTCCACTTCAATGAGAAGCCCCCGGAGCAAAGGCTCCTGCGCGTTGGTGGCATCCCGGAAGGTACGCTCCAAAATTTCAGGGTCTACGGGGTGAAGCACCGCATCCCCCTGGTAAAAGTCCTGGACCATAGGCATGATCAGATCGTGGTCAGCTAAGGTAATGTCGCGGAAGGTAAGCATGATCGTTCTCCTTACTAATTAAAAATATCTGGCGTATCGGCAAACATGGTACGGACCCGCTGGAGGACCGGGCGGTTGTCCGGATCTGTAAGGGACGGGTCCTGGGTGAGCAGGTGATTGGCCGCCTGCTGGGCCTGCTGAAGCAAGACCATGTCCCCGGTCAGGTCGGCCAGTTTCATCTGGGGCAGGCCGTGCTGCCGGTTGCCGAAGAAGTCGCCGGGGCCGCGGGATTTCAGGTCCTCCTCAGAGATGCGAAAGCCGTCTGTGGTGGAGGCCAGGGTGCGCAGCCGGGCCATGGACTCGGCGCTGCGGGTGGCGGTGATAAGCACGCAGTAGGACTGGTGCTTGCCCCGGCCCACCCGGCCCCGGAGCTGGTGCAGCTGACTGAGACCGAAGCGGTCGGCATTTTCGATGATGATCAGGGAGGCGTTGGGTACGTCCACGCCCACCTCCACCACCGTGGTAGACACCAAAACCTGGGTTTCGCCCCGGACAAAGGCGGCCATGGCCTCCTCCTTTTCCTTGGGCTTCATTTTTCCATAAAGTAGGCCCAGTGTCAAATCGGGAAAGACCTGACTTTGCAGCTGCTGGGTGTAGGTCTTAACCGCTTTCAGACCGGCATCGGGGGAGGGCGTTCCCCAGGAATCCTCTCCAGGAGAGTCCTGGGGGGTATCTTCCACCGCTGGACAGATGATATAGACCTGCCGCCCCTGGGCCACCTGCTTGCGCACAAACTGGTACATCCGCTGGCGCTTGTCCTCCCGCACCACATAGGTCTCCACCGGGGTGCGTCCCGGGGGAAGCTCGTTGATGATGGAGATGTCCAGATCGCCATAGATGATAAGGGCCAGGGTGCGGGGGATGGGAGTGGCAGACATGACCAAAACATGGGGAGGGGGCATTCCACCGTGCTCGGATTTTCCCGCCAGGGCGGCACGCTGGGCCACGCCGAAGCGGTGCTGTTCGTCGGCCACGATCAGGGCCAGGCGGTGAAACTCCACGCTCTGGGAAATGAGCGCGTGGGTGCCCACCACAAAGTCGATCTCCCCCTTTGCCAGCTGGGCGCGGACGGCTTTCTTCTCTCCGGGAGACAGAGAGCCGGTCAGCAGCCCTACCCGTATGCCGGCGGGGCCGAGCAGATCGGACAGAGAGTGGAAGTGCTGTTCGGCCAGTACCTCCGTGGGGGCCATGAGGGCGCCCTGGTATCCGCCCTTGGCACACAGCCACCCGGCGTAGGCGGCGATCACGGTTTTGCCTGAGCCCACATCCCCCTGGACCAGGCGGTTCATGGGGCGGCCGGAGGCCAGGTCAGCGGCTACCTCATCCATCACACGGCTTTGGGCGGCGGTGGGCGCAAAGGGGAGGCGAGTAAGAAATGCCTCTTTTGGGCAGGGGGGGATGGTGCAGGCCTGTTGGGAGCCCTCTCTGCGGTGCTTTAGAAAGCTGAGGCCCACAGCCAGATAAAAAAGTTCCTCAAAGGTGAGCCGCCGCCGGGCCAGCTCCAGGGCCTGTTCATCCTGGGGAAAGTGGATGTTTTTCACCGCAAATTCCAGGGCGGCCAGCTGGTGCTCCTGGCGAATGTGCTGGGGCAGGGTCTCCGGCAGAGCGGCGGCGCAGGGGAGGACCTGTCGGACCAGGGAGGCCATCAGGTGGTTGGTGACCCCGGCGGTGAGGGGGTAGATGGGCATAATGCAGCCGGTAAGGCTCTGCTTGCCCGGACGCTCAAACACCGGATTGACCATGGTGCGGCGGCGCCCCTGCTCTTCCACGGCGCCGAAGAAGATATATTCTTCTCCCGCCCGAATGGCCTGCTCCACATATCCTTGGTTGAAAAAGGTCAAATGGAGGGCTCCGGTGGGGTCCACCACCTTCACCTGGACCAGTTCCAGGCCTTTTCGAATCCGGGCGCGGCGGGGGTGCTCCGCCGCCATGGCGGAGATGCACACCCGCTGGCCCGGGGGGGCTTCCCGAATAGAATAGACCTGCCGCCGGTCTTCATAGTCCCGGGGGTAGTGAGCCAGCAGATCGCCTGCCCGGGTAATGCCGAGCTTTTCCAGCTTTTTGGCCCTCTGCTCGCCGATGCCGGAAAGGTCCAGGACAGATGTATCCGGCGTGAACGCCATGAGAAGCCCTCCTTTCAAAAGATATGCTTCATTGTAACATAGGCGGCGGCGGGAGTAAAGGAGAAAGGACACCCTTGCCAGAGCCTGGGCAAGACGGCTATAATAGAATACAATGATAAGCGAGGAGGTATGGAGATGTCGGAATACATATTGAACCTGCTCCCGGTAACGGAGGAGGAGAAGCGGGAATTTGAAGCCATCGCTCCCCAGGCGGTCCACGTATACGCGGGACGGCGGACGGTGACCCAGGAGCAGCTGGAGGCGGCCACGGTGATCTTCGGCTGGCCCCGCCCCAGCGATATGAAACAGGCCCGGAACCTGCGGTGGTTCCAGACCATGTGGGCCGGGACGGAAGAGTATGAGGGGATGCTGCCCCAGGGGATCTGCTTTACCAGCTCGGCGGGCAGCAACAGCCGCTCGGTGGCGGAGCATATGCTGGCCTCCCTGCTGGCGGTGTGCCGCCGCCTGCCTACCTACCGGGATGCCCAGAAAGCTCACCGCTGGGAGGACGAGGGGGCGATGAAGACCCTGCTGGGCGCCACGGTGCTGGTGTTGGGAGCGGGACACATCGGCAGCGAGTTTGCCCAAATGTGCCGGGGACTGGGCGCCCATACGGTGGGGCTGAAGCGGACCGTGCGGGGAGACGTGCCCGGCTTTGATCAGGTGGCAACCATGGAGGAGCTGGAGCAGTGGCTCCCCCAGGCGGATGTGGTGGCCATGTCCCTGCCCCACAGCCCGGAGACGGTGGGGCTGATGAATGAGAAACGGCTGGGGCTTATGAGGGATGACGCCATCCTCCTCAACGCCGGACGGGGTTCCGCCCTGGATCAGCAGGCGCTGGAGAAAGTTATGAAGGAGGGCAAGCTGTGGGGAGCGGCCCTGGACGTGACTGACCCGGAGCCTCTGCCCCAGGACAGCCCTCTGTGGGACATCCCCAATTTGATCATTACCCCCCATGTGGCCGGGGGGATGCGCCTGGAAATTACCCGCCAGGCCTGCATCAAGCAGGCTCAGGACAACCTGCGCCGATATCTGGCCGGGGAGCCGCTGGTGAACCAGGTGAAATAATTCTTTGCCATTTTGTGACCACAGCCCGCCTTTTGCGTCTGAATGGATGAGAGCGAAAAGGAGGGATTTTCATGAAACGAAAAGGACTGGCCATTACAGCGGTGCTATTGCTGTTGGGAGGGGTGTGGTGGTGGACCGGGCCCCGGTACGCCCTGGACGGCCCGCCCAGACTGACCGTTTCGGCGGGGGGCGAAATCACCGAAGTGGGGTGCTGGGGCGCTGAATGGACCAGTCCCACCGCCACCTACAACGCCTGCGGAGATGCCCCCACCGCTCCGTACGCCCGCGCCAATCAGCCGGTGGTATATGCCGAAAAAGGGGCTGAGGTCCTCACCCTATCCTACCCCGTGGCTCCCAGCCAAATGACGGTAAGGTTTACGCCCGACAGCGGGGAGCCAGGGGCTGTCCTCTATGAAGGGGGCGGCAAGCGGGAGCTGTCCATTCCTCTGTCGGAGGAGGTCAGGGGCATTTATGAGGTGAGTGAGACCTGGAACACGGTGCCCCCTGCAACGGGAAGTGCCCAGCGGGGCTTCCTGTTGGTGGGGGAGGGGGAGAGTGTGGGGGACCCCAAGCTGGCTGAGCCCCCCGCCCTCACCGTGACCGCAGCGGACGGCACAGTGGTAAATGCCCGGATAGGTTCCTACTCCTGGTTTGTGTGGCAGGGGGGAGAGGAGATGGAGGGGATCATTGCCGACGCCCCGCACCCTTTGGAGATGGACGATCTGCCCGCAATGGCCGTCCAGCCTGAAGACAGGCTGAAGCTTCAGTTTGCTGTTCCGCCCGATGAGATATCGGTGTGGGCCTGGTCGGTGCAAAAGGGCGTTGACCAGGAGCCAGTGGAGGTGGAGACCTGGTTTGGCGAGGAGGCCTTAGTCTCGAATCTGGATGGCGCTGGGGTGCTCGAGGTGCGCGGCAGCTGGTATCTGGTGGGAGACAACTGGGGAGAGGCCAGTTATTTCCTTGCCATTTCATAAAACAGGGCGGACGCCGTATGGCGTCCGCTTTCAGCTTGTCGAAAGAGCCCTCCTGCAAGGAGTTCCGCTGCCGACAGGCGGCGGAATAAATTTTAGTCCCGTCATTTCCGGCGACATGTGCGTTGGAAATGACACTCCTCGCGCAAGGTGGGCCGACTTTTCCGAAAGGAATCGAGGCCCATCTTGCGTGCAATCCTTCTCGAAAAAGTGGCTGTGCCTCTTTTTCGATAGTCTCAGGGCGGACGCCGTATGGCGTCCGCCCTGTTAGATTCTGATTAAAATTCGGCGTTGCCCCAGGTTCTGGGATGCAGCTCCACGTCGCGGATGTTGTTCACGCCGGTGAGGTACATGACCATCCGCTCAAAGCCCAGGCCATAGCCGGCATGGCGGCAGGAGCCGTAGCGGCGCAGGTCGCAGTACCACCAGTAATCCTTGGGGTCCATGCCCAGCTCCTTGATGCGGCCCTCCAGCAGCTCCAGACGCTCTTCACGCTGAGAACCGCCGATGAGCTCACCGATACCGGGAACCAGACAGTCGGCGGCGGCCACGGTCTTGCCGTCGTCATTCTGGCGCATATAGAAGGCCTTGATCTCCTTGGGGTAGTCGGTGACGAACACGGGGCGCTTGTAGACCTGCTCGGTGAGGTAGCGCTCGTGCTCGGTCTGCAGATCGCAGCCCCAGTAGACCTTGAAGTCAAACTTGTCGTTGTTCTGCTCCAGGATCTTAACAGCCTCAGTGTAGCTCACACGGGCAAAGTCGGAGTTGGCCACGTGCTCCAGACGCTCCTTCAGGCCCTTGTCCACAAAGGAGTTGAAGAAGTTGATCTCATCGGGGCAGTGCTCCATCACGTACTTGATCACATACTTGATCATGGCCTCGGCGTTGTCCATGTAGTCGGTCAGGTCGGCGAAGGCCATCTCCGGCTCGATCATCCAGAACTCGGCGGCGTGGCGCTGGGTGTTGGACTTCTCGGCGCGGAAGGTGGGGCCGAAGGTGTAGACGTTACCGAAGGCCATGGCGAAGTTCTCGCAGTTGAGCTGGCCGGAGACGGTGAGGTTGGCTTTCTTGCCGAAGAAGTCCTGGGTGTAGTCCACCTGGCCGTCCTCTGTCTTGGGGACATTCTGGAGGTCCAGGGTGGTCACCTGGAACATCTCACCGGCGCCCTCGCAGTCGCTGGCGGTAATAAGGGGAGTGTGGACGTACACAAAGCCCTGGTCCTGGAAGAAGCAGTGGATGGCGTGGGCGGTGGCGGAGCGGACCCGGAACACGGCGGAAAAGAGGTTGGTCCGGGGGCGCAGGTGCTGGATGGTGCGCAGGAATTCCACGCTGTGGCGCTTCTTCTGCAGGGGATAGTCCGGGGCGGACATGCCCTCCACCATAACAGAGGAGGCCTTGACCTCCAGAGGCTGCTTGGCTTCCGGGGTGAGCACCACCTGGCCGGTGACGATGAGGGCGGCGCCCACGTTCTGGCCGGCGATCTCCTTATAGTTATCCAGGACGTTGGCGTCCAGAACGATCTGCAAATTTTTAAAGCAGGAGCCGTCGTTGAGCTCCACAAAGCCAAAGGTCTTCATGTCCCGGATGGTGCGGGCCCAGCCGCAGACGGTAACGGTCTGACCGCCCAGGTGTTCCTGGTCGGCAAAAATGGCGGCAATGGTGGTGCGTTCCATAGTGAATCCTCTCCAAATCTTGAATGTTGGGAAAAGCGGGCTCAAACTTGAGCCAAGCGCTCAGTTGGCCCCTATTATAATGCTTTTTTTCGCGTTTTGCAAGGGTTTGGAGACAGTTTGAGCGGAAGTGAACCGGGACTGGAGCAGGTTCGCTGCCGGGAGAGCGGCGGAAGCGGGGGAAAAGAAAACGTTGTGAAATGTGCTGAGGGAGGTGAAAGGAGGGCGGGAAAAATAGTGGCTCCTGACGGTGTTTTTTCAATGGATGACATGATATGCTTGATTCAAATTAAGAAATGAGCCGTAATGGCAGGAGGTAGCAGATGGAACTTTCGGAGATCCGGGAGAAGATCGACATCCTTGATGAGCAGATGCTGGAGCTGTTTCTGGAGCGGATGGCCCTGGCGGAGGAGATCGCCGCCTATAAAAATGAACACCACATCCCCATTGTCAACCGTGGGCGGGAGCGGGAGATCCTCTCGAAAGTGGCCCGGCAGGCGGGAGCGCAGGAGCCATATGCCCACCATCTGTTTACCACCCTCTTTCAGCTGGCCAAGGCCCGGCAGGCGGAACTGCTGTCCGCCCCCTCTCAGGTGGCAAAGGTTGTGGAGACGGCCCTTAAGTCCGGCGAGGCGGTCTTCCCCAAAACGGGGACGGTGGCCTGCCAGGGAGTGGAGGGGGCCAACTCCCAGACGGCCTGCGACCGGCTGTTTCCCAGAGGAGAGCTGCGGTATGTGAACACCTTTGACGATGTGGTTCGGGCGGTGGAGGAGGGCGAGTGCCAGTTTGGTGTGCTGCCTATTGAAAACAGCTCCAACGGCTCGGTCCGGGCGGCCTATGACCTGCTGCAGGCACACAGCCTGTTTGTGGTGCGTTCCATCCGCCTTTGCATCCGCCATGAGCTGCTGGCTCTGCCGGGCACCCGCCTGGAGGATATTCGGGAGATCTATTCCCATGAGCAGGCCATCGGCCAGTGCAGCCGCTTTTTGCGTGGGCTGGAGGGGGTCAAGGTGATCCCCTGCGGCAACACGGCCATGGCCGCCCAGAAGGTGGCCCAGGGAGGGGACCCCGGCATTGCCGCTATCTCCTCCCACCCCTGTGCCCAGCTCTATGGGCTTGCGTGCGTCAAGGACGACATTCAAAACAGCGACAACAACTATACCCGGTTTTTCTGCGTGGCCAAGAATCCTGCTATTTATGCCGGGGCCAACCGCATCAGCCTGATCGTGGGCTGTGACAACCGGCCCGGCGCACTGTATGAGATCCTTGCCAAATTTTCCGCCCTTGGCATCAACATGACCAAGCTGGAGAGCTGTCCGGTGACCGGACGAAACTTTGAATTTGTCTTTTTCCTGGAGATCGAGGCATCTGTGCTGGAGCGGGGTGTGCTGGGGATGCTGGAAGAACTGGAGCGGGAGTGCGTCAGCTTACACTTTTTGGGAAATTACGCGGAAATTTGATCATCCAAACCCGCCCCAAGCCA
>CALWOP010000029.1 GCA_944383195.1 uncultured Oscillospiraceae bacterium
CCCAGCTCCCCGGGGCGCACCCCCAGGGCCCGGGCCGCCCGTTTGCGCAGCTGCTCCATGTCCCCGCCGGGGGGCAGAGGCAGATTTCCAATGCGGATCATCGTATCACCATACTTCTTCAGGATCGGGTCCCGTTTTTTCTATTGTATCATAGTTTGGGCAAAGGAACACACCATTTTGCTTCCAGACCGCAAAAGGCCCGCCGGCCATTGAGGCCGGCGGGCACGGTGGTACACCGCTGGTTTCTTACAGGAAGATCTTGCTCTCGGCCCGCCGGGCGGCATACTGGTCCTCCAGCTCATGCTGGTGGTACAGATAGCCCTCATGGTCAAAGTACTTGGCCCCCATGGGACACTTCTTCACACAGGCACAGCACTTGATGCATTTGCCCACCACGTTGGACACATCCTCCGGGTCAATGGAGCCCATGGGGCACAGTCGGGCGCACAGGCCGCACTTGACGCACTTGTCCGGGTCGGTGACGGGCTTGGCTTTCAGGAAGTCCTTGATGGGCTCCCCGTGCCGGTCCCGGGGGGTGTAGTAGGGGCGAATGGGGTCGCAGCCCTCCACGGCGACGATCTCCTCCGGCAGCCGCTCCAGTCCCTTCACCTTTTCCGCGGTCTTCCAGGCCAGCTCATCCACCAGGGCCATGTCCGCCTCATCCGGACGGCCGGCGCCCAGAATCTTGGAGAAAGAGTGCTCTCCCACGATGGCGGCGGCGGAGATGGGGCAGAAGCCGTTGCCGGCCATCACATTGCGCAGTTCCATCAGTCCATCGTCAAAGTTCCGGTTGCCGTAGAGCACCACGGGGACGGCCAGTGTGTTGTCTCCATGAATGCTGTTCTGGACAAAGGGCAGCAGCAGGTTGGGCACCCGCCCGGCATACACGGGCGTGCCAAGCACCACCAGCTCCTCCGGGCCAAAGCTCAGTTCATTGGCCCGTCCGGCGGGCTGGGTATAATCGTGGGCCTTATATTCCGCTCCCAGCTCCTGGGCCAGGGCCTTGGCCAGATGGGTGGCCACCTTTTCGGTGGTTCCGGTGCCACTGAAATAGACAGCCCAGACAGTTTTGATCTCCATATGGGTTCCTCCTTCACCTTCCTATGTTTCGCCCCGCAGGCGTTTGGCGTTTAGATATCCTTCCAGGATCAGGCTTGCCGCCACTGCGTCCACCGTCTTTTTCCGCTTCTTGGCATTCTTGCCCGCCTCGAACAAGATCCGGTGGGCATCCACGGTGGTGCGCCGCTCATCCCACAGCACCACCGCCATCCCCACCTGCTCCTGAAGCCGGGCTGCAAAGTCCCGATACAGCTGGGCACGGGGGCCCTCAGTGCCGTCCATGTTCCGGGGAAAACCCATGACCAGTTCCTCCACCCGGTACTCCTTTATCAGCTTGGTCAGCTCCTCCAGCACCACCTCCGCCTTTCGGCTGTGGATGGTGGTGACGGTGCCGGCCAGCAGTCCGGTGGGATCGGACAGGGCCACCCCAGTGTGGGCGTCTCCATAGTCAATGGCCATGACGCGCATGGGCATCCCTCCTCTTCTTCCCCATAACTATACAGGAAAACACCAGAAAAGACAATCCCTTTCCCGCCATTGACTTCCTGGAAATTCCCCTGCATAATATTCCATATAACACTCAATGCAAAGGAGCCCTACCAAATGGAATTTTACGCCACTCTGGGCGGCGCCTGTACCAAGCCGGCCACTCTGGACCAGCTGTTCCGGGCCGGCATGACCGGCGCCCGGCTCAACCTGTCTCACACCACCCTCTCCCGGTGTACCGCCCTGCTGAACGATGCATTCTGGCCCGCGGCCCGCCGGGCGGGACGCCCCCAGGCCCATCTGATCTTGGATATGCAGGGGCCTGAGCTGCGGGTGGGCGAGCTGCCAAACCCCATTCCCCTCAAGCCGGGCGATTCGATCCTGCTTGGTGATGGGGGCATCCCCGTCCCCAAGGCTGTACTGGAGTATGCCAAGCCGGGTCAGGAGATCTCCATTGACGACAGCGCCCTTCTGCTTCAGGTGCGCAAAGCCAGCTCCAGCAACCTGCTGTGCAAGGTGCTCCGGGGCGGCGCCCTGCGCAGCAGAAAGAGCCTGTCTCTACCCGGAGCACAAATGGTCGCCCCCACCCTCACCCAGTCTGATCTGGACAACCTGGCCCTGGCCGGGGAGTTCGGCGTGACCCACATTCTCCAGCCCTTTGTCCGGGGGCGCCGGGATTTGGAAATTCTTCGGGAGACCCTCCAGCGCTTGGGCCTGCCTCAGTTGAAGATCATGGCCAAAATCGAAAGTCTCCAGGGGGTTGAGCACCTGGAGGACATTATGAGTTTGGCGGATGAGATCTGCATCGCCCGGGGAGATCTGGGAAACTCCATGCCTTTGTGGAAGCTGCCCGGGGTACAGAAGGACATTGCCCGGCGCTGTCGGGCACAGGAGAAGCCTTTCTGCCTGGTGACCCAGCTGCTCTGGTCCATGGAGCAGCGTCCTGTCCCCACCCGGGCGGAGGTATGCGACATTTATAATGGTGTGCTGGATGGGGCAACGTCCCTGATGCTCACCGGCGAGACCGCCGCGGGCCGCTGGCCCGGGCAGGCTATGGAATATCTGGTCAAAACCGCCCGGGAAGCGGAACAGGCCATGAAGCAGGAGGTTGCCCTATGATGGAACAAGTTTTATTCGTGGATGCCTGTATGCGGGGTGATGTCTCCCGCACCAGAACCCTCTGCCAGGCCTTTCTGGCCCAGTACACCGCCCTGCGCCCCCAATGCCAGGTCCTCCACCGGGATTTGACCGGCGCGTCCCTCCCGGTGCTCACCGGGCCCCTGACCCAGCAGCGGGATCAGTGGGTACGGGAGGGCGAGGATTCTCCCCTGCTGGCCCCCGCCCGGGAGGTGGCGGGCGCTGACCTGATCCTGATCGGCGCCCCCTACTGGGACCTGACCTTTCCCGCTGCGTTAAAGGTCTATCTGGAGTGGGCCAGCACTCTGGGGCTCACCTTTGCCTACACGCCGGAAGGTGAGCAGGTGGGGCTGAGCCGCGCCCGGCACCTGATCTTTGTTACCACCGCGGGCGGCCCCATCGGCACACTGAACCTGGGCTATGACTATCTGAAGGCCTGGGGGGCCATGGTGGGCATCTCCAGCACCCACTGCATCACGGCAGAACAGCTGGACATTTTGGGGGCGGATGTGGAGGCCATTCTGGCCCAAGCGAAACAGAAAACCGCATCCCTGGCCGCCCGTCTGGCCGAAAAACGTTAAATAAGCCATCCCCTCACCGTGCAGTCCGGTTCCGCTCCGGCCTGCACAGTTTTTCTTTTTCTGGATATATTGCATAATTATTTGTTTCAAAAGCTGTGCCCTTTGTGCATTTACTTTTCCCTCGTTTTGTGATAATTTTATTATATAAAAATAAGTTTTATTCTACAAAACTTTTAGGAGGGAACGCCATGGTTCAAGACGAGCTGTCTCTGAAAGAAAAGGTCGCCCTTATCACCGGGGGCGGTTCGGGGATCGGAAGCGGGATCACCCAGGGGCTGGCAGAGGCCGGCGCGGCCATCGCCTGTGTATACAGCCGCCACGCCCCCACCGAAATGCAGCGCTATGTAGAATCCCTGGGCGGGAGCTTTCTTCCCATTCAGGCCGACGTGAGCCAGATGGAACAGCTGCCCCAGGTCATGGAGCAGGTTCTGGACCGCTTTGGGCGGCTGGATATTCTGGTGAACAACGCCGGGATCTGCCCCCGCGCCCCGGCCCTGGAGTATACCGAAGCCATGTGGGATCAAATCATCCAGCTGAATGAGAAAGCGGTGTTTTTCCTCTCTCAGCTGGCCGCCAAGCAATTTTTGAAGCAGGGCGGCGGGGGCCGGATCATCAACTTGGCCTCTATGATGTCCTACCTGGGCGGCTTCAATACCACCGCCTACACTGCCAGCAAGCACGCGGTCATGGGCCTGACCCGGGTACTGGCCAGCGAATGGGGCGGCTATGGCATCACCGTCAACGCCCTGGCGCCGGGGTGGATCAAAACCAACCTCTCCGCCGCCCTGGTGGCCGATCCTGACCGCTACAACTCCGTCAAGGCCCGCATCCCCCAGGGAGACTGGGGCACGCCCGACGTGTTTAAAGGGGTGGCCGTCCTTCTGGCCAGCGAGGCCGGACGGTACATCAATGGAGCGACCATCCCCGTGGACGGCGGCTACCTGACCAAGTAGGGAGGTGTGCCATGAAAGCACTGGTATTAAATGGCCCCTATGATCTTTCCTATGAGGAGCGGCCCTACCCGGATTGCCTGTCTGACCATGTGGTGGTGCGGGTGGACGCGGTGTGCATCTGCGGCTCGGATATCCACGCCATTCAAGGCCACCAGCCCCTGTTTACCTTTCCCCGGGTCATCGGGCACGAGGTAGCCGGCACAGTCCACCAGGTGGGCCAAGCTGTCACCGGGCTGGCTGTGGGGGACCGGGTCTGTCTCATGCCCTGCATCCCCTGCGGGACCTGCCACTCCTGCCGAAAAGGGTATACCAATTCCTGCAGCAAGCTGCAGCTGTACGGCGTACACCAGGACGGCGGGCTGCAGGAATATCTGGCAGCTCCGGCGCAGCGGTGGCTGAAAGTCCCCGGCACTCCCGCTCCCCAGACCCTCTCCATGCTGGAACCGCTGACCATCGGCGCCCACGCGGTGGCAAAGCTGAACCTCCAGCCCGGCGACCGGGTCCTGGTGGTAGGCGCCGGGCCCATCGGCGTGAGCTGCGCGGTCAACGCCCGCACCTACGGCGCTCAGGTGGTACTGGCCGACACCAGCCCACAGCGGCGGGCTTTCTGCCAGGAAAAGTTTCATCTTGCGGTTTTGGACCCATTCCGGTATGATTATCTTGAAACACTACAGCAACTTACCGACGGGGATCTGTTTGACGGCGTGATCGATACCACCGCCGCCAAGGCCTCCATGGAACAGGATTGGAACTGGATCTGTCACGGCGGAAAAATCGTATTTGTGGGCATCTGCAACGGGACCCTGGAGCTGGACGGCCTCTCCTTCCATATGAGAGAGCCCAGCCTCTTTGTGACCCGGAACTCCACCCGCCAGGATTTTGAACGGGTCCTTCAGTATTGGCAGCTGGGATTTCTGGAGCCGGATCGGTTTATCACCCATACCGCACCCTTTGAACAGGCCGGTCAGGCCCTGCTGCAATGGGTCCAGCCCGATTCCGGCGTGTTCAAAGGAGTCATCCAGTTTCCCGTCTAATACAACAAAAACGGGGTGGCGTAATGAAAGCGACGCGGGATTACACGATTACCTCAGTGAAGAAGGCTCTGGACATTTTAAAGCTGTTTGACGATCAGCACCCCAGCCTTACCCTATCGGAAATCAGTGAGCGCTCCGGCATTGGTAAAAGCTCCATGCTGCGCTTTTTGTACACCCTGCTCCAGGAAGACTTTGTGGCCTACGATGAGGTCACCAAAAAGTATAGCCTCGGCATTGAACTGTACCGGCTGGGACTGATGAAGTTCAATTCTCTGGACCTGCGCAAAATTGCCCGGCGGCACCTGCAGACCCTGTCCAATGAGCTGAACATGATCTGCTATGTGGGCATCCGGGAGGGGGACACCCTGGCCATGGTGGACCAGATCCTTCCCCGCAGCGTGCCCGCCTGGACACAGCTGACCGTACAAAGCGGCGGCACCAGCGAGCTGTATTCCACCGGGATCGGCCGCCTGTTTTTGGCTCAGGACAGTGACGCCGCTGTGGAGCGCTATCTGGACCGCATTCAGCTGAAAAAATTCACCAATGCCACCATTACCGACCGCCAGGCTCTGCTGGAGCTGATCCGCCAGGCCCGCCGAGATCACTACTCCGGCAACATCGGCGAAAATGAGGAGCACATCTACAGCCTGTGCGCCCCGGTCTACGGCCTGAGCGGAACCATGGTGGCGGGAGTCAGCCTGTGCGGACTCCAGGACGTGGTGTGCAGCGACCAGTACGACAGCTACTTGCAGCGTATTCGCCAGGTGGCGGACAACATCTCCCGAGAGCTGGGGTATTCCCCCAAATGACGCTTCCAGGCCCAATTTTAGCTTGCTTCGGCAAGCTAAAATTCAAACCATTTTATTAAAACTTAGTTTTATTTAATAAAACTTTCATCCCCCCACAATGGGAATGAAACAAGGAGATCGCCATGAACAAACCTAAAGTTGTCATTACCGACTATTACTATGAAAGCATCCACCAGGAGGCCGCCGTAATGGCGGAGATCGGCGCGGAGCTGCGGGACTATCACTGCCAGACTGAAGATGAGGTCATTGCCGCAGCTGCCGGGTGCGATGCCCTGATCTGCCAGTTCGCCCCCATCACCCGCAAGGTTATTGAGTCTCTGGACAAATGCAAGGTGATCGTCCGCTACGCCATCGGCGTGGACAACATTGATGTGGCCGCGGCGGAAGAGCGTGGTATCTATGTGTGCAACGTGCCCGACTACGGCATTGACGAAGTTTCCAACCACGCCATTGCCCTGCTGCTGGACTGTGCCAAGAAGCTGACCTACCTGGCCGGGCAGGTCAGGCAGGGCAACTGCAGCTACACCACCGTAAAACCTCTGTACCGCATGGAGGGCAAGACCCTGGGACTGATGGGCTTTGGCCGTATCCCCAGGCTGGTTGCCAAAAAAATGGCGGGCTTTGGGGTTCACATCATCGCCTACGACCCCATGATGAATGAGGAGCAGGCCCGGGAGCTGGGGGTCACCCCGGTAAGCTTTGACCAGCTTCTGCGGGAGAGCGACTATCTCTCCGTCCACTGCCCCCTTACTGCGGAGACCCACCATCTGTTCAATGAGGCGGCGTTCCGGGCCATGAAGCCCACCGCCATCTTCATCAATACCGCCAGGGGCGCGGTGGTCAACGAGGAGGATCTGATCCACGCGCTGGAGCAGGGGGAGATCGCCATGGCCGGCATTGACGTCACGGAAACAGAGCCCATCCCCGTGGGACACCCACTGCTCAAGCTGGACAACGCGGTGGTGACGCCCCACGTAGCCTGGTACTCCGAGGAGGCCGTGCAGAGCCTACAGCTGAAAGCCGCCCAGGAAGCCGCTCGGGTACTTATGGGACAACCGCCCCTGAACCCTGTCAACCACCCCGCCGCCCGGTAAGGAGGAATTGTTGTGTTTGCAGTGATTGACTGCGGGACCACCATGACCCGCATTTATATCGTAGACAACCAGGAGATCATCGCCTCCGGGCGCAAAAAGGTGGGGGTGCGGGACACCTCCATCACCGGCAGCCGGGACAAGCTGCGCAACGGCGTCACCGAGCTGTTCTTTGAGATTTTGGAAGAAAACCACATCCCGGACGACCAAGTGGAGTTTGCCATCGCCTCCGGTATGATCACCTCAGAGGTAGGCCTGATCGAAATTCCCCATCTGGTGGCTCCCGTGGGCCTGCACCAGCTGTCTGAGGGGATTTTAAAGGTGGAGGATCAGTCGGTGCTTCCCATTCGCCGGCCGGTCTATTTCGTGCGGGGCGTGCGCAACCACTATCCGGACAACGCCAGAGCGCAGGCCTTGCGCCAGGTGGATTTCATGCGGGGCGAGGAGGTACAGTGCATCGGCATCATGCACAGCCGCCAGCTCCCCTACCCCTGCAACATCGTGGCCCTGTCCTCCCACACCAAGGTCATGTACATTAACGAAAAAGCCCAGATCGAGGCCAGCAACACCACCATCAGCGGACAGTTCTATGAGGCCATCGTCAACTCCACCAACATCGGCAAGAGCATCATCCCCGTGGAGGGGGAGGAGGCCGGCGGCTACTCTGACGAGGAGCTGATTCAAATCGCCGCCGACTGTGTCCGCCACGCCGGCTTGGGCCGGACCATGCTCATGCCTCGCTTTCTCCAGGTGCTGATGAAAACCAACAGCCATGAGCGCCAGGTCTTCATCGACGCCGCAATCGCCGCCGACGACTTGAACGCTTTCCGTGAGATGCGGGAGCAGGGCTACAATTCCAATTATTACCTATTGTATGCTGACCCAGGTGGAGGCCGGCACTCTGGAGGCCTGCATGATCGTTTCCAACGGCCAGTTTGCCACCTCTTACTATCCCGACCTGGGCTTTTTGGACATTCCCTTCTTGTTTGAGTCCAGCCAGGAGGCCTATGACCTGCTCAACCCCGAAGGCGAGTTCTTCCTGGACCTGCAAAGCGATATCTCAGAGAAAACCGGCATTCGCCCCCTGGTGTTCTTCAACGAGGGCCTGCGCCACATCACCAACAGCAAACATGAGATCCGCACCCCTGAGGATATGAAGGGGCTGAAGATTCGGACCATGAACGTCACTGCCCACATGAAGATGTTTGAGGCCCTGGGCACGCAGCCCACCAACGTCTCCTGGAACGAGCTGTACACCGCTCTCCAGACCGGCCTGGCCGACGGCCAGGAAAACCCCATCGCCAACGCCGTCTACATCAGCGCCTGGGAAGTGCAGAAATACATGACCCTCGACGGGCACGTGTGTCTGTGCGGTCTGTTCTGCATGAATGAAGACTTCTATCAGAGCCTGTCCCAGGCCCAGAAGGACGCGGTGGATCAGGCCGCTCTGAAAGCCCTGGAAGCCGAGTACAGTATGTATCAGTCCAACGAGGCTGCCAATCTGGAGCTGCTGAAAGAGAACGGCCTGCAGGTCACCGAGCTGACCAGCGAAGAGATCGATGCCTTCCGCCAGGCCTGCCAGCCCCAGGTGCTGGAGTATCTCCGCAGCACCATGGACACCCCCGAGCTGCTGGATAAGGCCATGCAGGCTGTGGAAGAGGCCAGAGGCTGAGCGCTCGTTCCTCCGTGTTTCATTCAACTCATCCCCGTCCGCGACCCATTATCCGGGTCGCGGACGGGGTGGAACAAATGGTGCCGAATATGAAAAAATACACTTCTTTCTGTAAACGATTCAACCAGATCATGCTGGGGATCGGCGTGTTATGTCTGGTGTTTGCCGTGGCGCTCACCTTTATCCAGGTGATCACCCGCAACGTGGCCTCCGTCTCCTTTACCTGGTCGGAGGAATTGACCCGTTATATCGTCATTTTTGCGGTGTACTTTGCTTCCGGTTCCGTCTTCTACCTGGATGCCAACGCAAAAGTGGATATTTTCTATAACCTGTTTCCCAAAAAGGTCCAGTGTATCCTGAACTGCATCTTCTATGTCCTGATCGCCATCTTCCTGCTGACTATGGGCTATTACGGCTGGATCTATGTGATGCGCAACCTGACCATCTGGTGCGCCTCCATCCATATCCCATGGGCCGTTCCCTTTTCCTCTCTGATCATCGGCGCGGTGAATATGCTGCTTCAGGTCCCGGCAAAGTTCTATGAAGCGCTCCAGGCCATGTCCGCGCAGCCGGATTCCTGACCCCATTCTTCAAAAGCGAGGTGATACTCTTTGAGTCCGCTGATTGTTGCTCTGCTGGTATTTGTCGTTCTCATGTTCCTGGGAATGCCCATTGTGTTTGTTATGACATTTTCCAGCCTCTCCTACTGCGTGGCCGCGGGAAAGGCTGCGTTTCTCATGGTAGTCATTGAAAAAATGTTTCGGGGCATGGACAGCTTCGTGCTCCTGGCGATCCCCATGTTTATCATGTGCGGCGAAGTCATGAACCGGGGCGGTATTACCACCGCCATCGTCCGCTTTGCCGACCTTTTGGTAGGCCGCGTCAAAGGCGGCCTGGCTTACGTCAACACCCTGGCCAGCACATTCTTTGCCGGGATCACCGGCTCCGCCCTGTCCGACATCGCCTCTCTGGGTTCCATTTTGATCCCCTCCATGGAGAAGCAAGGCTATGACAAGGATTTCTCCTGTGCCGTAACGGCAGCCACCGCCATCCAAGGGCCGCTGATTCCCCCCAGCATTCCCGCGGTCCTGGTCGCTTCCGCCACCGGTCTGTCCACCGGCGCTCTGTTTTGGGGCGGCGCGGTACCCGGCATACTGATCGGCCTGGGCAGCGCCATTGTGATCTTTGTGGAAGGCCGTTTCCGGGAATTTCCCAAGCGCACCGAGCCGATTCCCTTCAAGGAAGCAGTTCGGGTCACATTAAACTCCATTCTGCCCCTGATGACTGTGGTGATCATTATGGTGGGCATGAGCAGCGGCGGCTTCACTCCTACGGAGGCAGCCGCAGTGGCTCTGGTCTATCCGAACGCTGATCCCGTTTATCATCATGGATTTTGTGATCCTGATCCTCATAACGGTGTTCCCGGATATCGTCTTGACGCTGCCTCGGATGTTCGGCTTCTGCTAAAAACACGCTGACACCCGGAACACACCCTGCCTCGCCGGGCAGGATGTGTTCCTTTTTTCAGGGAGGACTGCTTTTATGAAGTTCACGCTGCAGCAAAACGCCTTTCAAGGCGGCCAGCCCGTCCAGATCACCCTGCCCGACCGCTGGAACGCGCAATATTTCCCCCTCCCCGGCGACCATAAGCCGCCCCTGACCCCCGACCAGATCAAAGCCCGCCTGGAAGCTCCTATCGGCGCGCCGCCCCTCTCTCAGCTTGCCAGGGGGAAGCGCCGGGTATGTATCGTTTTTGACGACATTACCCGGGGGACCCCCACCCAGCCCATGTCGGAGGCAGTGCTGGAAATTCTGCTCTCCAGCGGTGTAAAGCCGGAACACATCGAATTTCTATGCGCCCTGGGCACCCACGGCGCTCACAGCAGGCAGGACCATGTGGCCAAGCTGGGAGAGGAGATCGTGTCCCGCTATCCCGTTTACAACCACAACTGCTATGAGAACAACGTGTGCATCGGGCAGACAAAGCGGGGCTTTGACGTGTGCATCAACAGGGAATTTCTCAACAGTGACCTGCGCATCGGTCTGGGCGCCATTACCCCCCACACCATGAACGGCTACGGAGGCGGAGGGAAAATCCTGTTCCCCGGGATCGCCTCGATCGACACCATCGCCCGCAACCACACCACAGCCACAGAATTTCTCCAGCGCAACCACCTGAACAGCTCCAAAATGACGGGCAACTTAGCTATGAGGGGGATGCGGGAGGAAATTGAGGAAATGACCCAGATGGCAGGTCCCTTTTTCAAGGTGGACTGTCTGTACAACAGCCGCCTGGAGCTTATCGACCTGTACGCGGGCGATCCCATCCAGGAATACTATGCGGCCATTCCCGCCGCCCAGGAGGCCTACGGCATCCCGCCCATCCAGGAGATGGATATTGTCATCGTCAACGTCAACGCCAAAGCCAGCGAGGCCACCATTGCCACAGGGTTTGGAGCCATGGCCCTGCGCCCCGGGGGCGACGTTGTGGTGGTGGACCTGACCCGCCGGGGACAGGCCACCCACTATCTGTTCGGCTCCTTTGGCGCCAGCACTCACGGACGTATGATGGGCGCCATGCCGGCGGTCCGGCCGGAGGTGGGCCGCTACCTGTTCTGGATGCCCTATCCGGACCTGGGGGCCTCCCACTGGTTTGGGGAGCTGGACAAACAGGTGTACACCAGCACTTGGGAAGACACCCTGGCTCTGCTGGAGGAAAAATATCCGAAAGGCGCCCGGGTGGCTGTGATTTCCGACGGCACTCTGGCCTATTACCGCACATAACAAACAGAGGAAGCAGGCCCTTCGGCTTGCTTCCTCTGTGTTTATTCTATGGTTCCATCCTGCCACAGGCAGACCGTCCCCGCCTTCAGGGACGGGGGCACGCGGATGATGCGCTGGTTGGCCGACCCCCGGAACTGCAGTCCCAGGTCTTTCTGCTCCAGCACAAAGGGTCCGTCCACCAGTACGTCCAGCTGCTCCAGCAACTCCCGGCTGTGCTCCCCTACGTTACCCTTTGCCAGTTCTTCAAAGAGATAGCCGGAATAGCACCAGATATCCTTTTGAGGCAGCTGCGCCCGTACCCGGCGCACCAGCTCCAGCACAGCCTCCTGATTTTGAGGCTCAAAGGGTTCTCCCCCCAGCAGGGACAGACCCCGGATGTAGCTGCGGTCCAGCAGCTTCAAAATCTGCTGAATCTGCTCCTCCCCAAAGGGGGAGCCAAAGGAGAAGTCCCAGGTCTCGGGGTTAAAGCACTCCTTGCAGTGGTGGGTACAGCCGGAGACAAACAAACTCACCCGCACGCCGGGGCCGTTGGCCACGTCTACCTTTTTAATGTCGGCATAATTCATATTTTTCACAGCCTCGCAGCGTTTCCGCCCCAGGCGGATAGAATTTCAACGGGTCCGAAGGCGAATTCACTTCGCCGCAGGACACCTTCACCCCTGGCCGTGGCGGCCAGGGCCGCCTTTTCTGTGAAAAGGCGAGGGGGGTATCGAAGCCGGTTTCCTTGGGAACCGGCTTCGTATCTAGGGGGGACGCTGTCCCCCCTAGAGCACTCAAAGGTGCAGCACCCGAGCCTTGATCTCCTTGGTCTTGCCCACGTTCCAGAAGTTCTCCCCCAGATAGCCGCAGGTACGCCGGGTCACATTCATCTTGGTCCGGTCGGTATCGTGGCAGACGGGGCACTCCCACTGGTTGTCATCGTTGATGATGATCTCCCCATCAAAACCGCACACCTGGCAGTAATCGCTCTTGGTGTTGAACTCGGCATACTGGATGTTGTCATAGATAAAGCGGACCACATCTTTCAGCGCCTCCAGGTTATGGCGCATATTGGGGATCTCCACATAAGAGATACAGCCCCCTGTGGAGATTTTCTGGAACTGGCTCTCAAAGGTGAATTTATCAAAGGCATCGATGGGCTCCCGCACATCCACGTGATAACTATTCGTATAATATCCCTTATCCGTTACATCCGGGATAGAGCCAAAGCGCTCTTTGTCAATGCGGGCAAAGCGGTAGCACAGGCTTTCTGCCGGGGTCCCGTACAGGGCAAAGCCAATGTTGGTCTCCTTCTTCCAGTCATCACAGGCCTTGCGCAGCCGGTTCATCACCTTTTGGGCAAACTCGGTGCCCTCGGGCTGGGTGTGGCTGACCCCCTTGACCAGCTTGGTCACCTCATATAGGCCGATATAGCCCAGGGAGATGGAGGAATAGCCCCCGTAGAGCAGCGGCTCGATGGAGGCCCCCTTGGGCAGGCGGGCAATGGCCCCGTACCGCCAATGGATGGGGGAAGAGTCAGCCTTTACCTTTTTCAAGGCATTGTGCCGGCACATAAGGGCCTCATAGCACAGCTGCAGGCGCTGCTCCAGGATCTCCCAGAACTTGGTCTCGTCCCCGCCGGACAAAATGCCGATCTGGGGCAGATTCAGGGAGACTACACCCTGGTTGAAGCGGCCCTCGAACTTGTAGTTTCCGTTCTCGTCCTTCCAGGGGGCCAGGAAGGAGCGGCAGCCCATGGGGGAAAAGACGTTGCCCTCATAGTTCTCCCGCATCTTCTTGGCAGAGATGTAGTCGGGGTACATCCGCTTGGCGGAGCACTTGACCGCAAGCTCTGTAATGTAGTCGTACTTGCCACCTTTCAGGCAGTTGTGCTCGTCCAACACATACACCAGCTTGGGGAAAGCGGGGGTGATGTAGACCCCTTTCTCATTCTTGATGCCCTCCAGCCGCTGGCGCAGCACCTCCTCCACGATCATGGCGTTTTCCTCCAGATAGGGGTCGTCCTCCTGAAGGTTGAGGAAGAGGGTGACAAAGGGGGATTGGCCGTTGGTGGTCATAAGGGTGTTGATCTGATACTGAATGGTCTGTACACCGCTTTTCAGCTCGTCCCGCAGCCGGTCATTCACCAGGCGCTCCATAGTGGCCTTGTCCACCTGGCCCGCACACTCATAGGCAATGTGCTTGCGGAATTTTTCTTTGCTCCGGCGCAGATACTTACCTAAATGGCGCAGATCCACGCTCTGGCCGCCATACTGATTGGAGGCCACACAGGCAATGATTTGGGTGGCCACGGTACAGGCCACCTGAAAGCTCTTGGGGCTTTCGATCAGCTTGCCGTTCATCACGGTGCCATTATCCAGCATATCCCCGATGTTGATCAGGCAGCAGTTGAAAATGGGCTGAATGAAATAGTCCGCGTCGTGGAAATGGATTGCCCCTTCATCGTGGGCTTTGGAGATATGCTCCGGCAGCAGCATCCGACGGGTCAGGTCCCGGCTCACTTCTCCGGCGATATAGTCCCGCTGTGTGGCGGCGATCATGGTGTTTTTGTTGGAGTTTTCCTCTGCCAGCTCCTGGTTCTCATTGCGCAGCAGCGAGAGGATGGACTCATCCGTGGTGTTCTGCTTGCGCACCAGGGCACGGGTATAGCGGTAGATGATATAGGTCTTGGCCAGGTGGAACTTATTGCGCTCCACCAGCCCCTGCTCCACCAGGTCCTGAATGTCCTCCACCAGCATCCGCTGGCGCTTCATGGCCTCGATGCCGTCAATGATGGCCTGAATGTCTTCCCGGCTCAGCCGCTCTTTCTCGGGGACCTCGGCATTGGCTTTCTCAATGGCGGTCACGATCTTGCTGCGGTCGTAATCCACCACGGTTCCGTCTCGTTTGATGACTTTCATGTTCTTCTCCTCTCCCTGTCTGTGGAGCTATTCCAACGCGGGGCAGGAACCCCGCTTTGCAGTCTAGGTGGCATTATAGCACAGGGCTCCAGTCTTGTCCAGAGATAGGCACACTATATCTTGTGTTTGACATAACATTCTACCTTGCAAAATACAAGATATATTATGTGGTGATTTTCCGGCTTTTTTCCGGTTGTCCTTCCGGTTTCCGGGGCTTTTGGTTGCCCGGCGGGGGAAAATGTGATATACTGCCTTTTGAAATTCAGCAATTTGCCCACAGGAGGTATCTATGTCAGAAACACTTGCCATCGCCATGAGCGGCGGTGTGGACAGTTCCGCCGCCGCCTGCCTGCTTTTGGAGCAGGGATATGAGCTGGTGGGACTGACCATGAAGCTCTTTTCCAGGCCGGGAGATGTCTGGCACGACGGGGAGGATGCCCAGGCTGTTGCCCGGCAGCTGGGATTTCCTCACCACATGGTGGACCTCTCCCCCTGCTTCCGCGCCCAGGTCATGGACGCCTTTGCCGCTTCCTATGAGGCCGGCTGCACCCCAAATCCCTGTGTCACCTGCAACCGTCATATCAAATTCGGCGCTCTGCTGGATGAGGCTGTAAAGCTGGGCTGCGAGAAGCTGGCCACCGGCCACTACGCCCGGGTGGAATACGACGCCGGCTCTGGGCGCTATCTGCTCAAAAAGGCCAGCCGTCCCGAAAAGGACCAGAGCTATGTGCTCTCCACCCTCACCCAGGCCCAGCTCGCCCGCACCCTGCTCCCCCTGGGAGGCCTCTCCAAAGAGGAGATCCGGGACATTGCCCACAGCCGGGGACTGGTCACCGCCCACAAAAGCGACAGCCAGGATATTTGCTTCATCCCTGACGGGGATTACGGCGCCTTTATCCGCTCCCACACGGGAAAGGACTATCCCGCCGGCCCCTTTCTGGATGAAGGCGGCAGCCTGCTGGGCCGGCACACGGGCATCATCGACTATACCGTGGGCCAGCGCCGGGGACTTGGGGTATCCTCCAACCAGGGGCGGCTCTATGTGAAAGAGATCCGCCCGGAGGACAACGCAGTGGTACTCTCAGGCAACGAGAGCCTTTTTGCCCGCTCCCTCACCGCCGGGGGGCTGAATCTCATTGCCTGTGACCGGCTACCCAGCTCTGTCCACCTCCGGGCCAAGATCCGCTATCGCATGATCGAGCAGCCCTGTACGGTGGAACAGACCGGCCCCGACACCATGCGCCTCACCTTTGACCAGCCCCAGCGGGCCATCACCCCGGGGCAGACCGTGGTACTCTACGACGGAGACACCGTAGTGGGCGGAGCCGTTATTTTGAAAGGAGAAGCTTGACTATGAGCCAAAAGAAATATAAAAAGCGCAAGCACAGCGCCACCGTTACCGCCAAGCGTCAGGCCGAGCAGGAGCGCATTGCCGACGAAAAGGACCGGGCCCGCAAGCGTATGGACCCCACTGCCCGCACCCTGCTGCTGTTGGATCTGGTCTTTTTGGCCATCATTTCTCTGCTGGATGCCAACCAGATGATCTCGGCCCCTGTCAGCGCCATTTCCTCCATCGTCGGGTTGCTTTTGCTGATCGCCGCTCTTTGGTTCCAGTTTGGTAAGGGCAAATTCGGCAACTCCGGGCCGAAGCTGTAAATAGGAGAATTCTGTTGCTTTTTCCGCCCATTTGGTTTATGATGAGGGGTACTGATTCCTGCAATAAGGGGATATGCGATACATGAGAAAAGATATTATCCTGCCTGGTCTGGCTCTGGCGGGAGGCATAGCCGGCTTTGCCCTGCGCAAGTGGCAGCTCTCTTCCGCCTTTCATCCCGAGACCGGGCTGTTTACCCATGGAGCCCCCTCCACCTATGCCCTGCTGGGTCTGACTGTTTTACTGCTCGTGCTCATCCCGCTGCTATTGTTGGGGAAACATGAGACGCCCCAGTCCTTTCTGCCCGCATTTGGAAGTCCCGAGTCCGGCCAGATGACCCTTTGGGCCTCGGCGGGGCTGCTGTTTCTGGCGGCGGGTCTCATCAACCTGATGGAGGGGGGACAGCTGCTTCAGCTGTGGCAGGCCACCCAGCCCCTGGACCGGGACCCCACCCAGCTTACCCTCACGGCAGCCCGGCTGCTGTGTGCCCTGCTTTGTCTCCCCGCCGGGGCGGCGGTGCTGCTGCTGGGCCGCGGTGCCTACCGTTGGACGCTTCCTGATTCTCTGGGCTATCTGGCCCCAATGCCCGCCTTTGCCGGTCTGGTCTGGCTGTTTTCCACCCACCTGGAGCACGGGACGGAGCCGGTCTTCCTGCGCTACGGCTTTGCCTTGGCCGCTTCGGCCTTTCTTATGCTGGCCCACTACTATATTGCCGGCTTTCTCTTTGCCCGTCCCCGGCCCCGCCGGGCCCTGTTCTTCGCCTTGTCCGGGGTCGTGCTGGGGCTCACCTCCCTGGCCGATGGGCTCAGCCTGGGGGAGAGCGTGCTCACCCTGGCCTTTTCCCTGTCCGCCCTGGGTTTTGCCCGTGCTCTGCTGGTGGGCGTGTTCGGCCCCGGCTGGCCCGAGCGAATGCCCTCTGGGGCGGAGGATTGTGAAGATAGAGAAGATCAGGCTCAATCATGATATATTGGAGGTTGCCTCACCATGGAAAAGAAGCGCTTTTATATTACCACCCCTATCTATTATCCCAGCGATAAGCTGCACATCGGCCACACCTACTGCACCGTGGCCACCGACGCCATGGCCCGCTACAAGCGTCTGAGCGGCTATGACGTGCTGTTCCTCACCGGCACCGACGAGCACGGCCAGAAGATTGAGGACAAGGCCAAGGAGGCCGGCGTCACCCCCAAGGAGTTTGTAGACAAGATCGTCACCGGCGAGCGTGGCGTGCTGGACCTGTGGAAGCTGATGAACATCTCCAACGACCGCTTCATCCGCACCACCGACGACTACCATGTCTCCGCCATCCAGAAGAT
>CALWOP010000030.1 GCA_944383195.1 uncultured Oscillospiraceae bacterium
CTGGAGGGCCAGAACGTGGCGGTGATGCAGGGCCGGATGCACCACTATGAGGGCTACTCCTATGAGGATGTGTCCTATGCGGTGCGGGTGCTGCGCCTGCTGGGGTGCGACACCTTGATCGTCACCAACGCCGCCGGCTGTGTGAACACCCAGTGGGAGGCGGGCGACCTTATGCTCATCACCGACCAAATCAAACTCTTCTCCGAGTCCCCCCTCCGGGGGGAGAATCTGCCCGCCTTTGGCGAGCGTTTCCCCGATGCCTCCCACCTCTACACCCTGCGTTTGCAGGAGCTGGCCCGCCAGACGGCCAAGGAGATGGGCATCCCCCTGCGGGAGGGCGTCTACTTCTACTGCTACGGACCCCAGTACGAGACCCCTGCCGAGGTGCGGGCTGCCCGGATTCTGGGGGGCGACGCGGTGGGTATGTCCACCGCCCCCGAGGTCATCGTGGCCGGCCACTGCGGTATGGAGATTTTGGGTCTGACCCTGCTCTCCAACATGGCCGCGGGCATCCTGGATCAGCCCCTCACCGAAAAAGAGGTGCTGGACGCCGCTGAGGCCGCCCGGGAGAAATTCTCCGGTCTGGTGCGCGCCTGCCTGAAGAAGCTGTAAGGAGTTTTATTATGTCTGTACTGTTCCAAGATGTCACCGTCCTTACCATGGACCCGGCCCAGCCTCTGCTGAAAAATGCCTATGTGGCGGTGGAGGGGACCACCATCGCCTCCGTGGGCACCCAGCGCCCCCAGGGGGAGTTTGACCGGGTGGTGGACGGCAAGGGCCAGGTGCTCATGCCCGGCCTCATCAACTGCCACACCCATGTGCCCATGACCCTCATGCGGGGCTACGGCGGCGGCCATGATCTGCAGCACTGGCTCAGCGACTATATTTTCCCCGCCGAGGCCAAGCTGGACGAGCGCGCGGTGGCCGCCGGTGCGGCCCTGGGCCTGGCGGAGATGATCGCCACAGGTACCACCTGCATTGTGGATATGTATATGAAGACCGGCACCATCGCCCAGCAGGTGATGGACGCCGGAATCAGCGCCAACCTCTCCTGCGGCGGGCTTTACTTCGGTGCCCCCGAGGACTTCTCCCCGGACAAGTGTAACGACTGCCGCAACCAGCAGGAGCTTTGGGAGCAGTGGCACGGAGCGGGAGACGGCCAGATTTTGGTGGACGCCTCCATCCACGGGGAATACACCTCCAGCGCCCCCCTGTGGCAGTGGACGGCGGACTTTGCCGCCCAAAAGAACCTGGGGATGCACGTGCACATTTCCGAAACCAAGCTGGAGCATGAGCAGTGTCTGGAGCGGCATGGAAAAACGCCCCTGGCCATTCTGGACCAGTACGGCGTGTGGGAACGGGGCGGCACCGCCGCCCACTGCGTTTGGGTGAGCGATGAGGACATGGCCATCATGGCCCAAAAACACGTCACCGCTGTCCATAACCCCGTGTCCAACCTGAAGCTGGGTTCCGGCGTGGCCCGGGTGCCCAAAATGCTGGAGGCTGGGGTCAACGTGGCCCTGGGCACCGATGGTGTGTCCTCCAACAACAGCGCCGACCTGTTTGAGGAGATCAAGCTGGCCGCTATGCTCCACAAGGGCGTCAACCTGGACCCCATGACGGTGACCGCCCGACAGGCCCTGGAGATGGCCACAGTGAACGCCGCCCGGGCCCTGGGCCGGAACACCGGCGTGGTGGCCCCTGGCAAGGTGGCCGACCTCATCCTGGTGGACTTTACCCGGCCCAACCTGATTCCCTGCCACGATGTGGAGGAAAACCTGGTGTTTGCCGCCCGGGGGAGCGATGTGTCCGTGAATATGGCCCGGGGCAAAATCATATATGAAAAGGGAGAGTTCCTCACCCTGGATCTGGAAAAAATCCGTTCTGAGGTGGAGGAGTATGCCCTGCCCCGTATTTTTGGTTGATGTAGGAGGCTCCTATGGCCCAGCGTAATTCTCCTCCCCGCCGGCTGAGCGGACAAAAGCAGAACACCTTCTTTGGCGGCGCTGCCATCCTGGCAGTGGGTATCCTGGTGGTCAAGGTCATCGGAATGTTCTATAAAATCCCGCTGACCAACATCATCGGGGAACAGGGCACCGCGGACTTCACCAACGCCTACAACATCTATACTGTGCTGCTCACCATCTCCACCGCGGGACTGCCTGTGGCCGTCTCCAAGCTGGTGAGCGAGGCCAACGCCGTGGGTCGCCGCAATCAGGTGCGCAAGATCTTCCGCTTGTCCCTGACGGTCTTTTTGGCGCTGGGCGCTGTGTCGTTCCTCATCATGTTCTTCCAGGCGGAGATGCTGGCGAACATGATGAACGATGACAAGGCCGCCATTGGCATCCGGGCTCTGGCTCCGGCTGTGATCTGTGTGGGCTGCCTGTCCGCGTTCCGGGGCTATGCCCAGGGACACGGGGACATGGCCCCTACCGCCGTGTCTCAGATCATCGAGGCCCTGTGCAAATTGGTGGTGGGGCTTGGACTGGCCTATTGGCTCATTAAAAGCGGGGCGGGACAGAGTGCCGCCGCCGCCGGCGCCATCACCGGCGTCACCGTGGGTACGGTGGTGGCGGTGGTCTATATGTCCCTTCACCATGTGAAGAAAAACCTGGAGCAGCCGCGGCTGTCCCAGGACGTGCCGGGGCAATCCGGCGAGATTTTGAAGGAACTGCTGCGCATTGCCATTCCCATTACCCTCAGCTCCTCCATGGTGGGCATTGTGACCGTCATTGATTCCGCCTTGGTGCAGGGGCAGGTGCAGAAGGTGCTGTTGGAAGACCCCAGCAGCTGGACCCTGTACGCCGGGGTGGCGGATTTTGCTCCCCTGCAGGATGCCCTTGACGCCTGGAAGCAGGCCATGGGGTCCGGAGCCCAGGTCACCATGGATGCCCTCAGTGAGCAGGTAAAGGCCGCCGCCGCGGCCCAGAATCCTACTGCCCTCCAGACGGCCGCCCTGGCCCTGGACGAGGTGCTCCAGGATCTGAGCCGCACCCTCTATGGCAACTATTCCGGCGCCATCAACATCTATAACCTGCCCACTTCCCTGATGGCCGCCATTACCGCTTCGGTCATCCCCGCCGTCTCCGGCGCCCTGGCCCGCAGGGAGCGCAAGGGCGCAGCCCGGATCTCCGGCTCCGCCCTGCGGATCACCGCCCTTTTGTCCTTCCCCATGGGCATGGGCCTGTTTGTGCTGGGCACGCCCATCATCCGGCTGCTGTTTGCCAGCCTGAACGCGGAGCTGGCCGGCTCCCTGCTGTCCACTCTGGGCCTGACCGCCATCTTCTCCTGCGTCACCCTGGTGTGCAACTCCATTCTCCAGGCCTATGGCTTTGTGATCCTGCCCGTCATTGTCATGGTGCTGGGCGGTGTGGTGAAGATCGTCACCAACTATAACCTGGTTGGTATGGCCTCCATCGGCATTTTTGGAGCGCCCACGGGCAGCGTGCTGTGCTTTGCCCTGTGCCTGGCTCTGGACTTGCTGATCATTGCCCGGGCCATCCCCCACCGGCCCAGATTTGCCCCCATTTTTGTCAAGCCTTTCATCGCTTCGGCCATGATGGGCGCGGCTGCCTGGGCGGTGTATGGCCTGCTGTACCGGGTGCTGTCCCATGTGCCCGAGGGAGAGACCGAGCGGGTCATCACCTGGATGGGCAACGCGGTGGCCACCATGGGCGCCATCGGAGTGGCGATGGTGATCTATATGGTGCTGGTGGTGGCGCTGCGGGCGGTCTCCCGGGAGGATTTGGCCCTGATGCCCAAGGGAGACAAAATCGCCAAGCTGCTGCGGCTGTGAGATGTTTTCCATAAAATGTGGAAAAAAGACGGACGTGTTTGCACAATCGCGCTGTTTTTCGGGATAAAATTGAAAAATAGCTTGATAAGGAAGAAAAACTGTGGTAAATTCTCAATGTGACGCCCACTATCAGATGGACGATTTGCTGGAAATCATGAAAACGCTGCGCGCTCCGGGGGGCTGCCCCTGGGACCGGGAGCAGACCCACCAGTCCATTCGCCAGAATATGCTGGAGGAGGCCTATGAGGCCGCCGACGCCATTGACCATTCCGACATGGAAAACCTGAAAGAGGAACTGGGGGATGTGCTGCTCCAGGTGGTCTTTCATGCCCGTATGGCCCAGGAGGCGGGGCAGTTCACCTTTGAGGACGTGGTGGACGGCGTATGCCGGAAGCTTGTTTACCGCCACCCCCATGTGTTTGGAGCGGTGGAAGCTGGGGATGCCCAGGGGGCTTTGTCCACCTGGGATGCCCAGAAGCGGCAGGAAAAGGGCCAGCGGACCGCGGCTGATGCCATGGACTCCGTGGCCCGGGCCATGCCCGCCCTTATGCGTGCGGAGAAGATTCAGAGCAAAGCCCGCAAGGCTGGCTTTGACTGGGAGGAGGTCTCCCCCGCCCTGGACAAGCTGTCTGAAGAGGTGGGGGAGCTGCGGCAGGCGATCCAGGAGCACTCCAATGTGGAGGAGGAGCTGGGCGATCTGCTCTTTGCTGCGGTAAAGGTGGGGCGGTTTGCCGGCGTGGACAGTGAGACCGCCCTGCAAAAGGCCTGTGAAAAGTTTATCCGGCGCTTTCGCCGGGTGGAACAGCTCTCCCAGTGCCCCCTGACCCAGCTGGATGTGCCAGAGCTGGAACGGCTGTGGCGCGAGGCAAAAAACGAGGAACGCTGATTTATGTTATGACGACAACTTAACAGTTCTCAGCTTGCAGGACTTTAAGTATAGATCAGAGGCAGTCGGGAAAGACTGCCAAGATGTACAGGAGGAAAACTAATATGAATAAGACCGAACTGATCGCTGCTGTGGCCGAGAAGGCCGAGCTGTCCAAGAAGGACGCTGAGGCCGCCATTACCGCGACCATCGAGGCTATTACTGAGGCGCTTCAGAAGGAAGAGAAGGTGCAGCTGGTGGGCTTTGGTTCCTTTGAGGTGAAGAAGCGCGCTGAGCGCATGGGCCGCAACCCCCAGACCAAGGAGGCCATTCCCATTCCCGCCTCCAAGGCTCCGGTGTTCAAGGCCGGCAAGGCTCTGAAGGACGCTGTGTCCGAGTAATCTCCACAAACAAGCGGGGGACGCTGTGTCACGGCGTCCCCCGCTTATCTTTCAGGATAGGAGCGATCATTGTGCGATTGGATAAATGGCTGAAAGTGTCCCGGCTCATCAAGCGCCGCACGGTGGCCAACGAGGCCTGCGACAACGCCCGGGTCACCGCCAACGGCCGGCCGGTGAAGGCCAGCTATGATGTGAAGGTGGGCGACCAGCTGGAACTGAAATTCGGCACCAACACTGTGAAGGTGGAGGTGCTGGTGGTTGCCGACAACGTGGGCAAGGCGGACGCGGCGGCTATGTACCGGGAGGTACTTTGAGATGGCCTTCCGGGCAAATTACTTGAAAAAGGGTCTGGCTCTGGCGTTGACTTTGGCGACGGCCCTTCCCCTTCTGGGTGGGTGCGCCTCCCAAAATAAAAAAATGGAGACCAGTATTTTTGCCATGGACACCGTCATGAACCTGACGTTTTACGGCGTTGACCCGGAGGCGGCGCTGAAGGGCGTGCAGGAGGAGCTGGTGGCAGAGATCTATTCCCTGGAAGATAAGCTTTCCGCCACGGAGGAAGGAAGCGAGCTGTACGCCCTCAATGAGCAGGGACAGGCCTCCCTCTCCCCTGAGACGGCGGAGCTTCTCACCCAGGCCCTGGAGCTGTGTGAGCTTACCCATGGGGCGCTGGATATCACGGCCTATCCGGCTGTGCTGGCCTGGGGCTTTACCACCGGCGACTATCGGGTGCCGGACCAGGCAGAGCTGGAGCAGCTGGCCGCCGGGATCGACTATACCCAGCTGGACGTGGACCCAGAGAGATGTACCGCCCGGATTCCCCAGGGAATGGCGGTGGATTTGGGCGCGGTGACCAAGGGCTATGCCGGCGACCGGCTGGCCCGGCAGCTGGAGCAGGCCAATATCACCTCCGCCCTGCTGGATCTGGGCCAGAGCACCATCCGGGTGGTGGGCAGCAAGCCCGACGGCTCTCCCTGGCGCATCGCCGTTCAGGACCCGGCGGGAGAGGGCTATCTGGGGGTGGTGGAGCTCACCGATCTGGCGGTGGGCACCTCTGGGGGTTACCAGCGGTTTTTTGAGCAGGACGGGGAGACCTATTGGCACATCCTAGACCCGGACACCGCCGCCCCAGCCCGCAGCGGCCTTACCTCCGTGACAGTGGTGGGCCCCTCGGGCCTTGTGTGCGACGGGCTGTCCACAGCCCTGTTTGTCATGGGCTTGGAGGAGGGCACCCGGTTCTGGCGCTCCCACCCGGAGCTGGAAGTGGAGCTCCTCTTCGTCACCGAGGACGGGACCCTATACGTGACCCCCGGCATGGATGAGATGTTTTCCCTGGCCCAGGGGTATGAGGACCGGGAGGTACAGGTATTGCAATGAGCAAAAACGCCAAGATCATTCTGATTTTGCTGCTGGCGGCGGCGGTGCTCTCCGCCGGGTTCATCTTTATGCAGAAGAAACAGCCCGACTCGCCGGTGGCCCGTGTCACCCTGGATGGAGAGCTTTTGCGGGAAATTCCTCTGGATGAGGTGGAGGAGAGCTACTCCTTTACCGTGGACAGTGAGGGTGGCTCCAACACCATCCTGGTGGAGCCCGGCCGCATCCGGGTCAGTGAGGCCAACTGCCCCGACCAGGTGTGCGTCAACCAGGGCTTTATTTCTGACGGAACTGTGCCGGTGGTGTGTCTGCCCCACAAGCTGATGATCGAAATCGTGGGGGGAGGGAGCGAGTTTGACGCCGCAGCCGGTTAAAGGGGCGGGGCGCATGACCCGCCTGGCCCTGCTCACCGCCATCGCCCTGACCATCTTCATGGTGGAGGCCCAGCTTCCGGTGGTCACGGTGGTACCGGGCATCAAGCTGGGCCTTGCCAACATCGTCACCGTGTACGCCATGTTTACCTTTGGCCCGGGAGACACCCTGATGATTTTAGCCGCCCGGATCTTTCTGGGGGCGGTGTTCTCCGGGCAGATGATGACCCTCATTTACTCCGCCGCCGGGGGCTTCCTCAGCTGGTGTGTGCTGCTTCTTCTGCGTAAGCTGCTGGACCGCAGACAGATCTGGCTGTGCAGCCCGGTGGCCGGAGTGTTTCACAATCTGGGACAGCTGCTGGCCGCGGCGGCGGTGATGAAGACCTGGACGGTGCTGGCCTATCTCCCCTATCTCATGTTAGCGGGAATCATCGCCGGGCTTTTCACCGGCGCGGCCGCCCAGGCTTTGCTTAACCGCCTGGAGCGGCTGAAACAGTAATCGTTGGGAGGAAAACACCATGAAGATTTACGCCCTGATGGAAAATACCCCTTACGAGCCAAAGTTTGCCGCGGAGCACGGCCTGAGCCTCTACATCGAGACCCACCGGCACAAGATCCTCTTCGATACCGGGGCCTCCGGGGCTTTTGGGGACAACGCAAAGCTTCTGGGGGTGGATCTGTCCCAGGTGGAGCTGGCCATCCTCTCCCACGACCACTACGACCACGGGGGCGGCATCGCCCGCTTTCTGGAGGAAAATAACCACGCCCCCATCTATCTCAGCGCCCATGCCTTTGGCAAGCGCTACGACGCGGCGGGCAAGTACATCGGCATTGACCCCAAGCTCCGGGAGAGCGGACGGCTGCGGTTTGTGGAGGACGTTCTGGAGCTGGATGACCAGTTATCCCTGTACTCCTGTAATCAAAAGACGAAAAAATACCCGTTGGACAGCGCAGGGCTGACCGAGGAGCGGGATGGAGTGCAAAAGCCCGACCAGTTTCTCCACGAGCAGTACCTGATGATTCGGGAGAACGGGAAAAAAGTGCTGATCAGCGGCTGCTCCCATAAGGGGATTTTGAACATCATGGACTGGCTGGAGCCCGATGTGCTCATCGGCGGCTTCCACTTTATGAAGCAGGAGGTGGGGCCTCAGGGCAATCCCGTCCTGGACCAGGCGGCCAGTGTGCTCCGGGAGCACAAAACGGCCTACTACACCTGCCACTGCACGGGGCAGGAGCCCTTTCAATATCTGAAAGACCGCATGGGGGACAGTCTTCAATACCTGGCCTCCGGACAGGTCATCACAGTATAAACAAGGTAACATAAAACGGCCGCCGGGCAACCCGGCGGCCGTTTGTGCTGCGGGGGTCAGGAAAAATTTTGCTCATCCCAGAGCATGATTCAGCGTGTCCCATAGAACGGTGCTCTGCCAGCTGGAATCAGAGAAGACAAGAATTTCTTCCAGTGGCTGGGTATAGGCGGTACCCTGGGCGTCCTTGAACACTGCGCTGATGGTGAGGGTGCGCCCGGATGGGAAGGAAAGGTAGGTGTACCCGGTGTAAATGGTCCCCTCCAACACCTCCAGGGGAAGGGTGTGGACCTTGCCATCACCGTCCAACAGCTGAAGGGAGACCTCCATCCCCTCCACCTGTCGGGCCATGGTGAGGTAAAAGGTGTAGTCAATATGGGTTTGATCTCCCCACACACTGACGTCCAGATCAAAGTCGGCCACCAGGCCCTGCTCCGGGTCCAGGGCGTTTTGCTCTGCCGCCAGCTGCCGCTCCAAATCGTTGACCCGCCAGCCCAGATAGGCCGTCCCGCCCAGAGAGAGCAAGGTCAGCAGGGCCAGAATGACCACCCCCACCCGCCACAGGCGGGACAGGGAGAGTACGATTTTGGGTTCCGGCCCGGCGGGGCCGCTCTCCACCTGGAGCAGGTCGTTGAGGGACACCCCAAAGAGCTTGCCCATGGCGATGAGCTTATCTACCTCGGGGACAGCCCCGTCCATCTCCCAGCGGGAAATGGCCTGTCGGGAGACCCCCAGCTTCTCCCCCAGCGCCTCCTGGGAGAGGTTATTTTGTTTTCTCAGTTCCTGAATCCGCTGGCCTAAGGTCATGGTGCATCTTCCTCTCTCAAATGGATATCGTCGTCTTGCCTGGGCCGCTTGTGTACTGCGGGGGACGCCCGCCCATGTTAAGTCAGCAGAGAGGGATTTTCCACCGCTTGGTAATCCGGTGGATCACTTAGACGGGGAAGCTCTACCGCTGGCGTGCTTGAACTGGGACGCTCCACCTCCCACATAGGGCGGGTCTTTCCCTTGGGGTGGATGATCAGAAGCTCCTGCTGACCCGCTAATAGGTCGTGGGTGTAGGAGATGTGAATATAGATGTCGTGGTAGGGCTCAAAGGGGACGGCTTCAAAGCGGAGCGAGGCGCTGTCCTCCCGGAACGAAAGCTCCTCCTCTGCAACGGGGACGGGCCGCTTTCGCTCCAGGTCATAGGCGCTGAGGGTGGCAACCACCTCCCAGTCCCGCAGCTGTTGGGAGCTTAGCTCCATAGCCAGATCAAAGGTCCCAGTGCCATAGTCAGCGGAATAGGCGTACTCCACCTGAGAAACCGGGGCGATAGGAAGGAGAGGAGGATTCAGAAGAGAATCCAGCCGCTGGTAGAAGTAAAAAGCCAGACCGGAGGAGACCAGGGCTGCCAGAGCCAGGGCCGCACAGAGAACGGTCAACAACTGAGGACGGCGGTTGCTGGGGGATGAAGTTTCGGGCCCAAAGCCGGAGGCGGGAGCAAGCGCCTCTTCTCCTAACAGCTGGCCCACAGTGAGATGAAAGAGGCGGGCCATGGCAATGAGCTTGTCCACCTCAGGGACGGCCCCGTCCATCTCCCACCGGGAAATGGCCTGGCGGGAAACCCCCAGCTTCTCCCCCAGAGCCTCCTGGGAGAGGTTATGGCGCTTTCGTAATTCCTGAATCCGCTGGCCTAAGGTCATGGCTGTCACCTCCTCGGTTTGTGCTTCCAGTATAAGGGAAAGGGACGGAAAGTGGCTACCATCCGTCCCTTACAGCTTGTCAATCTGTGGTTGCACCCCTTGTCCCGCAAGGGATTGGGGGCTTTATTTTAATTCCATGAGAACGCCGGACTGGGGAGGCACCGTCAGAGAGAATCCGCTCTCCTCCATCTCGATGCTGGCCCGGCCCAGAATGGCCTCAGGCTTTCCCTCCCCCTCCAGGAACATGGCCTGGGGGTTTTCACTGGCGTTGAAGGCGCACAGCAGGCGCTGCTTCCCCTCCCGGCGCACAAAGGCCAGCAGGGGGCCCTTGCCGTAGACGTAGCGGATGGAGCCCCGGCGCAGGGCCTGGTACTTCTTCCGCACCTGGCCCAAGGCCCGGTACCAGTCCAGCAGCTCCCGGTCCTCATGGCCCCAGGGGTAGGTCTGGCGGTTGAAGGGATCTTCAAAGCCCTCCATGCCCGCCTCATCCCCGTAGTAAATGGTGGGGGAGCCGGGGAAGCAGAACAGCAGCAGGCTGGCCGCCCGCAGCAGATCCTTGCCCCGGCGGCGCTGCTTGGGGGAGAGACGGAAGTTGGCCCGCCACTCTTTGGACTGGACCCGGTACTCCCCGCCTGCCCCCATGAGGGTGAGAAAGCGGGGGGTGTCGTGGGTGTCCAGGGAGTTCATGGCGGAGTAGAAAGCGAAGGCCGGATAGTTTTCCCGGATGGTCTCCATGCTCTCCACAAAGTGCTCCCCTCCCACGCCGGTGAAGAAGGCCAGAATGGCGCTGCGCAGGGGGTAGTTCATCAGCCCGTCGCAGTGGCCGCCCAGAATGTGCTTGCGGCGCACCCCGTAGGCGATCTTGGTGGAGCCGTCCTCCCACACCTCACCGATGACCACAGCGTCGGGCTTTTCCTCCCGGGCGGCCTGGTGGATGCCGTGGACGAAATCGTCGGGCAGCTCGTCGGCCACATCCAGCCGCCAGCCGTCCGCACCTGCCCGGAGCCACCGGCGGACCACGCTGTCCTGTCCGGCAAAAATGAAATTGCGGTAGTCGGGATTGCTCTCGTTGACGGCGGGCAGGGAGTAGATGCCCCACCAGCTCTCATACTTCTTGGGCCACTGGATGAAGTTGAACCAGGGGCGGTAGGGGGAGTCCCAGCTCTGGCTGGCCCCCACATCGGGATAGAAGCCGTCCCCGTTAAAGTAGCGGCTCACAAAGCCGGTGTGGTTGAACACCCCGTCCAGCATCACCCGCATACCCCGCTTGTGGGCCTCGTCACACAGGCGGGAGAAGTCCTCGCTGGTGCCCAGCATGGGATCCACCCGGCTGTAGTCGGCGGTGCCGTAGCGGTGGTTTTCTGCCGCCTCAAAGATGGGGTTGAAGTACAGGGTCTCCACCCCCAGGCTTTTCAGATAGTCCAGCTTTTCCATCACGCCCTTAAAGTCACCGCCGAAGAAGTCCCGGTTGCGCACTTCCCCCTTGTGGTCGGGGCGGTATTCGGGGGAATCCTCCCAGTTCTGGTGGACGGTGCGGCCCCCCACCAGACCGGCGGGGTCGGGGATGCGGCTGCGGCGGAAGCGGTCGGGGAAAATCTGATAGGTCACGCCCTCACCAAACCAGGCGGGGACGGACTGGGAACCGTCGTACACCGTGAGCTGATAGGGGCCCAGCTCCTGCTTGCGCCCGTCCAGCCGCTCCAGCTTGAAGGAGTACCACACCAGGCCCACATAGCCCTGGGTGTCCAGCTGGACGGTGAAGATGTCCTGGCTCAGCTCAAAGCCCTGCCAGGGCATGGAGAGGGTGACGGTCTTGTTGTCCCAGCTTTCAAATCGGGCGGTCATAGAGGCGTGGGAAAAGCCCTCGGCCCGGGGCGGACGGAGAGAAAAGCGCACCGCGGTCCCGGAGGACACAGCCCCGTAGGGGCTTTTATAGCGCTCGTCCCGGGAATTGTAGGTAGGTTGATAGGTCAAAAGAGATCACTCCAAGTAGTTTGGAATTGTGAAAGACAAGGGAACGCTCAGTGGTATTTGTAGCTCCCGCCGCCGATAAATTCCCGCAGCAGGGAGTCCTTGGCCACCAGGGCGGGGTCGATGGCCTCGAAATATTGGAATGCGTCCACCAGCTGGAGCATCTCGTCGTGGCGCTCGTTTTCCTCCGGGACGCTGCGGAGAATGGGGACGGCGTAGTTCTTCATAACAGACACCTCATAGGGCAGCGAGGAGTCAAAGACGATATCCGCCCGGTTTTTGTAGGGGGAGATATAGAGCTTCTCACCCCGGCGGACGTTTGCCCACATATCCAGGGTCTCCGCCACCTCGGTGCCCCGGAAGCTGTAGTCCCGCACGGCCCGGCGGGTCAGGCGCATCCAGGTGCCCTTGAAGCGGAGCACAGCCCCCTCGTTCACATTGGAGCGGGCGGAGATATAGAGCTTGGTGGCCTCCGGGTGGCGGCCGGCGATGTCGTCATTGAGGGCGTGGATGCCCTCGAAAATGGCGATCTCGTTTTTTTCCAGCTTCATGGGCATCCCCAGGGAGTCGTTTCGCATCTGGCGGGCAAACTCAAATTTGGGGATGATGATCTCCTCTCCGCGGGACAGGGCGGAGAAGTGCTGGTCCAGCAGCTCCATATCCATGCACAGGGGGGATTCATAGTCCAGGTCCCCCTCTGGGGTGCGGGGGGCCGTCTTGGGATTGAGGGTTTTGAAGTAGTTGTCCATGGCCACCGCCCGGGAGCCCACACCCCGGCGCTGGAGTTCCTCCGCGATTTTCATGGCCGTGGTGGTCTTTCCCGAGCCCGAGGGGCCGGAGAGCAGCACAATGGGGCTTTTCTCCAGGTTTGACAGAATCTTGTCCGCGGCCAGGGAGACCCGCTGGTGGTAGGCCTGGTCGCATTCGGCGAGAAATTCCTTCACATCGCTCTGAATCCGTTTGTTGATCTCCTGCAGTTGGTAAGCCATAGACGCTCCTTTCCGATCTGCCGCCCCTCAGGGGGTAAAAAAGACGGCAATTTCCTCCCGCTGCTGTGCCAGCTTTTCCCGGGAGGACAGATAATCATGGGGGTATTTGGGGTTGGTAAGGCGGAGGATCTTCCCGCTTTTGGGCTCGATGAGCTTGGTCACGCCGCCCCCGCCCAGGGAGATGACCGTGTGCAGCTCCTCCATCATCACAATGTTATAAAGGCTCTCAGTGCCCGGCTTGGCCCAGCCCACGTTTTCCAGGGAGCCGGACATATACTTCTGCCGGTAGAGGTAGTAGGGCAGATAGCCCCCGGCGGACAGGGTTTCCCGGGAGAAGTCCAGCATATGGGCGGTCTCCTCTCCCGAGGGCATGGCCCCGCCCCGCTCCATCAAGGTGGAGCCCTTCTTCAGGGCCAGGGTGTGGACGGTGATGTTCTCCGGGCAGAGGGCCATGACCCCCTCCAGGGAGCGCCGGAACCCCTCGAAGCTGTCCAGGGGCAGTCCGGCGATCAGGTCCATGTTGATGGAGGAGAAACCTACCTCCCTTGCCACGGCATAGGCCTCCAGAATATCCTGGGCGGTGTGCCGCCGGCCAATGGCCTGGAGGACGGGGTCCTCCAGAGTCTGGGGATTGATGGAGATGCGGCCGATGCCCTGGCTTTTCAGCACCTCCAGCTTTTCCTTGGTGATGGTGTCCGGCCGTCCCGCCTCCACGGTGTATTCTGTGCAGCCCTCCAGGGGCAGAACCTGGTGGCACCGCCCCAGCAGGTTCTCCAGCTGTGCCGGGGAAAGGGTGGTGGGGGTGCCGCCGCCCATGTAGAAGGAGCGCACCGAAAGGCCCAGCTCCCGAAGAAGCCGCCCCATGGCGTCGATCTCCTCCTCCAGAGCCTCCACATAGGGGTCAACCAGTTTCAGGGTCCGGCCCACATCGGCAGAGACGAAGGAGCAGTAGGCGCACCGGGTGGGACAGAAGGGGATGCCGATATAGATGGACACCTCGCCCTCACCCAGGGAGCGCTGGGCGGCCAGACTGGCCTTGGCGCAGTCCACCGCCAGCTTCGCCCGCTGAGGCGATACCCGGTACTCCTCCTCCAGCTCCCTCTGGGCCTGGGCCGGGGAGGCCCCGGCAGCCATGGCGCGGGTGGGCAGCTTCACCGGGCGCACCCCGGTGAGGGCTCCCCAGGGGGGCTCCTGCCCCAGCAGCGTGATCCCCGCCTGGTAAAAGGCCAGCTTCAGGGCGTGCTGGATGGTATGGTAGACCGCCTGGGGAGACTCAGTCAGTTCCCCGGCGGGAAAGTGCTGTTCCCCTCGGGCTTGGGCGCCCTGCCACTGGACCAGGGCTTCCAGCACCCCCTCTTCCCCATCCAGGGACAGAGAGAAGCGGGCAAAGGGTCCCTCCTCCAGGGTATGGGGCGGCCCGGCCGGGTATTCCGGCTTTTCCCCGGGAAAGAGGGTGAGCATCATCTGCTCGGCGGCGTAGTGGTACCGCTCCGGCTGCCAGAGAGCGGCGTTAGGCTTTAAATAGAGCTTCAACGGGACATGGCCTCCCGCAGATAGGGGTTCCCCCGGCGCTCCTGGTCCATGGTGGAGGTGCCGCCGTGGCCGGGGCATACGTGGAAGTTGCCCTCCAGCTCGCCCAGGCGCTTCAAAGAGGCAAGGATCTCCTCATAGCTGCCCCCACTGAGATCGGTACGTCCGCAGTCGCCGGCAAAGAGGGTGTCCCCAGTGAAGAGCACATCCCCTACTTTCAGGGTGACAGAGCCCTTGGAGTGGCCGGGGGTGTGCAGCACCTCAATGGTCAGGCCGCCCAGGGAGAGGGTGTCCCCCTCGTCGTAGGAGAGCAGGCCCTCCACCTGTCCGGCCAGGGGGAACAGGCGGCTGCCCGCCCCGTTGGCGTCAGCCTGGTGGATATAGATCTTGGCCTGAGGATAGGCCTGGTGAAGCGCAGGGACGGCGGTGGTGTGGTCATAGTGGCCGTGGGTCAGGAGGATATACTCCACGGTGACGTTCTCCTCCCCCATCACGGACAAGATGCGCTCGGCCTCGTCTCCGGGATCAATGATGGCGGCCACCTGAGCCTGCTCGTCCTCCAGGATGTAGCAGTTGGTGCCGATGGGGCCCACCGGCATGACTTTTACTTTCAAGGAAATCCCTCCTACTGTTCGGTATCATATAAAATGGTCACCGGGCCGTCGTTCACCGAGGCCACCTTCATATCGGCCCCAAACTGGCCGTGCTCCACCTGAAAGCCCCGCTGGCGGCACTGGTCCATAAACCGCTCATAGAGGGGGATGGCCAGGTCCGGCTTGGCGGCCTTGGAAAAGCCGGGGCGGCGGGAGGAGGTGTCGGCATAGAGGGTAAACTGGCTGATGACCAACATGGACCCACCCACCTGCTCCAGGCTCAAATTCATTTTACCCTGTTCGTCCTCAAAGACTCTCAGGTTGCAGATCTTTTCGGCCAGCTTATCGCATACTGCCTCGGTATCGTTGGGGCCGACCCCCAGCAAAATGAGGTAGCCCTTTTCAATGGCCCCCTCCACCTGACCGTCAATGGTGACGCTGGCGGAGGAGACACGGGTGACAACTGCGCGCATAAAATTCTCCTCTTGTATTGTGATCACGCTGCGGCGGCTGCACAACGCGCGGCTTCCCTCCGACTCAGGCTTGAAACAGGGCCGCTTTGCGGCCCTTTGGTTTCTCGCCTTCGCTCCAGTCCATCCGCGCTGTTCCGCACGCCTCCGCGCTTCTTATTTCCCCGAAGCCCGGGCCACATGGTAGACCCCCTGGATATTGTTGAGCTTGTTGATGACGGTGGCCAGCTCGTCCTTGTCCTTGACCTCCAGCACCATGTTCACGATGGCGTGGCCGTCGGGCATGGAGCGGGCGGACAGGGCGTTGACCTTCACCTTCGCGGCAGACAGGGCCATGGCCACGTCCAGGGTCAGGCCGTCCCGGTCCTTGGAGGACAGCTCCAGGGCGGTCTTGTAGTTGGGCAGCTTGCTGTCCACCCAGGACACCTTCACCCAGCGGTCGGCCTCCTCGGGCTTTCGCTTGTCCGGGGCGGCGTTGGGGCAGTCGGCCCGGTGGACGGACACGCCGTAGCCACGGGTGATAAAGCCCACCACCGGGTCCCCGGGGACGGGGGTACAGCACTTGGCGAACTTCACCAGGCAGTTGCCCAGCCCCTCCACGATGATGCCCGAGTCAGACTTCACCGCGGCGCCCGCCGCGGGCATGGGTACTCCGGCGGCAGTGCCGGGTACAATGACGCTCTCTGCGGTTGTTTTGGCGGCGGCAGCGGCCTTTTCCGCCTGGAGGCGGCCCAGGCGCAGCATCTCGTCCCGGACCCGGGCCACGGCCTTGGAGGCAGTAGTGCCCCCGTAGCCGATGGAGGCATACAGCTCATCCAATGTGCCGCAGCGAACCTTGTGGAGGATGTGGGGCAGGACCTCGTCGGCGGTGACGGCGGCCAGGGAGAGCTTGGCGTGCTTCAGTTCCGACTCAAATGCGGCCCGGCCGGTGGCGATGTTCTCCTCCCGGCGCTCCTTTTTGAACCACTGGCGGATCTTGTTCCGGGCCTCGTTGGACTTGCACAGCTTCAGCCAGTCCCGGCTGGGGCCCTTGGCGGACTTGGAGGTGAGCACCTCCACGATGTCGCCGTTTTTCAAAATAGTCTCATAGGGCACCATACGCCCGTTCACCCGGGCGCCCACCATGCTGTTGCCCACGGCGGAGTGGATGTTATAGGCAAAGTCGATGGGGGTGGCCCCGGCGGGGAGGTTGACCACATCCCCGTTGGGGGTGAAGACGAAGACCTCGTCGGCAAACAGGTCCACCTTCATGGTGGAGACAAACTCCTCCGCATCGGTGTCCTGCTGGCTCTCCAGCAGTTTCCGTACCCACTCAAATTCCTGCTCGGTACCCAGGTTCTTGTTGGCCATGCCCTGCTTATACTTCCAGTGGGCGGCTACGCCGTACTCAGCGGTCTGGTGCATCTCCCAGGTGCGGATCTGCACCTCAAAGGGGATGCCCTCCCGGCCGATGACGGTGGTGTGCAGGGACTGGTACATATTGGGCTTGGGGGTGCCGATATAGTCCTTGAACCGGCCCAGCACCGGCTTGAACATATCGTGGATGCAGCCCAGGACGTTGTAGCACTCGGGAATGTCATCCACGATGACCCGGAAAGCGTACAGATCGAAAATTTCATCCAGGGTCTTGTTCTGGGCGTACATCTTCCGGTAGATGGAATAAATATGCTTCACCCGGCCGTAGACGGTGCAGTGAATGCCCTCCTGGTTCAGTCGCTGCTGGATGCGGTGCTGAATGCCCGCCAGAAATTCCTCGTGGGCGGCGGAGCGCTCAGCCAGCTGCTCCTCGATCTCCTTATACCCCACCGGGTCCAGGTACCGAAGGGACAAATCCTCCAGCTCCCACTTCACCCGCTGCATACCAAGGCGGTGGGCGATGGGGGCATAGATCTCCATGGTCTCCAGGCTTTTCTCCCGCTGCTTTTTGGGGGACTGGTACTCCATGGTGCGCATATTGTGCAGCCGGTCGCACACCTTGATGAGGATGACCCGGATGTCACGGCTCATGGCGATGAGCATCTTGCGCAGATTTTCCATCTGCTCCTCTTCCTTGGTGACATACTGCACCCTCGTCAGCTTGGTGACCCC
>CALWOP010000031.1 GCA_944383195.1 uncultured Oscillospiraceae bacterium
AGACGTTGATGGTCTCCTCCAGCCGCTCCAGGCTGATGGTCTGTTCTGTCATTGGTGTTGATCTCCTGCCTTATCCTATGGGGGCCTGCGACCCCTGAAATTCACTCAGCGCCCGGCCAGGCTGTTCCATGGTGATCTCCTCCCGGCATTCCGCCGTCAAGGTCACCGTAAGAGTATCTCCGTCCAGTCTGGCCTCATATTGGACAGCGGATACCTGGCCGCTCTCCCCAATGAGAGCATGAAGCTGCTCTAAAAGGCGTGCTTCCAAATGTGACTGGGCAGCTTCCTCATCCAACTTAAGGACAGCTGGCTCATATTCCCGAAACAACTCCTGGCTCAGCTCCAGAGTTAAAGGGCCATGGCGCACTGTGGTTATTTTATCATACATAGGCCAGGAAATGCTAGTGGTTCCGAAAATTTCGATGCGCCGTCCAAAGAGGTTCACCGACCAACAGCTTTGCTCCCGGCCGGTGTAGTTTTTTCCCTGTGCGGTAAGAGGAATGGAGGCAGTGAGGGTACGCCAGGTTCGTGCCCATACCCGTCCCCGGGCGTGGGTCTGGAAATAGCGGGTGGGTTTGTCGCTGTAAAGAGGAGGCTCCATGGTAACAGTGCCGGAGATCAGAATATCTCCCCGGGCCACCGTGTCCCCAGCTTTCACCATACTGTCTCCCAGCTCTGGCTCTACCTTCAGGATAAGTCCATCTGTCTCGGCAGCCAAGTCGATATTCTCTTCTACATCCACCCGCTCCGGAGCCTGCACTACCTCCCGGACAATGACCTCCAGGCGGGTACCGTGGAGGTTGAGTGCCATAAAGGACAGCTCGGGCAACTCCACCAGAGCCTCCTGAGCCAGCTGCTTTCGGTCCAGTGCCGGGCCGTATACCCCAGGGTGCACCCCCAGCAGGCGCAGTTGGGCAAGGATGACTGGGGTAGGTACCTGTTCATTGCCGGTCACTTCAATGGTGAGCACAAACCGGGAGAGCAGGAGTACCGCGCACAGTGCAAAGCTCAGCCCCAGTAAAAACGCGTGTCTGGCACGGAACCGCCCCAAAAATTCCGGCAATCCTCGGCTGCTCTCAACCTGAGCTTCCCCGCCCAGAGTTTGGGCGATCTCCAAAATCCGCTTTCTGTCTCGCCGCCGGGCCGTAAGGCGGACCGTATTTCCGTCCAGCCAGTCCATAGCCCAGAATTCCAAGTTTTCCTGGGCACAGAGATTTACAAATCGTTCCGGAAACGGGATCGTGACCTGTAGCACCACAATCCCTCGGATAAAGTTGAATAACCGCTTCATCTCCGCCCTCCCTAGGTCAGGGTGATCTGGGCCACCCGGCCAGTGATGAGCAGCTCCAGGCCCGTCATGGCCCGCAGCTCCAGGCCCTCCCCGGCGATTTTAATGAGGAAGGCCCCACCGCTGATATGGATTTCCTCCGGCCCGTAGGCCAAAATCCCTTTGTGATTCTCCACCCGCAGTTCCTTGTCCCCCACCAGCTCCAGCTTGGGCAGGCCCGCCACCGCGTCAGCAGGCAAATCAAGGACCTCCGCGGTCTTTTCCAATAATCCGCTTTTCCGAGGTTTCCCCTCCATACAAAATCACCTCTCTCCTATTTGTATGAGGGGAAAGTGGGCAAACAGAAGTAAAAAAAGACCGCCGGGCCTTCGGTTCTCCTTAGGCTCGGCAGTCTTGATTCTTATGCGGCGTTCCCGCTGTCCTGGGGATTCAGTTTCTTCCCCTCCACACCGGAGAAGAAAGCCTCCCCCTGATCAGGGGTCAGTTCGATAGCGGAGGCGTTCAACACCGCATCCTCACTCTTTCTGGCATTGATAGTCAGGCTGTACCCATCCAGAATAGAGCTGGGCTTCGCCACGGCGCTCTCGTCCGGCGTGGCGGGTACAGTGTGGTCGATGGTCACCTGGTCCCCCACATTGAGGGTCACTACCTCTCGATTCTGGGCGGCGGAAATGGAGTAGAAGACCTCCTCCCCCTCCAGACGGATGAAGTAGTAGGTGTTCCCCTCCAGAACGGCGGTGCGGATCTCGGCCACGGTGCCGCTGGCCTGGGTCTGGGGCAGCTCCTCGGGCTGGGTAATGCCTTTGTCTGAGAGCTGGCGGACATAGCTCTGCTCACACTGGGACACACTGGTGCCGGTAGCCACAATCTGGTATTGGGCCACGTTTACCATGGCGTACATCTTTACCAGGTTGCTCTGATCCTTCAAGGGAATGAAGTAAGTGGGCTCTCCAGCGATGTTCACAAGCAGAGGGAAGGTAGCAGTGTACCCCAAATCCTGCACCACGCCCTGTGCGGAGGACATGGCGGCATATTCCGTGGCGCCGGGGGCGTCATAGAACCGCGTCTCCTTGGTGCGCTGGTTGCTCAGCAGGAAACCCAAATTGGACTGGTCTGCATTGGCGGAGGTAACGCCGGTATACACATATACATCGTCGTTGAGGGCGATGTAGTTATATCCCTCGGTGGTCACGGTCACGTCCCGCTGGCCCAGAATGGAGTTGATGAAGCCGTTGACCAGGGTTCCATAGTAGTCGTACTGCTCCATGATCAGCTGGGGAGTATAGACGTTATCCACCCAGGTGGGCACGTCGGCAATGTCATAATAGGTGCTCTCGCCGGTGATAGCGTTGCACAGCACCGCGCCCTTAATATCCTTGCCGCCGAACAGACCAATGGTCTTCACCACCCGGGGGGCAATCCACCAGGGCTGGCCCTCCTCGTCGATCTCAAACTGAGGGGTGTCGAACATAAAGGTGGGGTACTGGAAGCGCAGGTGGCGCATGATATTCCGGTTCAAAGGCTCAGAGAAGGAGTACTTCATCCCCTCATTAAGACGCACCACACTGGCCTCCTGGGTGACCATGTCCACTACCACATATGCGGGCAGACCCTCCCCCCTGTTTGTGAACCATTTAATGAGGTCAGCATAGTCGATGGGCGCCACCCGCACAGGGCGGCCCTGGTAGTTGATCTGGGTGGAGTCGTTGGAGTACTCAAACTGACTGACCATGTCGCTGAGGGTACCCATCTGGCGATCACCCAAGTACTCAGCGCTGTCCCGGTCCAGGGTAGGGATCTTGTCAAAGGAAATCTGGCTGATATCCTGAGCGAAGGTACCCTTTTCCACGGTCAGCAGATCTCGGTAAGCTCCGGCCCGGAAGATGGGCAGGGAGATGATCTGGCCCACCAGAGCAACCACCACAACCAGCCCAAACAAGATTCCCACTGGCAAACAGCTCTGCTTAATGAACTTCAGCCACTCCCGCACCTGAGCCTTGGGTGTACGCACCACATTGTCTCCGGATTTGGCAGAGAACAGAAAAATGCAGACGATATACACCACACACAATAGCGCTAAAAAGGTATAGAAGTCCGCCGACTGGGGGTTGAGGGCAGGCAGGGACACATAGAAGTCCACAAATCCCACCACCGCCGTAATGAGCAGGCTCAGCAGGATCCGTCCCCCCTTGCCCATGGGCTTGCGGGCCTTGGAAGCGTTGTTTTTCAAATTGATTTCTCCTTTTTTGACACGGCGAACATCCGCCGTAAAATTAGTTATAGGATATACGCTTTCTCTCAAAAAAGCAATGAAGAAGAGATTAAAATTTCTGAAGAATCCCAAGCCCCTTGTCAAATGGAGAAAAATCAAATATAATGGCCCCACAGCGCAAACTATGTAATGGAGGATGAAACTATGGCTTTGGATATGAAGTATTTTGAGGAGATGGAGGCCAAGATCCCCCACGGGAAGGTCCGCACCCGCTTTGCCCCCTCCCCCACCGGCTATATGCACATCGGCAATCTGCGTACCGCCCTGTACACCTGGCTCATCGCCCGCAACGCAGGGGGCACCTTTATCCTGCGCATTGAGGACACCGACCAGACCCGCCAGGTAGAGGGCGCCACCGAGCTCATCTACAAGACCCTGGCCGAGTGCCATCTGGACCACGACGAGGGCCCCGACGTGGGCGGCCCTGTTGCCCCCTATATCCAGACTGAGCGCCGGGACACCTATGGCAAGTACGCCCGTCTGCTGGTGGAGCGGGGTCATGCCTACTATTGCTTCTGTGAGAAGACCGAAAGCGAGGAGGACTCCGGCGACTTCAACCGTGCCGCCGACCCTTGCCGCTCCCTGTCTCTGGAGGAGGCCCAGGCCCGGGTGGACGCGGGCGAGCCCTACGTCATCCGCCAGAAGATCCCCCAGGAGGGCACCACCACCTTCCACGACGCCATTTTCGGGGACATCACCGTAGAGAACAAGACCCTGGACGACCAGGTGCTGCTGAAGCGGGACGGCCTGCCCACCTATAACTTTGCCAACGTCATTGATGACCACCTGATGGGCATCACCCACGTGGTCCGGGGCAGCGAGTACCTTTCCTCCGCCCCCAAGTACAACCTTCTCTACGAGGGCTTTGGCTGGGAGATTCCCACCTACGTCCACTGCTCCCCCGTCATGCGGGACGCCAAGCACAAGATGTCCAAGCGCCACGGCGACCCCTCCTATGAGGATCTCCGCAACCAGGGCTTCCTCACCGATGCCATTTTGAACTATGTGGCTCTGCTGGGCTGGTCCCCCCGCGGGGAGATCGCCGAGCAGGAGGTGTTCTCCCTGGAGGAGCTGGCAAAGGCCTTTGACCTGGAGGGCATGTCCAAGTCCCCGGCCATCTTCGACATTGAGAAGCTTACCCACTTCAACGCCATGTACCTGCGCGCCATGTCCCCTGAGGACTTTTCCAAGGCTGCGGAGCCTTACATCCGCCAGATTGTAAAGGACGAGCGCCTGTCACTCTCCGACATTGCTGCCCTCCTCCAGGCCCGGTGCGAGCGCCTCACCGACATTCCCGAGAAGGTTGACTTCTTCGACCACCTGCCCGAGTACAGCGTAGACCTGTTTACCAACAAGAAATCCAAATGCACTCCCGAGGTAGCCAAAGATATGCTTACCGCCGCCATTGGTATGCTGGGCAACCTGAATACCTGGACCCAGGAAATGATCCATGACAGTCTAGTCGGTCTGGCTGAGGGACTTGAGGTAAAGAACGCCACCCTCATGTGGCCCGTGCGCATTGCTGTGGCCGGCAAGGCGGTCACTCCCGGCGGCGCCGTGGAGATCTGTCAGATTCTGGGGCAGGAGGAGACGGTGCGCCGTCTGAAGATTGGCCTGGAGAAGCTGGGCTAAGCCCTCAAACAAGTGCAAAACAAAGCGCCGCCGGTTTTCCGGCGGCGCTTTTCTCTTTATGCTAAGGCGATATCCAGGATCATCATCACCACAAAGCCGAACATAACGCTCATAGTGCCGATGTTGGAGTGCTCTCCCAGATGGGCCTCGGGAATCAGCTCCTCGGTGACCACATACATCATGGTCCCCGCGGCAAAAGAGAGAAGCCACGGCATCACCGGGGCGATGCTCCCGGCAAAGAGGACGACTAAAATGCCGAAAATAGGCTCTACCAGTCCGGACATAGCCCCGTAGAGGAAGGAGCGTCCAGTGCTCATCCCCTCCTGCCGTAGAGGCAGAGAGATGGCCGCACCCTCAGGGAAGTTCTGCAATCCGATGCCGATGGCCAGAGCCATGGCGGCTCCCAGTCCCCCGCCGCTGTGCTGAGCGGCCAGGGCAAAGGACAATCCCACCGCCATTCCCTCCGGGATGTTGTGGAGGGTGACGGCCAGTACCAGCAACGTAGTCCGCCGCCAGGAGGAGGGCAGTCCCTCCGGTGCGTCCGATTCTGGGTGTAGATGGGGCAGCAGAGAGTCCATCCCCCACAAAAAGAGTACGCCCAGCACAAAGCCTCCGGCGGTCGGCAGCCATGGGGGTAGCCCAGAGGCCTCGGCCTCCTCCATGGCGGGCAGCAGCAGGCTAAAGACCGACGCGGCCACCATCACACCTGCGGCAAAGCCCAAAAACAGGCGCTGGAGGTTAGGTGTGGACTTCCCCCGGACAAAAAGAACGGTGGCCGACCCCAGTGCGGTCATCAAAAAGGTAATGCCCGTGCCAACGGCGGCCCATAAAATAGGTTGGTTCATACAGATCCTTTCTTTGGCGACTATAGCCGCCGGTAAACGTGAAAATCAAATCCGATTTGTACCCTGAGGCGTTCCAATTTTTCCAGTCGCTCCACCCCGGCTCTGGGGGTCTTCCAGGCGTAGGGGGTCATGTGGAACAGGGCCATGATGTCGTTGGAGTTCTCCAGGGTGACTTCATAGCGCACCTCTCGCACGCCCTCCCAAATAAACCCCGTATAGTCTTCCTGCTTTACAGGGTTTTCGTAGGGTTTCTCATAGAGGACCTCTTTCATCTCCCATAGGTGGCGCTGTGAGGGGACGGCATAGAGGAAGTGTCCGCCCGGGCGCAGCACCCTTGCGAACTCCTCCACGGCCAGGGGTGAGAATACATTGGCCAGCAGGTGGGCGCTTTGGTCCGGCAGAGGCAGATGGTACACCGAGGCCACCGCAAATTCCCCCTCCTTCAGGCGCTTGGCCGCCCGGCGCAAGGCAAATTTGGAGATGTCCACTCCGGCGATTCGTGGCTCTCTCCCCGCCTGGGACAGCGTCTCATAGAGCCCGGCGGTATAGTACCCCTCCCCGCAGCCGCTGTCCACCACGACGGGGGCGCTCTCCCCTTTCACGCAGTCCAGCGCCAGCTCACAAAGCGCCTCCCGCAAAGGAGCGTAGTATCCTTTGTCCAGAAAGGCCGACCGGGCGGCCACCATCTCCTTGTCGTCTCCGGGGTTTTTAGAGTGCTTGCGGTTGGGGGGCAGCAGATGCACATATCCTGCCGCGGAACGGTCGAAGCTGTGGCGGCTGGGGCAACAAAGCCCAGTATCTGTGCGCTCCAGAGGCCCAGCACATAGGGGGCAGGAAAACAGGCTTTCCATGGAATTCACCTCTTTTTTATTATGAGGGAAAGCCATAGAAATGGCAAGAAAAAAATCCGTCAGCCCTCTTCATCTTTGGAAATTGCCGTGGTACAATGGAACAAACACATCATTAAGGAGCTTTTCTATGAACCAGAGAAAATCCCCCGAGCAGATTCAGGCCATCATTGAGGAGCTGAAAAAGCTCTACCCCGAGGGCATCTGCTCCCTGGAGTATGAGAAGGACTATGAGCTTCTCTTCTCCGTGCGTCTGGCTGCCCAGTGTACCGACGAGCGGGTCAACCAGGTGACCCCCGCCCTCTTCGCCCGCTTCCCCACCTTGGAGGCCCTGGCCAAGGCCGACATTGCGGAGGTAGAGCAGTACATCCACTCCACCGGCTTTTTCCGGGCCAAGGCCCGGGACATTGTACTGGCCTCCCAGATGCTGCTGTCCGAGTATGGCGGCAAGGTGCCCGACACCATGGAAGCTCTGTTAAAGCTGCCCGGCGTGGGCCGCAAAACCGCCAACCTTATCCTGGGCGACGTGTACCATGTCCCCGGCGTGGTAGTGGCCGACACCCACTGCATCCGTATCACCGGCCTTTTAGGCCTGACCGATGGCACCAAGGACCCCCAGAAGGTGGAGATGCAGCTGCGGGAGGTCCTCCCCCCCGAGGAATCCAACGATTTCTGCCACCGCATGGTCCTCCACGGACGTGCGGTGTGCATCGCACGGCGGCCACAGTGCCAAAGCTGCACCCTGCGGCCCTGGTGCGATCACTTCGCCAAAAACGGCGGAGAAGGCTAATTTTCAGGAGAGCTTTTTCGATATTATTTTAAGGAGCGCGACCTTTTTTGAAAACCCTCAACCGCTGGATTATTTACAGCATCGGTATGCTGATACTGGCCATGGGTCTGACTCTGAATACCAAAGCCGGACTTGGGGTCTCACCCATCATCTCCTTGTCCTACGCCATGTCGGAAATCTGGCACCTAAACTTCGGAAACGTGACCTTTTTGCTCTATACATTGTTTGTCATTGGAGAACTCATCCTCCACCGAGGCAAGCGCTAAGTGAGCGACCTGTGCCAGCTGCCTTTGAGCCTCATCTTCAGCCGGGTGCTGAACCTCTACTCCGCCCTCATCCCCTACAATACCGCCCAGGAGCCCTTTTGGAGCAATTTCCTGCTGCTTCTCCTGGCCATTGTCCTCACGGGTATCGGAGCAGCGGTGACGGTGAACATGAAGCTGGTCCCCAACCCCGGCGACGGCATTGTGGCCGCCCTGGGCGAGACCATCCACCGGGAGCAGGGCGTAGCCAAAAATATCTTCGACGTATGCTGCGTGGCATCCACTTGCCTGCTGGGCCTGATCGCTGCGGGCCGCATCGTGGGGGTAGGCGTAGGCACCGTAGCCGCTATGATCCTGGTGGGGCGGGCCATCTCCCTGGTCAACCATCTTTCCAAAGAAAGAATGTGCCGGGCTGCGGGTCTTCTGGAGCTTGCCCAGTAATTTCAAGTTCTGTAAAGTAATTTCTCCTGCCAGATTATTTCCAGAGGGCGGCCAAACGCCGCTCTCTTTCTACTTCTTGGTTTTATCGAAAAACAATAAATTTATATTGACAATCGAGTGTTTCCGTGCTAGCATGGGGCCAACCGAAAGGGGGAATTTCCCATGGAAGAAACTTCTGTCCAGCGTCTGGCGCGAGTACTGCGGGCGCTGGTGCTTATTGCCTTTGTCTGTAACCTGCTGGTCATGCCCCTGGTGCCGGGGCTGGCCATCCGGGCAGTGGGGGCCGGTACCGACCAAATTTTCCTGGTGTTCCGGGCCATGTTTGGCCTTTCGGGGGGCTCCGCTTTGGAATCTGTATGGCAGTTTCTGGCTGACGCCTTGTGGGGAGTGTGGACAGACAAGCTTTTAAGCCTGGTCACACTCTTCCTGTGGCTGTGCGGCACCTGTACCGCCGTCATCCTGTGGCAGGCAAAAAAAGTTCTGGACACCATTCTGGTCCAAAAACCCTTCCAGATGACAAACGCCCGCTGTCTCCACCGGGCAGCGGTGTGCTGCTGGATCATCTCCGGGGCGGCGCTGGTACGCCTGGGGCTGTGGCTGTGGGCCGACGGAACGCCCGCTCCCCTTTTCACCTACACAGCTTTGTTCATTCCTGCCTTCTTCATGGCCGGGCTTCTCTTTCAGGTGATGTCCGCCCTGTTTCGTCAGGCCTCTGAGCTGAAAGAGGACCAGGATCTGACCATCTAAGGGGGGCGGCGGAATGAAAATCGTGGTCAATCTGGACGTGATGATGGCCAAGCGGAAGATGTCCCTGGGGGAACTGGCCCAGAAGGTGGACATCACCATGGCCAATCTGTCCATTCTGAAAAACAACAAGGCCCGGGCCATCCGCTTCTCCACCCTTGAGGCGATCTGTCAGGCCCTGGACTGCCAGCCGGGGGACATTCTGGAATTTGTCCCAGATGAAAAGGAGTAAATCATGGCGCTGCTATATCTGCCCCTCTACCTGGTTTTGATTGGATTTTTGTCGGTATTTCTTTGGATTCCCGCCTTTTTCCTTGGAATATTTCTGCTGGTGCGGGAGAAAGGTTCCCGCCTGGTGCTGGGGATACTCTACGGCCTGTGGGCCCCGGCTCTGGCCCTGGTTTTGCTTCTGCCAAGGGCGGAGGAGGCCATGGGAATCAAACTCCGGGACTGGCTTCACTCCCTCCCGGTCTATGTCTGGGCTCTGCTCTCTATCCTACTGCTTGTGGCCATTGCCCGGTACGCGCTGAAGTACTTTTCCAAATCGTGGGTGCGCCTTTGTCTGAAGCTGGGCTGCGCGTTGACGGTACTAGCGGTACTCACCGTGGGGACCTTTTATCTGGGCCTGACCGGAGCCCCCGAAGAGGAGGGCACCTGGCAGGGGGAAGCAGTGGTCATGCGGAAATTCACCTGGATGGAGACCACCTACTCCTACTACCGCTACAACGGCCCCTTCCTGCTGGGGGAGTACCTTGGCTGGTCTGAGGAGCCCTGGTCGCTGGAGGAATCCTGATTTCCAGCCAAAAAGCTGGACATGGAGAAAGGACGGTTTTATGAACTACACACTGCTTAATCTGGGAAGCGTTTTATTGGGCCTTTTAGGCTGGGTACTTCCCTGGCTGCCTATAAAGGGAAATAGCCTGTCAGTTGTGCGGCGGCGCGGTCTTTTCCAATGGGCCAGTCTGAGCTGCTGCGCCCTGGCCCTGTGGCTTCAACTGTGCTACCAGTGGCACCTGGTTGACATTGGAGACTGGTCGGCCCTGATGGACACCACCGGGGCGGTGGTAAAGGTGTCGGGCTTTCTGCTGCTCACCACAGCGGCGGACAACCTGCTGGCCCGAGTCCTGTGGAGCCGAGAGAAAAAGCCGTGAAGAAGTGGGCAGCTATCCTGGGACTGTGCGCCCTACTCCTGCTGGCCGGTCTGAGGGCCGTCTTTTGGAGTGATCCCCTGCCCCAGGTGAAAAACCAGTTTGAACGCGACCTGCCCCAGCTTACCCAGGCCGCCCAAGCCCTCCTGGAAGGTGAACCGGCACAAATTCCCCAGGGCTGGACGGATGCAGAAGTCTTTGGAGACGTGGTCTGCTTTGACTTCGGAGGGTGGGGGGGTGGCTCCTCCACCCGATACTGGGGCGTCACCTACGTCCCCGGGGACTACCCCGTGGGCTTTCAGGGCACCGACCTCACCGGGGCGGTCCGGTCTGGTGAGGGCTGGCTCTGGAGCGAAAATCAGGGTGACAACCGCTGCTATGTACAGCGGCTTGCCCCCTGCTGGTATTACTACAATATGGAATTTTAAGGGACCTCCGGCCCCGGAAAGGAAGATTATGAGACCTCTCATTGCTATGCTGTCCGCTGTTTTGGCACTATCCGCCCTGTCCGGCTGCTCCTCCCCCGGTCTTGAGGATGCCGACTTGGTGGTCTATAACGACAGTCCCCAAGTCATCTACACCGTCACCCTCTCCACGGAACTGCAATCGGAATCGGTCTCTGCCCCCCGGGACGTGGGGCTGCTGGAGCGTGGGGAACGGTGCGGTTTTCAGCTAGAGGACGGGTCCCGGGCCTTTACTCTGGAACTTATGGGGGAGCACGGAGATTTGATGGCCCGGTGCCGGGGCAGCTATGAGGGCAAGCGGCTCCTGCTCACTCTGGAAGAGAGCGGCGGGGTGTCTGTCCGGGAGGAAAACAAATAAGGCGACGGGTGTTATCCCGCCGCCTTTTTATGTTTGCCTGTTGACACAGTAGAAAATCTGCAATCCCCCCGCCCCGTCCTGAGCTACTCGGGCCTCCACCTCATAGACCTGGCGGATAAGCTGGGGGGTAAGCACCTCCTCCGGCTTCCCCTGCCCCGCCACCTGGCCGTCTTTCATCACATACAAGCGGTCGCAGTACATGGCGGCCAGGTTGAGGTCGTGGAGGGCGGCAACCACCGTACAGGGCAGGCTTCGCAGCAGTTCCATCAGCTGGAGCTGAAACTTGATGTCCAGGTGATTGGTGGGCTCGTCCAGAATGAGGATGGGAGCCTGCTGGGCCAGGGCCCGGGCCAGAATGACCCGCTGGCGCTCTCCGCCCGACAGGGAGGAAAAGGGCCGCTGGGCCAGGTGCTCCAGTCCCACCTGGGCCAGGGCTTTTTCGGCAATGGCCAGGTCCGCCCCGCTGTCCCGATCCAGAAGGCGCTTGTGAGGGGAGCGGCCCATAAGAACCATCTCCTGGACGGTAAATTCAAAGGGGAGGTCGTTGTGCTGGGCCACCACCGCCATGCTTCGGGCAGACTGCTTCCGTGAAAGGTTCTCCAGCTCCCGCCCGTCCAGCCACACTGCCCCGCTGCTGGGCCGGAGCACTCGGTACAGACATTTGAGTAGAGTGCTCTTTCCGCTGCCGTTGGGGCCGATGACCCCCACCAACTCCCGGCCCTCCGCCTCCAAGCTCACCCCTTTTAAAATTTGGGTTCCCCCCAGCAAGGCCTCCAGTTTTTTTCCTTCCAGCTTCATCGCTCAGCCTCCAAATCCATAGGGCTTTCTGGCCATGAGCCAGAGAAACACCGGCGCTCCCAACAGGGCTGTGAGAATGCCCACAGGGATCTCATTGCCTAGCAGAATGGAGCGGCACAGCACGTCCGCCCACAGGAGAAACACCCCGCCCCCCAGGGCAGACAGGGGGATGAGCCTGCGGTGGTCGCTGCCAAAGAGCAGGCGCAGCACATGGGGTACCACCAGCCCCACAAAGCCGATGATCCCTGAATAATAGACCCCAAGGCCCACCACCAGGGCGCAGATCAGCAGATAGATGATCCGCAGCCCGTACAGGTCGGTGCCTAGGGTGAGGGCGGCCTCATCTCCCAAGAGCATAAGGTTTAAATTCCGGCTCTGGCTCCAGAAAAACAGTGCAGAGAGCCCCCAAACAAGGCACATGATGCCGTTACTCGGCCAGCTGGCAGCGCCAAAACTGCCCATGGTCCAGCGGAGCACCTGGGCGGCGGCGTGGTCGGCGTCAGCCAGGTAAATAAGAAAATTGGACACCGCCGCGCACACGGCGGACAGGGCCGCCCCGGACAGCAGCAGCCGCACCGAGCTGGCCCGTCCCCCTACTCCGGCCAGAACTACTACGGCCAGCGAGGCCCCAAAGGCCCCCAGAAAGGCCATCAGACCTACAAAGTTTCCCCCCAGCATAGCCCCCGTCCCCAGGAGGATGGCCAGGGTGGCCCCCAGAGATGCCCCAGAGGACACCCCCAGCACATAGGGGTCGGCCAGGGGATTTTTCACCACCGCCTGCATGACTACCCCGCACAGGGACAGCCCGCCCCCCACTGCCGCCGCCAGCACCAGCCGAGGCAGGCGGATGAGCCACACCACATCGTGTACCGCCGTCCCCGGGGCCCACTCTGCGGGAAAGGGCGTACCCAGCAGCAGGTGGGCAAGCTCATAGCGGATGACCGTATAGACGGAAGAAATGGGCAGCTTCACCGTCCCCAGACACACCGCCCCCATCAGGGACAACGGCAGCACCAGGACCAGCGTCAGCAGGACTGTCCGATACGCTCTTCCTCCCCTTGCCCTTTGCTTGTTTCCCACAACGGTTCTCCTCACTTCTCTGGGTAGAGCCCGGCGGCAAAGGCCCGGATGCCGTCCAGGGTCCGGGGGCCACTGGCATACATATCCCCCAGCATAATGGGATAGACTCGCCCATTGCGTACCGCCGACAGGGAGGCCAGGGCTGGGTCGCCCTCAATAGCAGCAAGCTGTGCAGCCATTACCTCCTGGGGGGAATCCCCGGAGTAGGCCATGTACACCACGAAGATGACCTCCGGATTGAGGGCCACCAGCTCCTCTTTGCCCATCTCATTTCCCTGGGGCTTCACCAGGGTGCCCCCCAGCTTTGTCACCATGTCCCCGGCCAGGGTGTTGGCGTGGTAGTTGCTCAAAACTCCGTCCAGGGGCTCCAGCACCGCCACGGTGACCGCCTCCCGGCCAGCCGCTGCGGCCAGGGTCTCCTCCACGGCCTGAGACATCTCGTCCACCAGGGCCTGTGCCTTATCCTCCACGTGGAAAATCTTACCGATGTTCAAAATGTCCTCATACTCGTGCTCTACGGTGCGCTCCGCCGCCGCTCCGGAGTTCTGGGACATATAAGTGCCCACGCCCTTCTGGTTCCAGCCCTCCACATCCCCCAGCTTCTTCTCGCTGAAGGCGGAGTGCCAGGTGAAGATGAAATCAGGCTCCAAAAGGGTCATGGTCTCCTTATCCGGAGAAAAGACGCTCTCATCATAGTGCATCTGCGCAAAGCCCTCCTGCCATTGCTCTTTCACTTCATTGTCCAGGCCATAGGAGGCGATAACGTGGTCCTCCAGCCCCAGGGCGATCATGGTCTCAATGCACCCCTGGTAGATGCACACCACCCGCTGGGGGGCCTGGGTGTAGGTGTAGGAGACCGATTCTCCGGCGTAGTTATAGTTGGAAATGGTCACCGGGTAGTGTCCATCCCCCCGGGAGGCGCTTTCCGCCGTGGACTGGGCCGCCTGGGAGGCGGCAGGGGCCTGGGACGTGGCACAGCCAGCCAGCAGGGCAAGGACCAGGGAGGCGCTCAGGATCAGTTTGCTTGTGTGCTTCATAGGTTCCTCCTTCATGCTTTGGGGCATAAAAAAATGCCCCTGAGTCTGGGACTCAGAGGAAGTTTTGCAACACAAACAAGCACTGGCAGCTTTCTGCCAATGCGAATACCTGTACCTCTTGAGTCCGAAGAGTTTCCCCGGGACGGTCCGCCCCGGTTCGTACATGGAAGACAGAGATATATTCTGACTCGGCCCTCAGCACCTATCCCTCGCCTTCCCAGACCTCTGGTCCAGTGGCTGGAAAACCCTTGTTTTCCCTGAGGGACGGCTCCGTCCATACAGCAGCGTTCCTGTGCGGGATTCTCACCCGGCTTCCTGCGCGCTATGCGCGCAAAATCTCTGTCCACCTATTCAGTTGTCTTGTTCAGCATATCCGATTTTTGATTAATTGTCAAAGATATTCTGCTTTTTTCCAGCTCAAAAAACACAGCTGAGATTTTGTTGCCAATTTCTCTGTAAAGTGATAAAATATAGTGTATTATGTTGGCGTCCAGAAAGACGCCTGAAATAAAGGAGCAACACCAATGGAAAATAAGAAAGTAATGCTTTCCGGCATCCAGCCCAGCGGCGACCTGCACCTGGGCAACTACCTGGGGGCCATCAAAAACTGGGCTGCCCGCGCCGAGGAGTTTGACTGCTATTATTTTATGGCCGATATGCACACCATCACCGTGCGCCAGAACCCCGCCGACCTGCGCCGGCGCACCCTGGAGCAGCTGGCTCAGTACATCGCCTGCGGCCTGGATCCTGAGAAGAACACCCTGTTCATCCAGTCCCACGTCCCCGCCCACGCAGAGCTGGGCTGGGTTTTGAACTGCTACACCATGTTCGGTGAACTCTCCCGTATGACCCAGTTTAAAGACAAGTCCGCCAAGCACAAGGACAACATTAACGGCGGTTTGTTCACCTACCCCGCCCTCATGGCCGCGGACATTCTTCTCTATCAGCCCGACTTTGTCCCCGTGGGCGAGGATCAGAAGCAGCACGTGGAGCTGACCCGGAACATCGTCCAGCGCTTCAACGGCATCTACGGAGATGTATTCAAAATGCCTGAGCCCTACATTCCCAAGGCCGGTGCCCGGGTCATGGGTCTGACCACCCCCGACTCCAAGATGTCCAAGTCCATCCCTGAGGGGTGCGTCTTCCTCATGGAGAAGCCCGAGGACATCCAGCGCAAGTTCAAGCGGGCCATCACCGACAGCGACACGGAAAACTGTGTGCGCTACGACCCCCAAAACAAGCCCGGCGTAGCCAACCTGATGAACATCTACTCTGCCGTCACCGGCAAGAGCTTTGAGGAGATCGAGCAGGAGTTTGCCGGCCAGGGCTATGGCAAGTTCAAGCCCGCTGTGGGCGATGCGGTTGTGGAGGTCCTGCGCCCCATCCGGGAGGAAGCCCAGCGCATTCTGGCCGACAAGGCCTATCTGGAAAAGGTCTACACCGAGGGTGCCCAGAAGGCCTCCTATGTGGCGGGTAAGACCCTGCGCAAGGTTTATAAGAAGATCGGCTTCGTGGCCCGATAACCCCCGGCAACTATTTCGACAAAAGAGGAAATCGCTATGACCATTCAGCTTCCTGTCATCGGCATGGCCGCTGCCGCCCTGCTGGCTTCTGCCTTGGTCGCTCTGCTCACCACTCCTGTGGTTCGTTCCCTGGCCTTTCGGGTAGGGGCGGTGGATGTGCCCAAGGACGGCCGAAGAATGCACGATCACCCCATTCCCCGCATGGGAGGTCTGGCTATCTTCTTCGGCTTTATGCTCAGTGTACTTGTCTTCCTCCCCCTTACCACCCAGCTGCGGGGAATGCTCCTGGGCGGGGTCATTATTGTCATTCTGGGCATCTTTGACGACATCTACGCCTTGCCCGCCGTCCCCAAATTTCTGGTACAGATCGGCGCTGCCCTCGTCGCTGTGCTGGCGGGCAACAAGATCCTGATCCTGTCCAACCCCAACGTTTTCAGCTCAGACCCCTTTTGGAACCTGGGCATTCTCTCCATCCCCATCACGGTGTTCTGGATCGTGGGCATTACCAACGCCGTCAACCTCATCGACGGCCTGGACGGGCTGGCCTGCGGCGTGTCCACCATCAGTTCCATGACCCTGCTGGTCATCGCACTCATTGTCTCCGAGCCGGAGACCGCCGTGCTCACCGCTGCCCTGGCGGGGGGCTGCATCGGCTTTCTCCCCTACAATCTGAATCCGGCCAAGATCTTCATGGGCGACACTGGCTCCACCTTCCTGGGCTTTATCCTGGCGGTGGTGTCCATTCAGGGACTGTTTAAATTCTACGCCATCATCTCCTTTGCCGTCCCCTTCCTCATGCTGGGCCTGCCCATTTTCGACACCTGCTTTGCCATCATCCGCCGCCTGGCCAAGGGACAGTCTCCTATGACGCCCGACCGGGGCCATATCCATCACCGGCTCATTGATATGGGCTTTTCCCAAAAGCAGGCAGTGGCTATGCTCTATGTGATCAGCGCCATTCTGGGACTTAGTGCCGTGGTTCTCACCACCATCGGGGTGGTAAAGGCCATGTTTTTCCTGGCAGCGCTCTTTGCTGCCGGAGGTGTGGCAGCCATGCTTTTCCTGAACCACAACCGGGCCGAGGGCCACACTGGAAAAGAAAGCCGAGGCACCAGCCGGGAGCACAAGGGCACGCAGATTGCAGGCAACGACAACTTCTTTGGCGAGGAGGACAAATCCGACAAATGAACAAGATCAAAGTCATGACCATTTTCGGCACCCGGCCTGAGGCCATTAAAATGGCCCCTCTGGCTCTGGAGCTCGGAAAGCGCCCCGAGTTTGAAGCTCTGTGCTGTGTCACTGCCCAGCACCGTGAAATGCTGGACAGCGTACTGAATATCTTTAAGCTCAAGCCCGACTACGACCTGAACATTATGCAGCCCCGGCAGACCCTGTCCACCATCACCTCCAAGTGCCTGCTGGGCGTGGAGGAGGTGCTCAACGAGGCCAAGCCCGACCTGGTACTGGTCCACGGAGACACCTCCACTACCTTCGCCGGTGCCCTGGCTGCTTTCTATGCCCACACTGCCGTGGGGCACGTGGAGGCGGGCCTGCGCACCTACGACAAGTGGTCCCCCTTCCCCGAGGAGATGAACCGGAAGATGGTTGGGGCCATCGCAGACCTCCACTTCTGCCCCACTGTGGCCA
>CALWOP010000032.1 GCA_944383195.1 uncultured Oscillospiraceae bacterium
TGGGAGAAAGGCGTGGCCTGCCCGCTCTCAGTGGTCTCCATGCTTCGGTAGGCAAGCCAGCGCTTGACCGCATCCAGGTTGAACCGATCCCGGTAGACCACCAGAGCCAGCGCGCCCAAAAGCAAGGCCGCCGTGACCAGCAGGGCCAAAAGACGGACAAGGATATTCGGTTTTTTGGCCCCCTCCGGGGCAGTACCTTTTGCAGCCATATCCAATCTACTCACAAAATGTCTTCCTCATACCACAGCTTTGTCATATAAAGCCCGCCGGGGGGAACTGTGGGCCCGGCCAGGGTGCGGTTGCCCGAGGCCAAAATGGCGGGGATATCCTGAGGAGAGAGCTTCCCCTCAGCGGCGTAGACGATGGTGCCCACCATGGCCCGGACCATGTTGTAGAGAAAGCCGTTGGCACACACCTTACACTCTATCAAATCTCCCTTGCGCTTGACGTCGAAATAGTAGACTGTGCGCACGGTGGTGCGGGTCTCGGTGCCTACCGAGCGCACCGCCCGAAAGTCGTGGGTGCCTACAAACTCCGCTGCCGCCTGCTGCATCACAGTTTCATCCAGGCGCTTGGGGTAGAACCAGGCTCTGTCCACATAGAAGGGATTGCCCAGGCGGGAATTGTAGATCCGGTAGGTGTACTCCTTCCGCTGGCAGGAGCCGATGGCGTTGAAGGAGTCGGGGACGTGGGTGGCCTTGACCACCACAATGTCGTTGGGCAGGCGGGTGTTCACCGCCAGAGGCAGGCGGTCACAGGGGATGGCGGAGGTGGTGCGGAAGTTGGCCACATAGGTCTCCGCATGGACGCCCGCGTCGGTGCGGCCCGCCCCGGTACACTTCACCCGGTGGCCCACCACTGTCTCCAGGGATTTTTCCAGGGTCTCGGCCACGGAAATTGCATTTTTCTGCACCTGCCAGCCGTGGTAGGCGGTGCCGTTGTACATCAGTTTCAGGGCAATGTTGCGTTCCATGGAATCACCTTTAAAGACCAAAGTAGCCCAGCACGCCTACGCCCACGGTGATGGCGATAAAGAGCACCAGGGTCACATAGTCCCGGCCCCGATACTTCAGCTGCTTGAGCCGGGTGCGCCCCTGGCCCCCGTGGTAGCACCGGCACTCCATAGCGGTGGCCAGCTCGTCAGCCCGGCGGAACGCGGAGATAAACAGGGGCACCAGCAGGGGAAGCAGGGCCTTGGCCCGCTGGAACAGGTTGCCGCTTTCAAAGTCGGCCCCCCGGGCCCGCTGGGCGGACATGATCTTGTCCGTCTCCTCGATGAGGGTAGGGATAAACCGCAGAGCGATGGACATCATCATAGCCAGCTCGTGGACGGGGACTTTCAGCACCTTCAAGGGGTTCAGCAGAGACTCCAGCCCGTCGGTGAGCATGATGGGGGAGGTGGTGTAGGTGAGCAGGAAGGTGCCAGCAATGAGCATCAAAATCCGCACCACCATAAAGATGGCCTGAAATACGCCCTCCAGGGTGATGGTGAAGATCCAGAACTGGGCCAGCACGTGCTCGCCCGGAGTGTAAAAAAGGTTGAGGATGCCGGTAAAGACCAGAATGAAGACCACCGGCTTCATTCCGCTGACCAGGGACTTGATGGGCACCCGGGAGATGGCCACGGAGGCGGCCAGCACCACGAACATGATGGCGTAGGAAACAAACCATTTGCACAGGAACAGGGCCACGATATAGAGGATGACCGCCAGCAGCTTGGTCCGGGGGTCCAGCTTGTGGACGGGGGAGGAGCCGGGGAAGTACTGGCCCAGGGTGATATCTTTCAGCGCCATTTACTTCACCGCCTTCCCTAATTTTTCCAAAATAGCCGCCTTGGCCTGTTCCACGGTGTACACCGACGGGTCAATGTCCACGCCCAGGGCACGAAGCCTGTGGAAGACCCGGGTGAGCTGGGGAACGCCCAGGCCCATCTTCTCCAGCTCAGCCCCGTGCTGGAATACCTCCCGGGGCGCGCCCTGGAAAGGGATGTGTCCGTCGTCGATGACAACCAGCCGGTCCACGGTCCGGGCCATATCCTCCATGGAGTGGGACACCAGGATGATGGTGGCGTTGTTGGCCTTGTGATAGTCCCGGATGTTGCCCAGGATAGACTCCACCCCCTCCGGGTCCAGACCGGCGGTGGGCTCGTCCAGGATAAGCACCTTGGGCTCCATGGCGATGACGCCCGCGATGGCCACCCGGCGCTTTTGGCCGCCGGAGAGCTCAAAGGGGGACTTCTCCAGATGGTCGTCCCGCAGGCCCACAAAATAGGCCGCCGACCGCACCCGGCGGTCGATCTCTTTCTCATCCAGGCCCATATTCCTTGGGCCAAAGGCGATGTCCTTATAGACCGTCTCCTCAAAGAGCTGATATTCCGGGTATTGGAATACAAGCCCAACCTGGAAGCGGGTGCGGCGGGTGATCTTGGGGTCGGACCAGATATCCGTGTCCTGGAAAAGTACCTGGCCGGAAGTGGGCTTCAAAAGGCCGTTCAGGTGCTGGATGAGGGTAGACTTTCCCGAGCCGGTGTGGCCGATGATGCCCAGGTACTCCCCGGGATAGGCGGCAAAATCCACGCAGTCCAGGGCAGTGTGCTCAAAGGGCGTTCCGGCGGAGTAGGTGTGGGTCAGGTTCTTGGCTTGAAGAATGGGTTCCATAGGCTTTCCGTCCTTATGGTATAGAATGGTGCGTGTCAAGTATGATCACGCCCTGTAAAAATAGTGGGGTTTAATTACAGCTGATTGGACTGCTGTTCCAGCTTGTCCAGGCGCTGCTGAAGAAAAGCGGCTTTTTCCTCCAAATAGTTCAGCCGCTGATACAGGCGGGCGATGAGGGCCCCCACCACGGCGGCGGTCAGGCAGAACAGGGCAATGGGGCCCGCATCCAGGCAGAACCCAAAAGTGCCGCCCATGGGGCCGATAAGAAACCATACGCCCAAACAGGACGCCGCCCCGGCGCCCAGACAGGGGAGAAAGGAAAGGGGCTTTTTCATATCGCAGACTCCTTATTTCAATCAGGGAGACAGTAGCTTCCGCAGGGCCAGGGCGCACTCCTCGTCGCTGAGGGCGTCCAAGGGGACGTCCAGCCCTGCCTGGCGCAGCTCCCACAGAAGCTGGGTGGTCTGGGGGACGGTGAGTCCCACTGCACGCAGCCGCTCCACCTGGGAGAAGACCTGCTTGGGGGCGCCGTCGGCCACCATTTTTCCTTTGGCCATAACGATGAGACGGTCGGCCTGGGCGGCCTCGTCCATGTGGTGGGTGATGAGCACCACAGTGACGCCCCGCTCCCGATTGAGGGTTTTGATGGTGCGGATCACGTCGGCGCGGCCAATGGGGTCAAGCATGGCGGTGGGCTCGTCCAGGACGATACACCTTGGCTGCATGGCAATGACCCCGGCGATGGCGATGCGCTGCTTCTGTCCGCCGGAGAGCAGATGGGGGGCGTGCTCCCGGTACTCATACATATTGACGGCTTTCAGGGCATCGTCTACCCGGCGGCGGATCTCCTCCGGAGGGACGCCCAGATTTTCCGGGGCAAAGGCCACGTCCTCCTCCACCACATTGGCCACGATCTGGTTGTCAGGGTTCTGAAAGACCATGCCCACGGTGCGGCGGATGTCCAACAGGTGCTGCTCCTGTGTAGTGTCCATGCCATCCACATACACCTTGCCCCCGGAGGGCAGGAGGATGGCGTTCATATGCTTGGCCAAGGTGGACTTGCCCGAGCCGTTGTGGCCCAGGACAGCCACGAAGGTGCCCTCTTCAATGGACAGGGTGACCCCGTCCAGCACCACCGGGGTGACCCCCTCGGCGGCGGGGTAGGAGAAATGGACATCCTTTGTCTCAATGATGGGTTTGCTCATATGCTTGCCTCCATCCGGCTTCATTTGGCGGTCCAGCGCCCGGTGGCCCCGCAGGGGAGAACCAGGCCGCTCTCGGTGACGGGCAGGCCCAGCTCGTCTGAGACGGTGTGCCCGCCGTATTTCTTGGTGATGATGCTCTCCAGGATGTAGGTCACCACACTGGGAGCAAGGCCGGTGGTGTAGGAATTGAGGATGATGAACAGGGGATCGTCAGAAAGCACCCCGCTCACCAGCTCCACAAAGGGATAGAGGTTCTCCTCCAGCTTCCACACCTCGCCGGTGGGGCCCCGGCCGTAGGAGGGGGGGTCCATGATGATGGCGTCATAGCGCCGGCCCCGGCGGATCTCCCGCTCTACAAACTTGCCGCAGTCATCCACGATCCAGCGGATAGGAGCGTCCTCCAGGTGGGAGCTCTTGGCGTTCTCTCTGGCCCATTGGACCATCCCCTTGGCCGCATCCACATGGCATACGCTGGCCCCGGCGGCGGCGCAGGCTACGGTGGCCCCGCCGGTGTAGGCAAAGAGGTTCAGAACGCTCACCGGACGTCCGGCATTTTGAATCTGCTCCTGGGCAAAGTCCCAGTTGGCGGCCTGCTCGGGGAAGAGGCCGGTGTGCTTGAAATTCATGGGTTTGATATTAAAGGTGAGCGAGCCGTAAGACACTGTCCAGCGCTGGGGCATGGACTTGTTCTGCCACTGGCCGCCCCCGGTGGAGGAGCGGGCGTAGCGCCCAGCGTTGTGCTTCCAGCCGGGATTGGTCCTGGGGGTGTTCCAGATGGCCTGAGGGTCAGGCCGCACCAGCAGCTGATCCCCCCAGCGCTCCAGCTTCTCCCCCCGGGAGCAGTCGATGAGCTCATAATCCTTCCACTTGTCGGAACGCCACATGGACGCCTTCCTCCTCTGCTGTGCGAAGTTGGTTGAAATCAAGTTAGTATATCATTCATAGCCGTCTGCGTCAATGAAATCCGGGGAAAATCCGGGGAAAATCCGGGAAAGGGAGAGAAGCGGATTGTAATTGGCGAAAAGATATGATAGAATACCCGGGAATACGACAAAACAGCCGGTCCGGAGGAGCTTCGGGCCGTTGAGAGAGGTGCAGCACCATGGATCATACCTTCCGTACCGCCGCGTTCGGCGGCTTTCACCGACAGGACGTACTGACTTATTTGGAGGAGCAGGGGCGCCAGACCACCCAGCAGCGGGAGGAGCTGGAGAAGCAGCTTCAAGAGTCCCAGTCCCGGGAGGAGAACCTCCGGCGGGAGGGGGAGGAGCTGCGCAGCCAGCTGGCGCAGCTGCGGCAGTCGCTGGACGCCCTGACCCAGGAGCGGGAGAGCATGAACGTCCGGCTGGAGGAGAGCAACCGTGAGCTGTCTGCCAGCCGCACCCAGTGCAGCCAGACCGCCCGGGAACTGGAAGCTGCCCGGGCAGAGCAGGATGCCCTGAAGGCAAAGCTGGATGCCCTGACCCCTGACGCCCAGGCCTATGCTCAGCTGAAAGAGCGCACCGCTGGGGTGGAGCTGGAGGCCCACCGCCGGGCCCAGACCATCCAGGAAAAGGCGGAGGGAGATGCCCGAAAGGTCCGCCGCCAGGTGGAGCAGTGGCTCCAGGGGGTGCGCCGGGAGCATGAGGAGCTGTGCAGCCGGGTGGAATCCACCGTCTCCCACGCCGCTGAGGAGCTGCGCAAGGCCGATGCCTGTCTGGAGCAGGCGGGAGAGATCATGGGAGAGCAGGGCCAGGCCCTGGAGGCCATTATCCAGGCCTACGCCCAGCAGGATCACAGCAAGGTGGAAGCGCCCATGCCAATCGAGGAATAGTTGCCCCGCCGGCATAGCCGCCGGGGCGAGTATATGCGGCCCACTGTGCGCACTCGCTGCGCTCGCACACTGGTGGGCCGAGCGGTGTTTTTGGGGTCGGCGGAGCCGCCCCAAAAACAATTCCATTTGATTTCGCCGCCTGCGGGCGGCAAAATTCCCTGCGGGAGGGCTTGGACGCCCTCAAAATAGATCAAATGACAAGAACAGCGCCGCCCGGATGGGCGGCGCTGTTTGTTTGGAAAGAAAGACTGTTACGCGGCGGTGGGAATTTCCACAGCGCCGAACATCTCCATCAGATCCACGACCGTGGCCCCGGCGGGGGGCTGGGTGGCGGGGGCCTGGGTGGTGGCCTGGTAGGTGCCGTCCATGGTCAGGCTCATGGAAACGTCTACCTGAGCGGGCAGCTCAGTCTCCAGCCCCTGTCCCTGGGAGGCGGCCACGTCCATGGCCATCTCCAGCTTGTTGCCCTTCATGGAGGCGGACAGGGTCATCTCCGCGCCGGTCAGGCTGGGGTCAGATTTCAGCTCCATGGCGTAGCCGTTCACCTGGCTGCCGTTGGTGGAGATGGTGAAGGTGCCGGTGACACCTTGCTCGTTGAGGAAAGTGTTCACATAGTTGGCGCCGGACTTCACAAAGTGGCTGTCCCCGCAGAGCAGGTTCAGTGCGGCCAGGTAATCAGAAGCAGTAAACTCAACGCTGGTGAGCGGCATATTCTCCAACAGGGAGGGCAGCAGTTGGGAGAAGTCCTCCTCCACAGAGGCGGCGGACAGCTCCATGAGCTGTTTGTAGTTCATGCCGGTCAGGGCGGACATTTCGTCGTAAATGGCGGCCATGTCCAGTTTGTACCAGGCCGCGGAGTCCAGGCCGGCCAGCTGGGTGAGCTTCTGGGAGTCCAGGTTGAAGTAGAGCACGCCGTCGGCCATGTCGCCCCGCATGGAGAAGCCCAGCTCCATGGGCAGCGGGGAGGTCCCGTCGGGGGCGGTCAGCATGGCGCTCATGTCTGCGCCGTTCATGAGGATGGTGGCGTCAACGGTCATATCGGTGTCAAACTCCAGCGCGGTGGCACCGGCGGTAATCATATCATAATCGCCGGTCACATTGAAAGTGATGTCGCTGTCGGAGCCCTCAGCGGACTGAGATACGGCCATGTCCATGGCAAATTTGCCGGTGACCTTCTGATTTTTCTCCACAAAGGTGCGGTTATAGGCCTGGTACTGGTCCATCAGCTCATAGGTCTCGGTATTGGCGGCCAGAATGGCGTCCACGTCGTCAATGAGGACTGCGCCAACCGTGCTGTCCCAGCCCACGTTATAGCCCAGGGCATCGGCCAGAAGACCGAAGGGGATGTAGGTGCGCCCGCCGGAGATATAGGGGGCTACCTCGCTCTGGAGGGTGTTGTTGACCTGGACACGGTCTCCGTGGGGGCCGGCGATGAGGTCATTTTCGTACCAGTAGCGGATTTCCTTGGAGCCGATGGTCAGCTGGACGGTGAGATCGCCCCGCTGGGGCTCTCCGCCGTTGGAGGGGGAGTAGAGCACATCGGGCTTGACGGCGGTGACGGTCTGGGTGTCGGCATCCCAGGTCATGCCATCCTGGGGGAAGCCCAGCTGCTCAAACACTGCAGCGAAGGGCAGGCAGGAGCGGCCCTCTTTCAGCTGAGGCACTGCATCGGGGAAGGTCACATACTCCCCATTGATCATCACATAAAAGTCCCCCTGTTTGGCAGGGATGGGAGCTTCCTCCGCGGCCAGAGCGGGCACACAGAGCAAGGCGGCGGTCATACCGGCGCACAGCAGAGCGCGCAAAGTGCGTTTCATCGTTTCATAACTCCTTTCTGAATGTAACCCAAAAGGTTGTGGTTCTCCATTATACACTTGGCCCATGAGGAAGTCAATTCCGGCAAAGAGAGTTGTGGAAAACGATGGATTTTTGTTTGGCTCTATGGTATAGTAATAGGACAGAGAGGGCACGGCCGCCGCCGGCGGAGGAGGGGTGCGATATGAGAGATATTACCACCATAGGAGAAGTTCTCATTGACTTGACCTGGACGGGAGAGAGCCGGTCTGGCGTGCCGCTGTATGTCGCCAATCCGGGGGGTGCCCCGGCCAACGTGGCGGTGGCCGCCGCCCGCCTGGGGGCCCGGACCGCCTTTTTGGGCAAGGTGGGAAACGATGGGTTTGGGGACTATTTGAGAGGGGTCCTGAAGGAGAACGGAGTGGACGTGACCGGTCTGCTGACCGCCCAGACCCCCACAACTCTGGCGGTAGTGTCGGTAGACGGACAGGGGGAGCGGAGCTTTGCCTTTGTCCGGGGAGCGGACGGGGAGCTGTCCGCCGACGAGGTACGGGAGGAGATGCTGGAGGGGGGAAGGTGCTCCACTTCGGCTCTGTGAGTCTCACCCCGGGCAAGGCCCGCAGTGCCACTGTTTTTGCCGCACGCCATGCCCACCGCGCGGGGGTGTTGGTGAGCTTCGACCCCAACTACCGGGAGAAGATCTGGAACGACCGGGCCCAGGCGGAGCAGTGGGTGCGGATGGTTCTGCCGCTGGTGGATATTTTGAAGCTGTCCCAGGAGGAACTGCCCCTGGCCGCCGGGACGGAGGACCTGGAAGAGGGGAGCCGCCGCCTGGAGGAGGGGGGAATATCCCTCGTTTTGGTGACCCTGGGAGCGGAGGGGGTATTCTGCCGCTGGAATGGGCAAGGGTTCCATGTCCCGGGCGTCAGTGTGGCGGTGGCCGATACCAATGGCGCAGGGGACACGTTTTTAGGGGCCGTCCTGGCCCGGCTGTGCGCCCGGGGAGAACACCCGTTGGAGGGCCTGGAGGAGGGGGAGCTGCGGGACATCCTGACCTTCGCCAACCGGGCCGCCGCCCTGACCTGTTCCCGCAGCGGCGCCATTCCCGCCATGCCCACCTGGGAGGAATTGCAGTAACGCCCGCAGATTGAACAAAGGGAGGGGAACGCAATGAAGGAATTTACCTATCGAATCACCCACCCCAACGGCCTCCATGGCCGTCCTGCCGCCGGCCTGGTGACGGCGGCCAGAGAGCTGGACAGCGCCGTTACGGTCCAAAAGGGAGATAAGCGTGCCGCGGCGGATCGGATCATGGCCCTGATGACCCTGGGAGTTGTCCAGGGCGACACCGTCACCATTACGGTGGAGGGAGGAGACGAGGAGCGGTCTCTGGAACAGATAAAAAACTATTTTGAGAACAATCTTTGACCGGGGAGGAGGGAGCCGGATGAACTGGTTTGAGGGGATTTCCCTGTGCCCCGGCGGAGCGGTGGGCCCCATCCATGTGCTCCCGGCTCTCACCAATCAAAAGGGAGTTTCTCTCCCAACCGTGGAAGAGGAATTGGAACGGCTGGAGGCCGCCCGGGAAACGGCGTTGGCCCGCCTGGAGGAGCAGCGTGCCGCGGCCCGGGAACAGCTGGGAGAGGAGGAAGCGGAAATTTTTCGCCTCCACGCCCTAATGCTGGAGGATCAGGATTTTGTGGAGACCGCCCAAAAAGCGGTTCGGGCGGGACGCTGTGCCGAAGATGGCGTGAGAGAGGCGGAAGAGACCTTTGCCGCCGCGTTTCGTGCCCTGGATGATCCTTACCTTCAAGGCCGGATGGCCGATGTGGAGGAGGTGTCCCGTCTGTGGCGGGAGGTCCTGGCCGGCGGGGCGGGACGGCTGGAGCTGGAGCGGCCCGCTATCCTGTGGGCCAAGGAGTGTTCCTCAGGGGAACTCATCGCCCTGGACCGGGACAAGGCACTGGGCCTTGTGGTGGAGCATATGGCCCCTGACAGCCATGCCGCTATCCTCGTCCGGGCCATGGGGCTGCCAACCGTCACAGGCATTGCTCCGCAGAAACATTGGGAAGGCGTTTATGCCGCCCTGGACGCGGAACGCGGGCGGCTCTGGTTGGAGCCGGAGGAGTCCGTCCGGGCGGCTCTGGAGCAGAAGTGCCGACAGGCACAGGCCCGCCGGAGAGAATTGGAGCGGTGGAGAGATGCCCCCGTCCGCACCCGGGATGGCCGGACTGTTACGGTGTGCGCCAACATCGGCTCAGCCCGGGAGGCCGCCCTGGCCCTGGAGCAGGGGGCACAGGGTGTGGGCTTGTTCCGCACGGAGTTTCTCTGCCTGGACAAGGAGCGCAGCCCGGGGGAGGAGGAACAGTTCGCGGTTTATCGCCAGGCCCTGGAGGCTATGCAGGGGCGGCGGGTGGTCATCCGTACCCTGGACATTGGGGGAGACAAGCACCCCCCTTGGCTGGAGACTGGTCAGGGGGAGAACCCGGCCCTGGGCCTGCGGGGAATCCGGTTGTCCCTGAAGCGGCCGGAGCTTTTCGTGCCCCAGCTGCGGGCTGTCCTACGGGCCGCCCGCTATGGGAAAGCCGCTGTAATGTTCCCCATGGTCACATCCCCGGCAGAGGTGAGAAATGCCCGGAAGCTGCTGGAACGGTGCCGGGCGGAGCTGGAGGAGGAGGGACTTCCCACCGGGGAAGTGGAGGTGGGCGTGATGATCGAGACGCCTGCCGCCGCTCTCATGGCCGGGGAGCTGGCCGAGGAGGCTGACTTTTTCTCCATCGGCACCAACGACCTGACCCAGTATACCCTGGCCATGGACCGGCAGGACCCGGATCTGCAGGGAATGTATGATTCCCGTCATCCGGCGGTGCTGGCGCTCATCCGCCGAACCGTGGAGGAGGGACACCGCCATGGCCGGCGGGTAGCCCTGTGCGGACAGCTGGGGGCCGACCGGGACATGACAAAGACGCTGCTCCAGATGGGGGTGGATGAGCTGTCCGTCCCTGTGGGGGAGGTTTTGGCCCTGAAAGAGCACATCAGCGGACTGGAGCTCTCCCAGAAAAGGGAATAATCAGCTTGTCCCCAAAGCCCTCCTGCAATGGATTCCGCCGCCGCAGACGGCGGAATCATTGTGATCCGTCATTTCCGGCGATATGTGCATCGCAAATGACACTTCTCACGCAAGACGGGCCGACTTTTCCATAAGGAATTGAGGCCCGGCTTGTGTGCAATCCTTCTCGAAGAAGTGGCGCGGCCACTTCTTCGATTGTTAAAGGGCCGCCCCGTTGTGTGGGGCGGCCCTTTTTGCGTCCGTAGGCTCAGTCAGCGAAGTAGCAGATGCTCTGAGCGTTGATCTGGGGCGGGATGCTGGCAGTCATCACGCCGTTATACACGATGCGCACCTGAGTCCCAGCGGACAGGTTGCTGGTGGAGTAGTTGGTATGCACCAAAACCTCCTGATTGTTGCTGTTGTCCCGAACCAGGACCTGGCTGCCCCAGGCCTGGAGGACGGTGGCGGTCATAGTCACCATAAAAGACACCTCACATTTTTTCGGTGGGCCCCGGAAGCAAAGGCTTCTGAGGGCCACCACATCCTATGCCCCTGGGGGCCGCAGGGTGCAAAAAGGGAGTGGGCGTGTACACGTCCACTCCCCACAGATTAGAAGAACTGCTCCACCTGTTCCCAGATGGCCTGGGCGATTGCATCCACGCTCTGGTTTCCGGGCAGAACGATCACCCGTTCCACGTCTTTTTGGGCCTCGAAAGCCCGGAAATACTGCTCACGGGTGCGGGTAAGGCGTTCCATGGTCTCGAAGAGCTCCGTTCCCTCCCGGTTTTGAGCGATGCGCTCCAGGGCCAGCTCCGGCTCCACGTCAATGAAGATGGTGGCGTTGGGCCGGAGAAGCTCAGCGCAGGGGCGGTTGGCCTCGATCACCCACTCCAGGGGCAGGTCCACGCTCTGATAGGCATAGGAGGAGAAATAGTAGCGGTCCGTGAGGACGGTGAGCCCATCCTCCACCGCCTTGCACAGGCCGTTTTCCTCGTTGAGCAGGTGGTCCAGCCGGTCGGCCACAAATAGGGGGGCCACCACCCGGCTGTCACAGCGCACCTGTCTGGTGAGTATCTGGCGCAGAAGCGCGCCCATAGGGCGGTGGGTGGGCTCGCAGGTGGTGAGGCAGGGGCGGCCAGCCTGCTCCAGGCGCTGGGCCAGAAGCTTCAGCTGGGTGGATTTTCCGCTTCCGTCAATGCCCTCCAGAGCAAAGAAGCGTCCCCGGGTGTTGTTCATTGCGATTCCTCCAAAGGGGGGCTGCGCCCCGTTTATTCCACAAATAAAATATTGGGATAGATCCGTTCCATGCGCTCGTCTGGGAAGCGCTCATCCAAAAAGCGGCTTACCGCATTATTTGCAGGAGCGGGGTTCCCCTGGCGCTGGACAAAGCGGCCCATGGCCAGAGCGGATAGAATGACGTTGACCAGCATAAAGAGGATAAGCGCCCATGTGAGCAGCTTGCCTGTTCGGATGGGAAGCTTTTCGATCCACCTGGACAGGATGGGGTAGACCAGCTTCAGCCAGACCACCGCCGCAATACCCCAGAAGAAGCAGTAGAGCAGGTTGATGCGCCCGCCCAGATTAAAGGGGATTTTGCTGTAATCCCAGAACACGGTGCCGAAGACCAGCTCGGTGAAAACCGAGCAGAAGTACTCATAGGCGCCTCCGGCCACGGTGCCCACAAAGAAAATGTATCCGTCGCTTTTGTGGCGGTATTTATAGAGCAGAGCGGTAAGCAGCACCGCGCCCAGGCCCCACACAATGGAGAAAGGCCCCCACACTACGCTGCTGCGGCTCATCCACACCCCCGCCGTTACCCGGCAGAAGATGGTTTCGATAATGTCCCCCAGGAAGGCACCCAGGAAAAAGAGACAGGCCAGCTTGTAGAAGCAGCAGCCCTGGGCAAAGACGGTGGGAGCCGCTTTGGTGCGGGCGGGGCCCTTTGTGGGGTCCAGGTTGGGGTAGGCCCGGGTCACACGGCGCTGGACATACCGGGTGACGGCGTTGTCCAGGGTCTGGGTCAGCCGGGAAAGGAACCGGGACAGTTCACGGGTGTCGGGCAGGGAGAGCTTCCACTGAAACAGAGCGGCCAGGGAGGTGAGAATATCAAGCCCCAGCACTACATAGATGCCCAGCAGGATGAATCGCCCCACAGCGTAGGGGATCAGACCCACCAGGGCCAGGATCAGACGGTTGCCCACAAAGAGGCAAAACAGGGCGCACAGACCCCAAATCACCGAGTAGGTCAGGTTGATATGGCCCTCAAACTGGAAGCGCCGCTGGGAGTAGTCCCACCACTTCTGCCCAGTGAGCTTTTCCAGCAAAATGCCGGTGAACAGCTCCAGGGCGGTGGCCAGGATCATGCCGCCCAGAAACAGGAAGAAAGGGTCGTCCCGCAGTTCGGGCAGGAACAGGGCAAAGAGCACGCCGCCCAGGCCGTAGACCGGGGAAAAGGGGGTGTTGAGGAAGCCGCGGTTCAAAAGCCGGCCCTTCCGGGCGGCGGCCAGGGCCGTCTCACTCAGCCAGCCCAGAAAGGCGTAGCAGAGAAACAGCCACAGGAGCTGATAGATTGAATATTCCATAAAAACCTCAAATCATCCGTTGAAAAATGCCCGAATCTGCTCTTGAGAGGCCCGGAGGGAGCCCTGGACAAAGTCCGGCTTGCCGCCGCCCCGGCCGTTGAGGGTCTGGTTTAGTTCCTTGGTGAGCTCACGCAGCTGCCCCCCCAGCTGGCCAATGGCATATTTATATCCATCTTCCTCCGAACCGGAGAAGCAGGCGCATCGGCCGCCGCAGGTGTGGAGCACCGCATCGCACAGTCGGCGCAGGCTGTCAGGGGAGAGTCCGTCTTCAAAGAGAAGCACATCTCCCTTTTCCCGATACTCCTCGGCCAGAAGAGCGAAGCGGGCATCCTCCATGGCAGCGCATCGGGCTTTCAGGGCGTTGTTTTCTTCCACCAGCCGCTCCACGGCTCCGCCTGTCTCCAGTGCCTTGGCGGAGAGCAGGTGAGACACCTGGGCGTTTTGAGCCTGGAGGGCGGCAAAATAGCCCAGGGCCCGGCCGCCGCACACCAGCTGGATGCGCACTCCCTCCCGGAATTTCTCCATGGACAGCAGCTTTACCAGCCCCACCTGGCCGGAGGAGCGCACATGGGTGCCGCAGCAGGCGCAGCAGTCCGCACCGGGGAAGGTGACAATGCGCACCTGTCCGGTGAGCTCCTTTTTGCTGCGGTAGTCGATGGTTTCCAGCTCCTCCTGGGAGGGGTAGGCGATGTGGATGGGATGGTCCTCCCAGAGATAGCGATTTACGTCCTTCTCCAGCTCCTGGAGCTGCCCCGGAGTGAGGAGCACATTTAGGTCAATGGTGACCACGTCGCTGCCCAGGTGGAAGCCCACATTGTCACAGCCCCACTTGGCGTGGGCCATGCCGGAGACGATGTGCTCGCCAGAGTGCTGCTGCATAAGGTCAAAGCGGCGGGCCCAGTCGATTTCTCCGGAGACGGGGGCTCCCGCCTCCAAAGGACTGTCGCAGGTGTGGACCACCCGTCCGTCCCGGTTATGTACCTCCAGCACCCGGACGCTTCCAAGGGTGCCGGTGTCATAGGGCTGGCCGCCCCCCTCGGGGTAGAAAGCGGTCTGATTCAGGATGATATCGAATCCTTTCTTTCCCTGGACGCAGGACTCCACCACAGCGTCAAAGCGGGTGAGGAAGGGGTCTTGTTCATAGAGCCGTTCCATAAATAAAATGCCTCCATAGGCGTTTTGCCGCCCGGAGGCGGCAAAACCAGTCAAATCTCTCTGTTTTGGGCGGAAGAAAGGCCCTCCGCAGGAGTTCCATCGCCCGCAGGCAATGGAATAAATTGAAATCTGTTTTTGGGACGGCTCTGCCGATCCCAAAAACACTTCTCACCGCGCAAGTGTGGGAGCTGTCTGCTTTTGCAGACAGCTCATGCGCGCCGCGCGGTGCAAGCCTTATCAAAAAAGCGGCCTGGCCGCTTTTTTGATTAACTCCAGCTCTCCTCCAGCTCCGAGCGCTTGGCCCGGCCCATCAGGTCGGTGATGACGTTGTGCACGTCCCGGCCCTCGTAGAGGACCTCGTAGGCGGCCTGAGCAATGGGCATCTCCACACCGACCTTCTGAGCCAGGGTGCGGGCGTTGGCGGCGGCATAGTAGCCCTCCACCACGGCGCCTACTTCTTTAATAGCCTCCTGCACGTCCTTGCCCTGACCGATGAGGATGCCGCAGCGGCGGTTCCGGGAGTGCATGGAGCAGCAGGTGACGATCAGATCACCCATGCCGGCAAGGCCGGTGAAGGTCTCTTTCTTGCCGCCCAGGGCCACGCCCAGGCGAACCATCTCGGCAAGGCCGCGGGTCATGAGCAGGGCCTTGGTGTTGTCTCCGTAGCCCATGCCGTCGCAGCAGCCGGCACACAGGGCGATGATGTTCTTGAGGGCGGCGCAGATCTCAGTGCCGATCTTGTCATCGCTGGTGTAGACTCGGAAACGCTGGTTCATGAAGAGGTCCTGGACCTGCTGGGCGATCTTCAAATCGTCGGCGGCAGCCACCACCCCGGTGGGGATGCGGCGGCCCACCTCCTCGGCGTGGGAGGGGCCGGAGAGGACCACCACGGGGCAGTGCCCCTGGAGCTCCTCCTCAATGACCTGACTAAGGCGCAGGGAGCTGTCCTTCTCAATGCCCTTGGAGACAGATACCAGAATGGTGCCCGGGTCGGCCAGCACCTTCAGCTTGGCGGCGGTGGAGCGCACAGCAAAGGAAGGAGTGGCCATCACCACCAGGCCGCAGCCCTTGACACAGGCCATGTCGGTTGAGAATTTCATCTCAGGGGGCAGGCGAACGCCCTTGAGCATGGGGTTTTCGTGGGTCTCGCGTAAAACCTTGGACTCCTCCTCGGTGTAGGACCAGAGGGTGACGTCGTTTCCGTTTTCCAGCAGGAGCATAGCCAGAGCGGTGCCCCAGGCGCCGCTGCCCAGTACGGTGATCTTCATAGAGAAACCTCCTTTAAATTTTATGGAGTATGGTGCAAGATCTGATTCACGCCTTGCCTGTTCGCGACGCACGGCTTCCCTGCACTTGGGATCGAAACAGCCGCCGCAGCGGCTTGGTTTCTCCCCGGCGCTTCGGTCCATCCGTGCTGCTCACGACGGCTTGGACGCTATTTCTTCTTATGCAGACTGAACTTGTTTTCCGTTCCCGTAATCAGCCGGTGGATGTTGCCCCGGTGCATATACAAAATGAGAAGTCCGATGAAGGCCCCCAGGCCGGTAATGAGGGGGTCGTGGTAGACAAACCAGGTGGCGAAGGGGAAGCTGGCCCCCGCCCAGCAGGAGCCCAGGGACACGTAGCGGGTGAGTACGGCCAGAATGAGAAAGCCGCCCCACACCACCAGGGCAATGCGCCAGTCCAGCATGATGGCGATGGCGCCGCCGGAGAGGATGCCCTTGCCGCCCTTAAAGTGGAACATACAGGGGAACATATGGCCCAGCAGGCACCACAGACCGGCCCAATACTTGAAGAGAACCACATAATAGGCTGCCATGGCCGCTTCCATGGGCATATCGGGCATAATGCGGGGGTCATAGCCGGCGCCGATCTTGGCGGCAATCAGAATGGCCACCACAGCCTTCAGTACGTCGGTGAGGATGACTACAAAGGTGAGGGGACCGCCGAAGGTACGAAAGAAGTTGGTGAGGCCTGCGTTCCCGCTGCCGTGGTTTCGTACATCGTCTCGCAGAATATATTTTGAGACGATGACCGCTCCGTTGAAGCAGCCGCAGAAATAGGAGATCACGGCCACCAGCCAAAACTCCATCCGGGTCAGGACGAACAAGATGACCTCGCCCATGTTAATCCTCCTTCTCGCTCTTCTGCCGGACGGTGAGGCGCACCGGGGTGCCCTCCAGCCCGAAGGTGGAGCGGATCTGATTTTCCAGGTAGCGCTGGTAGGAGAAGTGGAACAGTCTTGCATCGTTGCAGAAGCAGACAAAGTGGGGCGGACGCACACCCACCTGGGTCATATAGTAGATCTTCAGCCGGCGGCCCTTGTCCGTGGGAGGCTGGACCCGGGCGGTGGCGTCGGCCAGAAGGGAGTTGAGCATACCAGTGGAGATACGGGTGGCGGCCTGGTTATTGACGTAGTTGATAAGCTCAAAGAGACGGTCCACCCGCTGGCCCGTGAGGGCAGAGATAAACAGGATGGGGGCATAGGTCATATAGGACAGGTCCCGCATGACATCCTGGCGCATCTTGTCCATGGTCTTGCCGTCCTTCTCGATGGCGTCCCACTTGTTGACCACGATGATGCAGGCCTTGCCCGCCTCGTGGGCCAGACCGGCCACCTTGGTGTCCTG
>CALWOP010000033.1 GCA_944383195.1 uncultured Oscillospiraceae bacterium
CTGTCATCACCGCCACCCAGATGCTGGACTCCATGATGCGCAACCCCCGTCCCACCCGGGCCGAGGTTTCCGACGTGGCCAACGCCGTCTTCGACGGCACCAGCTGCGTCATGCTCTCCGGCGAGACCGCCGGGGGCAAATACCCCGTAGAGGCCCTGAGCGCCATGGCCGGCATCGTGGAAGAGGCTGAGCACTCCATCCACTACTGGCGTCAGTTCCAGAAGCAGCGCGTGGTCCCCGCCAGCAACATCAACGACGCTATCACCCACACCTGCTGCCTTACCGCCATGGATCTGGACGCCAAGGCCATTCTGGCTGCCACCAACTCCGGTCGTACCGCCCGGATGATCTGCCGCTTCCGCCCCGCCTGCCCGGTGGCCGCCCTCACCATGCATGAGAAGGTCCGCCGCCAGCTGAACATCTCCTGGGGCGTGATCCCCTTCCTCACCGGAGAAGTTACCTCCACCGACCGGATCTTCTCTTTGTCCGCCGAGGTAGCGTTGAAAGAGGGGCTGGTAAAGAGCGGAGACACCGTGGTCATCACTGCCGGTGTCCCCCTGGGGAAGAGCGGCTCCACCAATCTGCTCAAAGCCCAGATCATTGACGAGGATGCCATGTAACCTCTCTCCCGCACTTACATCGTGTGGTCGCGCCTTTTGCGCGATCACACGATTTCTTTTTTTCCGCACCCGGTTCTTTTGGGCAAATTTACTCTTGACTTTTTCACTTTTTTGCATTACACTTCAACGGTACAAAGCAACGAAGTATGTTGCATGAGAGGAATGAATGATATGGGTATCAAACTAGGTATGCTGCTGGTTTTCTTCGCGGTCATGGTAGGCATCGGCCTGTATTGCCGGAAGAATGCCACCGACGTGAACGGCTTCGTCCTGGGCGGACGGTCCGTGGGCCCCTGGCTCACTGCTTTCGCCTACGGCACCTCCTACTTTTCCGCCGTGGTCTTTGTGGGATACGCCGGCCAGTTTGGTTGGAAATACGGCATCGCCGCCACCTGGGCGGGGATCGGCAACGCCCTGCTGGGCTCGCTGCTGGCCTGGGTGGTGCTGGGCCGCCGGACCCGGATCATGACCCAGCACCTGGACAGCGCCACCATGCCGGAATTTTTTGGCAAGCGGTTTGGCAGCCCGTCCTTGAAGATCGCCGCCTCTGTCATCATTTTTATCTTCCTGATCCCCTACACCGCCAGCCTCTACAATGGCCTCAGCCGCCTGTTCGGCATGGCGTTCCACATCGACTACTCCATCTGCGTCATCGTCATGGCGGTGCTCACCGGCATCTACGTCATTGCCGGCGGCTACATGGCCACCGCCATCAACGACTTTATTCAGGGCATTATCATGATCGTGGGCATTATCGCCGTCATTGCCGCCGTTCTCAATAGTCAGGGTGGCTTTATGGCCGCTCTGGAAGGGCTGGCCCAGGTCAATGATCCAACTGTCTCCGCTGTGCCCGGCGTCTTTGCCTCCTTCTTTGGCCCTGACCCTCTAAACCTGCTGGGAGTGGTCATCCTCACCTCTCTGGGCACCTGGGGACTGCCCCAGATGACCCAGAAGTTCTACGCCATCAAAAGTGAGAAGGCCATCGACACCGGCACGGTCATCTCCACCCTCTTCGCCGCAGTGGTGGCCGGCGGGTGCTACTTCCTGGGGGGCTTTGGCCGGCTGTTTGGTGACCAGGTGGACATTGCCGCAAACGGCTATGACTCCATCGTGCCCACCATGCTCTCAGGTCTGCCCGACCTTCTCCTGGCCGTGGTGGTGATTCTGGTGCTGTCCGCCTCCATGTCCACTCTGTCCTCCCTGGTCCTCACTTCCAGCTCCACCCTTACCCTGGATCTGCTGAAAGACCACGTGGTCAAAAACATGGACCAGAAACGCCAGGTCTTTGTCATGCGCTGCCTCATTGTGGTATTTATCGCCATCTCCGTGGTGCTGGCCATTGTTCAGTACAAGTCCAACGTCACCTTCATCGCCCAGCTCATGGGCGTCAGCTGGGGGGCTCTGGCCGGTGCTTTCCTGGCCCCTTTCCTCTTCGGTCTCTACTGGAAGAAGGCCACCAAGGCCGCCTGCTGGGTCAGCTTCCTGTTTTCCACCGTGTTCATGCTGGCCAACATCGGCCTGAACTCCTTCTTCCCCGCTGTGCTTCAGTCCCCCATCAACGCGGGTGCATTCTGTATGGTGGCCGGACTGGTCCTTGTCCCGGCGGTATCTCTCTTTACCAAAAAGCCCGATGCTCAGATGGTAGAGGAGTCCTTCTCCTGCTTTGACCAGAAGGTGCTGGTCCGACAGAGCCAAGCCTTGGGCGACCCCAACTGAGTATCTTTTCAAACCGGAAAACCTGTGGTATGCTAAAAAATCATACCCCAGGTTTTCCTGACCCAAGAAGGAGCGAACACACCGATGATCATTGATATTCACACCCACGTCTTCCCAGAAAAAATTGCCGCCTCTACCGTAAAAAAGCTGGAGCTTCTCTCCCATACTCACGCTTTCTCCGACGGCTCTGCCGCCGGGCTGCGCGCCTCTATGGACCGGGCCGGGGTGGACGCCTGTCTGGTGCTCCCTGTGGCCACCAACCCCCATCAGGTGCCCCATGTGAACGACTCCTCCGCCCGCATGAACGACCTGGGGGCAGAGACCGGGATCTACTCTCTGGGCTGCATCCACCCGGACTTTGACGGCTACCGGGAAGAGCTCAGCCGTATTGCCGCTCTGGGACTGAAAGGGATCAAACTCCACCCAGAATACCAGGGGACGGACTTTGACGATATTCGCTATTTGCGGATTCTGGACCGCTGCGGGGAACTGGGACTGATGGTCCTCTCCCACGCCGGATTGGATATCGGCTTCCTCGGAAAAGACAACTGCTCCCCCGCTATGGTCCTGCGGGCATTAAAGCAGGTGGGGCCGGTAAAGCTGGTGCTGGCCCATATGGGAGGCTGGCGGCAGTGGGAGCAGGTGGAAGAGTTTCTCTGGGACACTCAGGTGTCCATTGACACCTCCTATGCCCTGGGCGCCATCGCGCCCCTGGACGACGGGTACTATCGCCCTGAAGATCTGCCCCTGATGGGAGAAGATCAGTTCATGGGCATAGTGCGCAAGTTTGGCGCTGAGCGGGTCCTGTTTGGAACCGACAGCCCTTGGGACGACCAGGCCAAGGCCCTCAAACGTCTGCGGGCCCTGCCGCTGGAGCCCTGGGAACTGGAGGCCATCCTGGGCGGAAACGCCCAAAAGCTGCTGGGACTTTGAACAGGTGATCGACAAAAAAGAAAGGGAAAGCCCTTGGCTTTCCCTTTCTTGATTCTTCCCTTACCACTTACCGGCTCCAGTCCGCCTCTTCCCGCAGGGGAAGCGTACGGAAAATCTGATCCACAGCGCTTTCATAGCTCTTCCCGTTCTGGGCTTTTTTGATCTGCTTAAAAAGCTTTTCTCCCCCCTCAAAGAGGCGGAAAAAGTAGCTCCACAGCTCTTTCATATGAAACACCGTGTTTTTTTCACTGGAAAAGTCCCGGAGATAGCCCTGGTACAGCTCATCATGAAACGCTCTCAGTTCTTCCCGGCCTGCCGGTTGTCCACCCCGAGCCTTTCGGGCCAAAGCCGGGTCGGCGATCAACCCCTGGCCCATCATCATGCCCTGAAGCTGCGGAAATTCCTCCGCTGTCCGGACACAATCCCCAGTGTGTACCAGGGCGCCGTTATAGCACAGGGGGCAGCGAATCAGGGGCATGGCTTTGACAAACTCCTCCGCCCGCACCGGCACCTTATAGTAGTCCTCCCGTACCCGGGGATGGAGGATCAGCAGGGAAATCGGATACCGGGCAAAGACCTCCGCCAAAGCGGGAAACTCCTGGGGAGATTCCAGCCCCAGTCGGGTTTTTACGGAAATAGCCAATCCGTCCAAGTCAGCGGAAAAAATCGCCTCAAAAAATTCATTCAGGGCCTTGGGGTCAGCCAGCATTCCCGCCCCTTTTCCCTTGGCTACCACAGTCCCGGAGGGACAGCCCAGGTTCAGGTTCACCTCCCGGTACCCCATCTTCCCCAGCTCTTTTGCCGCCCATACAAAATCCTCGGGGTTTTTGGTGAGCAGCTGGGGCACCACGTCAATCCCCTCGTTGGCCTGGGGCCCCACATTGCGCAGCTCCCTGGGGGTAAACACATGGTCCTGGGTCGGACTGATAAAAGGGAGGTAGTATTGGTCCACCCCGGAAAAGTATTTATGGTGGGCCCGACGGAATTGGGGGCCGGTCACCCCCTCCATAGGGGCAAAATAGAGCTCCATGGCGCTTCCTCCTGAAAAAGGGCCGCGGTCAAGTGACCGCGGCCCTTGGAATTTGTCTCTAATTACAGCAGGCTCAAGGCAGCCTTATCGCCCACCAGAATCACATCGGGATGCATCTGGAGGATGGATGCGGGCACGTTGGGAGTGACAGGGCCGGTAAAGGCCTTCTTCACGATCTCGGCCTTATCCTTGCCGCTGACGGCCACCAGGACTTTCTTGGCCTGCATAATGGTCTGAATGCCCATGGTCATGGCCTGACGGGGCACCTCATCAGCGGAGGCAAAGAAGCGGGCGTTGGCCTGAATGGTGGTGTCGGTCAGATCCACCACGTGGGTCTCCAGCTCAAAGGCATCGGCGGGCTCGTTAAAGCCGATGTGGCCGTTGTGGCCCATGCCCAGCAGCTGCAGGTCGATGGGGCCCAGGGTATGGATGACCTCGTTATACCGCCGGCACTCCTCTGCGGCATCCTCGGCCAGGCCGTTGGGCACGTTGGTGTTGGCGGGCACGATGTTCACATGGTCAAAGAGGTTATGCTGCATAAAATAGCGGTAGCTCTGATCGTGGGTGGGAGCCAGCCCCACATATTCGTCCAGGTTGATGGAGCGGACCTGGGCAAAGTCCAAATCGCCCTTCTTATACCACTCTACCAGCTGCTTATAGGCGCCCACGGGGGTGGAGCCGGTGGCCAGGCCCAGCACACAGTCGGGCTTTAACATCACCTGAGCGGCCAAAATGCTGGCCACCCGGCGGCTCATGGCATTGTAATCTTCGGTCACATAAATCCGCATGATACACACTCCTCATTCCATATTTCCAAAGCTTCCCATAGGGATCCATACTATTAAAATTGTAGCCATGTTCAGGGCTGTTTGTCAAGGCTTTCGGTGAATTATTTTCCCCTGTTCCCCGCTCTTTCCCCCACAAAAGCGGGAAAATGCCGTCTGGCTTTTTCCTGTTCCCTGTGGTACAATCGTCTCACGAAATCTCCCGCCCTGGCGCGGATTTTTAGGAGGAAGCCCATGTCCTGCAAGGAAGAATTTATAGAAATTTTTAAAGCCCACATCACCCGGGACGGAGCAGACAAGCTGCTGGATTTTTTGGAAAACAAGAGCGACTTTTTTACCGCCCCCGCCTCCGCCCGGTATCACGGCGCCTACGAGGGCGGGCTGTGTGAGCACAGCCTCAACGTATATCACTGTCTGGTGGACTATCTCCAGCGGGAGCGGGTCCAGGAGCTCTATGGTCTGGAGTACAGCGGCGAATCCATCGCCATCGTGGCCCTGCTCCATGACTTGTGCAAGATCGGCTGCTACAAGCGGGGTACCCGCAACGTGAAAAATGAGGCCACCGGCCAGTGGGAGAAGGTGCCCACCTACACCTTTGATGACCCCCTGCCCTACGGACACGGGGAGAAGAGCGTGTACATCGCAAACGGCTATATTCGCCTTACCCGTGAGGAGGCCATGGCCATCCGCTGGCACATGGGCTTTTCCGGCCCCGAGGACAACCGCACCGTCGGTCAGGCGCTTCAAAAATACCCCCTGGCCTTTGCTCTGGCCACTGCCGATATGGAGGCCTCCTACTTCCTGGAGGGGGAGGACTGACCCTGTTTTCGCCTGCAAAAATGCCCCCGGCGCTTGAAAGCGCCGGGGGCATTTTTTGTCTTTTACTGCCCGTCTTCGATCAGACCATAGTCCCCGTCATAGCGGCGGTAAACCACGGCAAAGGTCCCGTCGGCCTCCTCATCCCGGAAAGCAAAGAAGCTGTGGCCCAGCAGATTCATCTGCAGGATGGCCTCGTCCCGGGTCATGGGCTTGATGGGGAAGGTCTTGCTACGGACAATGCGGTACTCCCCTTCCTCCGGCTCATCCGGGGCAAAGGTGGAGACCTCGCTCACGTCCAGGGCCCGCTCAAAGGCCCCCTGGCGCAGCCGCTTCTCCAGACGGGTCTTGTTCTTACGGATCTGCCGCTCCAGGGTGGTGACGGCGGCGTCAATGGAGGCGTGCATATCGGAGGTGCTCTCAGATACCCGGAAGATCGTGCCGTTGGAGCGGATGGTGATCTCAACCTTGTTGTTCCGCTCCTTTTCAATGCTGAATGTGATGGCCGCGGTGGCATCCTCCTTAAAAAAACGGTCCAGCTTTCCTACCTTTTTCTCCGCATACTTGTGAATGGCGTCAGGCAGGGTAACCTTTTTGTCCGTAAATACGAATTTCATATGATCCGCTCCTTTCGCCCCAGAGGGGCAGGTATAGAAGTGGGAGGCAACGCCCCCTCCAGCGGAGAGGGAGTTCCCTCCCACCGTTATCTTATTATACCACAAGAGCGGCAAAAAGCCATAGTCTTTTGTTAATTTTTTCTAAATGTTTGCTTCCTTATCCGTTCACCCGCACGCCGCCGATGAAGACCGCCCGCACCCGGCTCAAAAGATTGATGGGGTGTCCGGTGGTGATGACGATATCCGCGTCCTTGCCGGGAGTGAGGGAGCCGACCCGGTGGTCGATCCCGGTGATCTGGGCGGGGTTGATGGTAATGGCCGCCAGAGCCGCCTCAGGGAGCATCCCTCCCTTGACCGCCATGGCCGCACACAGAGGCAGGTACTGGATAGGCACCTCCGGATGGTCGGTGCAGATGGCGGTCTTGATCCCCTGGAGGGTGAGCACTGCCGGGCTCTCGATGGTCATATTGGCCAGCTCCGGCTTGGAGCGGTCCCCCAGGCAGGGGCCGGTGATCACCGGCACTCCCTCCTGCTCCAGCAGTTCCGGAATTCGGTGGGCCTCAGTGCCGTGGACAATAACGCATTTCAGACCAAACTCCTTGGCGATGCGCACTCCGGTGGCAATGTCGTCCGCCCGGTGGGCGTGGATGTGGACGGGCAGTTCCCCCCGGACCACAGGCAGCAGCGCCTCCAGCTTGGCGTCGTACTCGGGCTTGTCCTCCTCCTCGTCAGCCTCTGCCTTTTCCAATTTCTCGCCGTATTCCAGGGCCTTACGGAGATTTTCCCGGATGATGGCAGCGGTAGCCATGCGGGTCACGGGGGTCTCATGGCGCTCATTGTAGACGCACTTGGGGTTCTCCCCCAGTGCCAGCTTCATGGCCACGGGGGCCTTCACCACCATGGCATCCACCCACTTCCCGGTTGTTTTCAACGCGGCAAACTGGCCGGAAATGGGGTTAGCGGAGCCGGGGCCGGTAAGCACGGTGGTCACTCCTGCCGCCCGTGCCTCCTCAAAGCAGCGGTCCAGGGGATTCACCCCGTCGATGGCCCGGAGATGGGGGGTGCAGGGGTCAGTGGCCTCGTTCCCGTCGTCCCCCTCGAAGCCTACCGCGTCCCCAAACATCCCCAAGTGGCAATGGGCGTCGATAAAGCCGGGCAGGATATGTCCGCCCGCCGCGTCCAGAGTCTCCCCCTCCCAATGGGACGGACACTCCTCCATGGGGCCGACCTTTGCGATCTTGTCCCCAGACACGGCCACATAGCCGTTTGGAATGGTAAGGCCGTCCATGGTGTGGACGGTTCCGTTGATGATCAGCATAACAAGTTCCTCCGTGAGCAGGAAACGACCTGTTTCCCGTTGACTTCCTTCAAATTCGTGGTATAGTGTTCTCCGCTCAACCAAATCGGGGGTTCCCCGGACACTGAACGCCCCTGCGGGGGCGTTTTTTTATGGGACAAAAACAGGGCCGCCGCAGATGCGGCGGCCCTGACTCCACGCGGCGCAAGCCGCTCTTTCGGCCCGGTTACCGGCGGCCGCCTCCCCGGCGGTTGCCGCCCTTTTTCTCAATATAGCGCAGCTCAGACAGCTTGCTGTCGGAAGACTGCATAAACTGCTTGAGTCGGTCCTCAAAATCCGTGGGTTCCTTTGGAGCCTGGCGCACAAATCCCATGGGGCGCTGGGCGCTGTTCTGGTTCGGACGGCCGCCGCCATGAAAGCGCTGTCCGCTGTTCCCCTGCTGTCGGGGAGGACGCTGAGGCGGGGGTTCCACCTGCTTGATGGACAGATTGATCCGGTTGGCCTGGTCGATGCCGATGATCTTGACCTTGACCTCCTGCCCCTCGTGCAGGTGATCGGACACCTCATTCACATAGGAATAGGCGATCTCGGAAATATGTACCAGACCGGACTTCCCCTCCGGAAGGGCGACGAAAGCCCCAAATTTTGTAATACCCGTAACCTTGCCGTCTACGACGGCCCCAACTCCAAACTCCATAAGCGACCGAAATATCCTCCTTGTAAAATTCTCCGCCCACGGGCACACATCCCATTGGCCGGAGCAGCAGCCGGGTCAGTTGGCCACATCCACGTACAGCTCTTCCCCCTGCTTCACAAAGCCCTTTTCCCGGGCCACCTGTTCCATCATGTCAGGGTCGTCGCTGTTTGCGATGGCGTCTTCCAGCTCCTGATTTTGCAGCTGCTGGTTGGCCACCTGCTGCTTCAGGACGTCTCTCTGTTCTTCCACGGTCTGAATTTTTCCCCGCAGGTCCATGAGTGAGGTGGCCATATAGATGAGCAAGACCAGTACGACCAGCTTGGTCAGAATCCCGGCGCGTTTGAATCTCATGGTCATCCTCTCTCCCTTCCCGCAGTAACCGACGGCGGTACGCCATATCCAACTGCCTCGTATTCTGCTTTATTTTATACCATTTTGTCCCGGAAAGAAAGATGTTTTTTGCAAGTTCTTTAATTTTTTTCAAAATGGACGCCGTTATACCCAGTGGAAATGTCAAAATTTCCAAGAACAGGGTCAATAAGTCGGCCAAAAGGTAGCCCAATTTCAGGGTCCAGGGGCTGATGGCCCAAAAATAGACTCCTCCTCCCAGCAGGCAGAAGGCCGCTCCGTATAACCGCACCTGTCCTCCCCAGGCCCCCTGGGACCAGAAGAAAAGCGCCCCCGTGGCCCCCAGCCAGAACAGCAGGTCCAGCACCGGACCCAGAAATGGGAGCTTGACCCGCACCCGCAGGATGCGCGTAAGGTCATACCCCACCCCCATGGCTCCGCCCAGCAGCAGCGCCTGGCACAGGGCCTGCCCCTGCTGGATGGTATCTACGCTCATCCGCCCAGCAGCCGGGCAAACAACCCGCTCCGGTGGCCACTGTCCGACTCATAGATCAAAGCGTTCACCCGGCCCTCCACTTTGAGATCCCCTCCGTCCAGAGACAGCTTTTCAATGTGCAGGCCCTCCCCCTGGATCTCCAATCCGCCCTGGGCGGTGGTCAGCAGGATGTTGTTTTCGTCAAAGCTCTCCACCTCCTCCACCCCGGAGATCACCAGCTGTTCCCGCTCCTCCAGGATCACATGGTGGCTCATCTGCATCGGTCCTCTGCCCGTCTCGTAGTCCATTGTGATACCCCCTTCCACTGCTTCATCTTATGGCCAGCTGTCCCACTTTTATGCTTGCTTTCCCGTCCGGGCGTGAAGATTGTCCAAATCGCACATAGAAATCCCCCTGAACCCTGTTGTACAATGGAGCAAACAGAACGATGCTGGAGGTTTCTTCATGGTTCAGGCTATTTTTTTCGATATTGACGGCACGCTGGTCAGCTTCCGCACCCACCAGATGTCCGCCCGGGTACTCTCCGCCCTTCACACCTTGCAGCAGCGCGGGATCAAGCTCTTTGTGGCCACCGGCCGTCACCCTTTTATGCTGGATGCGGTCCGCTCCGCCTTTCCCTTTGACGGTTATGTGACCCTCAGCGGCCAGTACTGCTACTGCGGCGATCAGGTGCTGCGCAGCAACCCCATGGAACCTGCCGCCGTAGAGGAGTTGGTGGCCGCCGCCTGCTCCAACGCTTTTTCCTGCATTTTTTTGGAGGGGCAGGACATTTACATCAACTATTCTGACGAGTATACCGTTCAGTTTATGGAGGACCTTCATCTCCCTCTGCCCCCCACTGCTCCCCCCACTCGTGCCTTGGGCCGTGACATTTATCAGGCCATTACCTTCCTCACCAAGGATAACGAGTCTCTCCTCCTGGACCGGGCTCCCCATTTGAAGACCACCCGGTGGCATCCCCACTTTTTGGATGTGATCCCTACCACCGGCGGAAAAGACAAGGGGATGGACGCACTGCTGGACCACTTCGGCATCCCGCTGGAGTGCTCCATGGCCTTTGGTGACGGAGAAAACGACCTGTCCATGCTCCTCCATGCCGGTATTGGGGTGGCAATGGGTTCGGCCAGCGACCTGGTGAAGTCCCAGGCGGATTACACCACAGGCTCCGTGGATGAAGAAGGTGTGGTGACTGCTCTGGAGCACTTCGGACTGCTACCTTGAGCCAGGTTTTTACAAGATTCACAAATTAGAGTGGAATTTCCTTGGGAAACAGTGTACAATAAGATCAAACCTTTGAAACTGTGAACAGGAGGTTTCCTTATGAAGCTCACATTTTTCGGCGCCGCTCATGCCGTCACCGGCAGCTGTCATTGTCTGGAAGTTGGAGGCAAAAAGATCCTCATCGACTGCGGCCTGCAGCAGGGCCGGGATGAGCACGATGACAACGCGCTGGATTTTTCTCCCAGCTATATTGATTATGTTTTGGTCACCCACGCCCATATCGACCACTCCGGCCGTCTCCCTCTGCTGGTGAAAGAGGGCTTTTCCGGACAGATCATTGCCACCCGTCTCACCGCCCAGCTCATGTCCATCATGCTGCGGGACTCCGCTCACATCCAGGAAAGCGATGCCCAGTGGCAGAACCAGAAAGGCAAGCGGGCAGGCCGGGAGGAAGTGGAGCCGCTGTACACCCTGGCTGATGCAGAGGCCGCTCTCCAGCTCCTGCACACTTATGAATATGGACAGACTTTTGAGCTGTGCGAGGGCGTGAAAGCCCGCTTCTGTGACGCGGGGCACCTGCTGGGCTCCTCTGCGGTGGAGATCTGGGCCACCGAAAACGGCGTGACCAAAAAGCTGGTCTTCTCCGGGGACCTGGGCAATGTAGACCAGCCCATCATCCGCAACCCCTCCTTTGTGGAGCAGGCGGACTATGTGGTGATGGAATCCACCTACGGCGACCGGAACCACGAGCCCCCCGAGAGCTATACAGAGGCTCTGGCCGCCCTGATTGACGACGTATTTTCCAAGGGGGGCAACATCGTCATCCCCTCTTTCGCGGTGGGCCGCACCCAGGAACTTTTGTACTTCCTGCGGGAGATCAAAAATGACGGCCTGGTCAAGACGGTTCCCAATTTTACCGTCTGCGTAGACAGCCCGCTGGCTGCCGAGGCCACCAAGATCTACGCCGGCGACCTCCACGGCTATCTGGATGAGGAGGCCATTGCCGTGCTGCAGGGCGGAGAGGATCTGTTTACCTTCCCCGGCCTTACCCTCACCCAGTCCACCGAGGAATCCAAGGCCCTGAACATGGACAAGACCCCGAAAATCATCATTTCCGCCTCTGGTATGTGTGATGCCGGCCGCATCCGCCACCATTTGAAGCACAATCTCTGGCGTCCGGAATGCGCGGTGGTGTTCGTGGGCTACCAGGGGGAGGGCACCCTGGGCCGCCGTCTGCTGGATGGGGCCAAGTCGGTCAAGCTCTTCGGCGAGGAGATCGCCGTGCGGGCCCGGATCGTCAACTTCAAGGGGCTGAGTTCCCACGCCGACCGGGATCACCTGTTTGCCTGGGTGGAGCACTTCTCCCCCAAGCCAGAGCAGGTCTTTGTGGTCCACGGCGACGCGGAGATCACAGACCTGTTTGCTTCCGACCTAAACCAGCGGGGCATTCCCGCCCACGCCCCTCTCTATGAGGAGGTCTACGATTTGCTGGAAAATCGTATGCTGGCAAAGGGCATTGTTTTGGAGACCAAGCGTACCACCGGCGGCGCCTCCGCCCCCTCCCCCGCGTTCCAGCGCCTGCAAGAGGTCTCCCGGGATCTGGCCGACCTTATCAACCGCAGCCGGGGCCGTACCAACAAGGATCTGGCCAAACTGGCCGACCAGCTGCGCCAGATCATGGACAAATGGGAATGAGAAGCGCCTGAGCCGTTGTGAGCCGCGGCATAAGACCTGGAGCGGATGGGCAAAGCCCAGGGGGAATGCTCCCCCGGCTTTGCCCGCAGACGAAGGGGCTTATGTCCGCGCCGCGAACAGGCGAGGCGTGACAACCAGAAGCGCCCGAGCCGTCGTGAGCCGCACGGCCATCCCCCTACTATCACTTACTGGAGAATTACGTTATGCAAATTGACCGCAAGGGCCTGAAGCGTCAGGCCCGAGAAGCCATGTTTTTGACCCGGCCTCGCTTTTGGGCCGTCTGCCTAATGTACCTGCTGCTGACCACCGGAGTGGATGGACTGCTTCATCTATTCCCCTCCGTTCAGGAACCCCAGCCGGAAGCGCTACGCTTTTTTTCTTTCTTTTGTTCGATCCTCTATATTCTGTACTCTTTAGTGATCCAATTCGGCTTCAACCTCTGGTCCCTGTGGTCCTGGCGCAAGCTGAATCCAGGAATGGGTTCTCTCATTCAGGGCTTTTCCATCACAGGACGGATCATTTTGATGGAACTGCTGATCTTCCTGCGGGTGCTTGGCTGGATCATACTGCTGACGGTATGCGTTACGGTGATGATCGTGTTTGTTCCTTCCACCGGGAGCTATGTCTTCGGCTTTGCCCTGCTCTACGCGGCGGCCTTCGCCATTATGCTCCGGTATGCCATGGCTCCCTATCTGCTGGCAGACGCCCCGGACGATGGTGCGGCTGCCGCAGTTCGGCGCAGCGTGGAGATGATGCGGGGGCGGAAATGGGAACTGTTTAAGCTTCAGTTTTCCTTTATCGGTTGGTATATCCTGCAAATCCTGCTCTCCGGCATCGTGCTGGCCGTTCTTCTCATCCGCAGCGGAGTGCTGAACACTCCCCTTACCCCGGACAGCCTGCTTACCTACCAGGCGGTCATCAACGGTCTATCCGCCTTTTTCCTGACTAACCTTATTTCCCTGCCCTTGGCTGTGTGGATCATTCCCTACACCTCCGTGGCGCAGGCCGGCTTCTATGATACCGTACGCCAGCAGGAGCCTGTCTACGATCATGAGGAAATGCCTCCCCTGTAATGGGTGTGTTTGCCACATTGCCGACTGAAAAATAAGCCAAGTAATGAACACACCCACCAGCAAAGCTGGTGGGTGTTACTATTGTGTCTCTAATACAGTGGAGGGGATGAATTACATCATCCCCTCCACTGTATTCCATAGTTTGTACCGCTTATTAAATTCCAGGGATGATAAGTCCACCATGTCCATTGTAGTATCCGCCTAATTCCTCTGCCACGTCCTGCCACCGCTGGTTTAATTCCTCGTCAGTCATCCTGACCATCTCTTTGGCCGATTCCTCACTGTAACCGCCCGCCATCAATTCCATGATCTCCCGGGCCTCTTCTTTGGTGTAGCCTTCCGCCATCAGGGCCGAAATGCGCTGGTCAAAGGAATTCTCTCCCGTCTCAGGCGCCGTTGTCTGACCGCTTGACGAATTGCTGTTGCCAGTGTTTCCGCCGAATTCATCGCGGTACAGGAACGTCATGATCTGTGCCCGGGTACAGGTGGCATTGGGAGAAAACTGGTTGGTGCCGGTACCGCTGGTAATGCCCTGCTCCACCGCCCAGGCAACAGCATCGGCGTATTCCGCGTTCTGATCCACATCGGCAAAAGCGGCATCTTTGGCATCAGGCTTCCCGGCCAGCTTCCACAGGTAGGTCATCGTAGCGGCGCGTGTGGCGGGAGCATCCGCTTTAAATGTGTCTGTCAGGCCATTCTCCAAGGCCCAGTTTGCCGCATCGGAGTAATACTGCCCAGCAGTGACAGACGCATGACTTCCAGTGGGCACAGGGGACTCGTTGGCCCGCCACAGGAACGTCAAAATCTGCGCCGTGGTGCAGGTGGCATCCGGGCTGAAGGTAGTGGCACTGGTGCCGCCGGTGATGCCGTTCTCAACGGCCCACTTTACGGGCTCGGCATAATAGGCATCGGCAGACACGTCAGAGAAAGTCCCCGTAGAAGCCCCAGGGTCGGACGGCTCGGCACCATTTTCCTCTTCTACGATCAGGTAATAGCTTCCGCCATAGCCGTCACCACCGCCGCCGTAGCTGACGTCAAACGACACCGCATATTCGCCGGCCTGCGTGATCTCAATTCCAGCCTCTGTAATGTCAGTACCCTCTAAGTACTGTCCAACACCCATCAAGTTTTCAAGCCAATAGACAGCTTCCGGGTTCGTGGGCGTGACCTTGACAGGCGCCACACAGTGAATCGGCAGGCCAGGCCCGCCCTGGCTTACGGTATAATTCTCATCATAACTTACCACGTTGGTGATGGTGGCATGGTCTCCCCTGTAAATGTGGTCCTCAGGCGTTGCAGCGGCCGCGCCTATCGTCAGGCTGGCTGTCAGGACCGTGGCACACAGGAGCGTGGACACGAGCTTCTTTCTTCTCATAACAAACTCTCCTTCATAGAATTGGTTTCCGCCGGGGCACCGCTGGAAACACAAAAGCGGTACTGAGTGGATCACTCAACACCGCCTGACTAAATTTTGAACAAATAAAGCACCAATCCCTGTTTCGATGAATCGTGCTTGAGAAGAAAACGCTCCATCGGTACCACGGGACACAGGGTTCATCCGTTAGATTGTGGAGCTGAGTGCCTACTCACTCATCATCAGAGCTTAGTAAAATGCCGCCCACTATGCTCTGCCGCTATTTATGTTTCCGCCCCAATTTTAACCGATACTCCATAGAAAAGCAAGGGCTTTCCCCAGAGATTTCCATCAGTACCCATGCTATTTTGAATGGAGCGGGTACTTTTTATATAAGCCAAAGGGAATTATAGAACGGCATTGATGGCCTGCACCATCCCACCCACTGATACCTTAAAACAGAGCACAAGGCATAACAAAAAGCTGGTACTGTCCGGGTTCTCCCAAACAGTACCAGCTTTTTTCATTTCGTCCCATTGCGGAAGCGGTAAAATTGCGGTAAAACCGCCCTTTACACCTCCTGGGGCGCTTCACCGGAAGACCCGAAAGTCCTTGCGGCTCTAGCGGTTTCCTCTCTGCGCTCCTCGATAGCTTCCTTCAGAAGCATATCCTTCACCTTCATTAAGCGGATGGTATTGGCACGCTCATTTTCATCCAGCTTCATGGTAATATACTTGATGTTTTGCTGCATCTCTGGGATCTTCACATACTCCAGAGCGTTGACCCGGCGTCGGGTCTTCTCGATCTCCTCCGCCAGCAGCTGGGATGTCTTCTCCACTTCCGCCAGTTTCAGCATATCCTCAAAAACCTGGGCCATGGCGTCAACCGCGTCATCCAGCTCACCGCTGGTCTGGGCAAAGCCGTAGGGATAGATCTCCCCCGGTTCCTGACTGGCGGTGTGGAAGTGATACCGGGGCACGTCCACAGACATGACATTCTCAAAGGTCATATCCAGCTCCACGCTCTGCTTGGGGTACAGGAGGGACTGTTCCAGCATTTCAGGGGACATGAGGGCGGCGGCCACCGTAAAGGCCCCATGGGCCCGCATGAGCCCTTCTTCCACCCGCTTGCGGAGGGCACGGTTCTCCCGGACCACGTCCATGAACTGCTTCATCAGCTCATCCCGCTTGTCCTTGAGCAATTTATGGCCCCGCTGGGCGGTCTTCAGCCGGCCTTTCAGCCGGGTCAGCTCCATACGGGTAGGATTTATCGTTGTGGAAGGCACTCAAATCCCCCCTTAGTCCTTCTTGGGCAGATACTTGTCAATATACTCGGGTTTGATTCGCTTCAGCTCGGTACGGGGCAGAATGCTCAGCAGCTCCCAGCCCAAATCGAGGGTCTCGAAGATGGAGCGGTTTTCGTCCGTCCCCTGGGAGACATAGCGCTTCTCAAACTCGTCGGCAAACTTGGCGTACAGCAGATCGGTGGGGCTCAGGGCAGCCTCACCCAGAATGGACATCAGCTCCTTGTTTTCCTTGCCGGTGGCGTAGGCGGCAAAGAGCTGGTTCATGGTACCGGAGTGGTCCTCGCGGGTCTTCCCCTCGCCGGTGCCCTTATCCTTCAGCCGGGACAGGGAGGGCAGCACGTCCACAGGGGGATTGACGCCCCGGCGGTACAGCTCACGGGAGAGGATGATCTGCCCCTCGGTGATATAGCCGGTCAGGTCGGGGATGGGGTGGGTCTTGTCGTCCTCGGGCATGGTCAGGATGGGGATCATGGTGATAGATCCCTCCTTGCCCACCTGACGGCCGGCACGCTCGTACATGGTGGCAAGGTCGGTGTACAGGTAGCCCGGGTAGCCGCGGCGGCCGGGGACCTCCTTCTTGGCGGCGGAGATCTCACGCAGGGCCTCGGCGTAGTTGGTGATGTC
>CALWOP010000034.1 GCA_944383195.1 uncultured Oscillospiraceae bacterium
ATACTTCTTCACGGTGGAATAGCAGCCAGTAAACCCATGCTCATCACACAGGCGGTGGTAAATCCGCATTACTGTAAAGGGAGTTCCAGCCTATGTGGTCACCCCTTGCCCCCTCACGGTAAAGCTCAGTGCCGTCCTGCTTCTTTACCACCAACTCATAGGAACCTCTCGGCTGGTCCTCCAGCCAAATCTCCTCATCTTCCCCATCACGGTCCAGGTCGGCGGAGGTGAGCAAGGTTTCGGATGCTTTGCCCTCCGAAAGGGTGAAGGTTACGCCGGACAGATTTTCAGTGTCATATTTCGTCCGGTACCAGTCCATGGCCGCCTGGACAGGGTCTAGAAGTCCCGGCCGGTGTCCTTCATCCACTTGGGCCTGGAGGTCGGCGTAGTATTCTGCCGCCGGAATCTGGATGCCGGTGGGCAGTTCTCGATTCCAGACGTCATATTGCTTCTCATAGCTGCGCTCGACACACCAGATGCCGCCATCCCCTTGTTTGGCAGGCTGGGAGAGCAGGAGCGTAAGGGATACACTGCCGTCGGCATTGCGGCACTCCACATACCGGTGCTCTCCATCCCAAAGGAAAGGACGGTCCAGGTCAGCTTTTGCGTCAAAGAGGGTAAGCCCATTGCGATCTGCAAAATCGGCCTGAATGTCGGTGATCCGGCTTAAAATATATTCCCAGCGCTGGTATTCCGGGCTGTCGGTGTAGATCTCGTCGCTGCCGGTATAAAACTGTACATCCGTGGGAACGCCCATGCCATAGTACCATTGGTCATCCCGGGCAAAGATGACCTGTCCGGTACCTCCGTCGGCAGCCAGATAGGTCTGCTCATACTCCACCTGGTCTTTTCGGAAGAGGGTAAAGAGAAAGCCCTCGGGGTTTCCAAAGTCCTCCATGCCCGCCTCGTAGCTGGCCCGGTGGTAGACGTAGGGGAAATTGGGCTCCTGCTGTTCCTCAGGAAATTCCACCAGAATTTCCTCCGAAATGTCAGCGGGAATGGCCAGAGTCAGCCCGTCTCCCAGTTCATAGAGGACAGCATCCTCCAGCAGCGCTCCCTTTGGTGCCCCTGTAAACGTGCACCCCACGGCTATAGCCGCGATGAGAATCACTGCCATCAGAGTATAAAGCGCGGTTTTGGGCCGTTTAGCCAGCAGGACGATGCGCTCCTTGATGCCGCTGCCCGCCATGCTGGTGGCGGTGAGCAGGGGATTGCCGTGGCCCTGGCAGGTGACGGCCAGCAGAGTGCGGCCATAGGAGGCCCGCTCTCCCTCGCCCAGGCGCTTCACGGTGGCCTCGTCGCAGCACAGTTCCCCGTCCCGCTGGGACAGGGCGGCTGCCAGCCATACCAGGGGATTGTACCAGTGGAGGGCTAAGCAGAGTCCACGCAGAGCCGCCCAGATGTGGTCCCTGTGGCGGTAGTGGGTGAGCTCATGAGCCAGACTGTGGCGCAGCACCGTCTCATCCGCCGCCACTTCCTCTGTCACATAGACAGAGGGATGAAGCAGCCCAAAGAGGCAGGGCGTCTGGGCTTCCGCGGTCACATAGACCGGCAGGGGGCAGTCCGCTTCCAGAGGACTTCTGCTGCGGCGGAGTTTTCGGGCAAACCGAACATTCACCCACAAGAACCACAGGCCAAGGATAACAGCTCCCAACGCCCACACCCCCAAAAGTACTGCTCCCAAAGAGATGGGGGTTCCGTTCTTGGCTCGGTCGGCGTCCATTTCCGCCTGCCACTGCTCCAGATTTTCCTCATACTGCTTTTGCTGCTCTTCCAACGGAAGGGTGGGGTCAGGTTCGCTGATGGATAACTGGATCGTATGGCCGCCCATATATCCCACCACGGGATTAGCAATATTTGCGTTCTCTACAAGGTTTAATATACTCATCGCCGTGGCGCCAAAGCTTACCGGCACCAGCAGTCTCACCAGCACCAGAGCCCATAGGGCGTACTGGAGCCGCAGGCTGATTTTTCCCATGAGCAAGCGGCGCACAGCCAGCACCACCAAAATCAACACGCTGGAGGTCACGGCCCATTCAAGCATGGTTCTCCTCCTCCAATCCTTTCAGCAGCTCATAGAGCTCGTCCAGTTCCTCCCGGGACAGGGCCTGCTTTTGGGTCAGGGCGCTGACCATCAAACTTAAACTTCCCTGATAGACACGATCAAGAAAATCCTTTGTCTCCCCCAGGGCGGCATCCTCCCGCTTCAGAAGGGGGGAAAATACCTTGGGGCCCTTCTCAGCAGGGACACTCTCCAGCGCACCTTTGGCCTCCAGGCGGCTCAGGAGCGTGAGGGTGGTGCTCCGGCTCCAGCCGCAGCGCTGGTCCATCTGCCGGGTCACTTCCCGCCCTGTGAGCGGCCCCGCCTCCCACAGGCATTCCATCACGCTCCACTCCGCCTGGGTCAGGCTGATATTGTGTTCTGCCATATTCTGACCTCCCTTCTGTTTACCTTTGTAAACACATTATAACAAATAAGTCTACATCTGTAAACAAAATATGCGTTACAATCAGAATGCAAATTCTACGCAAAAGAGAGCAAATTTTTTGCAGCTGGTTCACAATGACGGAATTATCATTAAACTGAACATAACAGCCGGACTGGAAATGGCCAAGTGCCGCCGGATCTGGGCGGCAGCGGTGGCTCAGCAAGGAGGGACTCATTCATTGAAGAAAAAAAGATTACTTGCGGCGGCTGTCTCCACGCTTCTGAGCCTGCTGCTGTTGGGTGGATGCGCGGGGGAGGCTGTGCCCTCCAACCAGGAACTGTGGGCAGATGCCGTCGCCGACGCGGTCTTTAGTGAGGACAGCGAGGTGATGGAGCTGGTCTGCCTGACCCGGGAAGATCCAAGGGTCATCTGGGAGGAGGGGGGAGAGCGGGTGCTGCTGGTGACCTGGCACAACTATGAGCAGCCCTGTGAGCAGGGAGATCCTTTGCCCGGTCAGGATATATGGGCCACCTCTCTGGGAGAGGTAAAAGACTGGTATCTGAAGCATGGCAGCAATGTCGATGACTGGGATCTGCGTTTTGCGCAGCTGCTGGGTATGCCCAATGACGGCAGCTGTACCCGGTTTTCCGCATTCTGGATCTCACCGGACGAGGTGATCCGACCGGCCTATGTGACCGATGTGACCGCCCAAATGGAAAATGGGTATGAGCAAATTACAGACCCCGCCTATCAGGCCTGGTTTGACGACAATATCATCTACTCCTACTTTGAGAGCGAATACCCCTGGACCAGGCTGGGCTATACCTACGACTGGAGCGGGGGAAATTCGGAATACGGCCTGACTGAGTTCCTGATCAAGGACGGCAGCGATGGAGAGATCGCCTTTACCTATTCCACACAGGATTTTGTAGCCTGGCTGTCTTCCCAATCCTGAATGCCATAACAGAGAGGAAGAGCGATATGACACAACACTGTGACAATCAGCGTCCCTGCCCCTGCACCTATGCCTGTCCCCGGCACGGAAAATGCTGTGAATGCGTGGCCCACCACCGGGACAACAAGGAAGGCGTTCCCGGCTGTTTCTTTTCCAAGGAAGCGGAGGCCACCTATGACCGGAGCATAGAGGCGCTGGCCCGGGATCACGGAATTTTGACATAAGAAAGAAGTTTGACTGCATGAGTAAACATAAATTGCCCCTGCCAAAGCAGCGAGAGGAAGTGGCGTTGGACGAAGGGGGTATTGACGTCCTTTCCCAACTTTTGGCAGAGGGATTGGAGCGGGCGGGGGTAAACCGAAAGGATATCATCCGTCTGCGGCTGGCAGTGGAAGAAATTTTGGGGTTGTGGAAATCGGCGGCGGAAAACGAAATGGTTTGTACGTTCCGATGCGGCACCCGGCTGGGGCGGATGTACCTTGAGATCACGGCCCCCGGCAGGCGCCTTGACCCTGATGAAATGGCCGAGGACGAGGACAGCAAGATGCTGTGCTCCAACCTGCTGGCCCAGGCGGGCCTTGCTCCGGTCTATTCCTACCAGGATGGGATCAATCGTCTGGCCCTCTATCCTCCCAGACCCCAAACGATCAGCCCCCTGCTCCAGCTGCTGCTGGCGATCCTGGGTGCGGTGGCCGTGGGGGCGGTGCTGCTGGCTCTGCCTGCATATGTGCGAGAAACGGCAGTGGGGGTGGTGAACCCGCTGTTTAGCGCGCTGATGGGTATCTTACAGACCCTGGCAAGCCCTATGATTTTCCTCAGTGTGTGTTGGGGGATTCTCAACATTGGGGATGTACATATGCTGGGCCGGATCGGGAAGCTGGTGCTGCTTCGTTTCCTGGGAGCCGTCTTCCTGCTGACGGCGGTGACAGCGGCCTGCCTGGTGTGGGCGTTCTGGCCGGAAGGCGGGGCGACCTCTATGGGTGAAAACGCCGCTGCCCAAATCTACAGCATGATTTTGGGGATCATCCCCACCAATGTGGTCACGCCGTTTTTGGAGGGCAACTCCCTGCAAATCATCTTTATGGCGGTCTGTGCGGGACTTGTTCTGCTGGTGTTGGGAGAAAAGGCCTCCGCGCTGCGGGTTTTGCTGGAGCAAGTCAATACGGCGGTGCAGTTTATGATGGAAACGGTAAGCCGTTACATCTCTCTGTTTGTGTTTGTGAGCTTGCTCTCCCTTATGCTCTCTGACGCCTTGAGCAATCTGGGCGGTGTGGTAAAGGGACTGCTGCTGGGCATGGCGGCCTGCGTGGTATGGCCCATCCTCTATGCCCTGTGGGCATCTGTGCGCTTGAAGGTGTCCTTCCCCGTGGTGGCACGCAAGCAGCTGCCGACCTATCTGATCGCCCTGTCCACCGCTTCCTCCTCCGCGGCCCTGTCCACCAATTTGGAGACCTGTGAGCGCCGGCTGGGCATTTCCGGGCGCATGGTCCACTTTGCGGTCCCGCTGGGGCAGGTGGTGTTTAAAACTGGCGGCGCGGTGGGCTTTTTTGTGCTGGCGCTGGGATTGGCGGAGTTCTATGGGGTGGCTATGCCCCTGCCCTGGGTGTTTACCGGCGTCATAACCTCTGTACTGCTGGCCATCGCCGCGCCCCCTGTGCCGGGAGGCAGCCTGACCTGCTATACCGTTCTGCTCACGCAGCTGGGCATTCCGTCCCAGGCTGTGGGCCTGGCGGTGGCGGGCAATGTGCTCCTGGATTTCTTTATGACCTCCTGCGGCATCTCCTGCCTGCAGTCGGAGCTGATGCTCTCGGCCAATAAGCTGGGGATGCTGGACCGGGAACGATTGAAAAAGGCGTAACGTAAGGACGACGATGCCGTATTGTGCAGCCAAGCGTGAAATGGAATGACAAAACAGGAGAATTGCAATGAATATTGTGAAGACAAGTGAAGGCGCCAGACGAACCCTTGCCCTGGAGGGACGGCTGGATACGATGAGCGCACCCCAGCTGGAGGCGGAGGTAAAAGGCGCGCTGACCGGCGTGACGGAGCTGGTACTGGATTTTTCTCAGCTGGAGTATCTGTCCTCTGCGGGACTGCGGGTCATTCTGGCCGCCCAGAAGATCATGAACAAACAGGGAAGCATGGTCGTTCGTCATGCCAATGAGACCATTATGGAAATCTTTGAAGTCACAGGCTTCAACAGTATTTTGACCATTGAATAGGGAGGGAGCATTCATGAACAGCAGCAAAACAGGAACCGTCCGGCCTGAGCTTCCAAACATTGTGGGATTATCCCACATCTGCATTTTTGTGGATGATATGGAGCAGGCCGTGGACTATTACCGGGACCTGCTTGGGGTACAGCCCGACCACTGCCTGTCCCACTGGAAAAACAAAGGCTTTTTCCAGGCCGGAGGATTTGTGGACCAGGCAGACGAGGGGGATGTTTCCATCGCCTTTGTCAACGTACCGGGCACAAGGCTCACCCTGGAGCTTATGCAGTACCATTCCCCCAAGGGCCGGACAGAGCCGGTGGTCTTTGCCGCCAACGACGTCAGCGGCGCCCGCCATGTGGCCCTGAAGGTCACCAATATTGAGGCGGCCTTTGCCCATATCCAGTCCATGCCGGACACCCGGCTCATCAACGAGACTGAGGCCTACCGGGTGTATCAGATCAGTCAGACGCAGCCGTCAGAGGTACGGTTCTTTGACCAGGCACCCGGGGAAACCGACGAGCGGAACGTGGAGACGGCCAAGATCCTGGGACAGGTCCGCTATTTCTATTTTATTGACCGCTATGGTCTGCAATGGGAGTTTGAACAGGGCCACACCGATATCGGCGATTGATCCAAAACACGAGGACGCACATATCCGCGGGAGGTTCCGGCCTGTTGCACAGTGCCGGGGCTGGAACCGATCAGGGGAGAGGAGATGAGAACTTGTGATAGAAAAGCTGTTTCATGTGACGGAAAAGGGGTCTAATGTCCGAACGGAACTGCTGGCAGGTCTGACTACTTTTATGACCATGGCATATATCCTCATGGTAAACTCCGGGATGTTTGCGGAGCTGCCAGGCGTATCCTATTACGCCATCTATATCGCCACAGCTGTTTCCGCGGCCATTGGCACCATTCTCATCGGGCTGTTGGCCAACCTGCCCCTGGCTCAGGCCTCTGCCATGGGCTCCAACGCGTTTTTCGTCTATACGGTGTGTCTTGGGTTTGGATTGAGCTACGCCAATGCCCTGGTTCTCATCCTTTTGGACGGGATCGCGTTTATCATCCTGACCGTGACCGGCCTGCGCAGAAAGATCTTTGAGGCCATTCCAACCTCTGTGCGGCTGACCATTCCCGCAGGTGTGGGATTGTTCATTGCGTTCATTGGGCTGCAAAATGCGGGCATTGTGGTGGCAGACCCTGAGACATTTGTCAATCTCATGTCGTTCAATCTGCTGTTCGGCTCTGCACTTTGGTCGGATGTCATGCCTGTCCTGGTCACTTTGGCCGCCCTGACCGCCATCGCCGTTATGACATTCAGGGGCGTGAGAGGTGCGGTCCTGTGGGGCATCCTGGGCGGTACCATTCTATACTATCTGCTGGGAATTACGGTCCCGGGATTCTATACCGACTTTGGCGCGGCGCTGAACTTAAACCCCTTTGCGGCCTTTGGGGAGTTTGGGACCTGGGCGTTTGGCCGGGTCTTTACAGAGGGATTTGATTTCTCATCCTATTTGGCTGACCACAATCCCGCCCAGCTGGCGCTGCTGATCGGAACCACTGCCCTGGCTTTTTGCCTGGTGGATATGTTTGATACCATTGGGACACTGTATGGCGCCTGTGCCCGGGGCAACCTGCTCACCGAAAAGGGGGAGGTACCCAACATGGAGCGGGCCATGCTGGCGGATGCCGTGGCTACAGTCTGCGGTGCGGTGTGCGGGACCTCCACGGTCAGCTCTTACGTGGAGGCATCCGCCGGTATTGCCGAGGGGGGCAAGACCGGCCTGGCCGCCATGACCACCGGGGGGCTGTTCCTGCTGGCTATGTTTTTTAGCCCTGTCGCGTCCCTTGTGCCCAGCTGCGCCACATCGGCGGCTTTGATCTATGTGGGCATTCTCATGATGGACTGTACGAAAAAAATCAACTGGCAAAACACGGGAGAAGCCGTTCCCGCATTCCTGACCCTGGCGATCATGCCCATGACCTACAACATCTCCTACGGAATTGCCTTTGGCGTAATTTCTCATGTTTTGATCATGGTGTTCGCCGGGAAGAGAAAAGAGCTGAATGGGGGGACCTGGGTCATTGCTGGACTATTTACGGTGATGTTCCTGGTCACCCATTGACACGGGGACCTTTGCGGCTGCTTGCCGAATGGGTGGAAAGAGGAGCCATTTCCTACCCTGAAATGAGGAAAAATTTGAGAAATCAGGGAGAGCCCACATGGCTCTCCCTGCAAAAAACAGAGCCCCGCAGGCTGAGGTCCTGCGGGGCTCTGCTTTTCAGGCTGTATTACAGCACCAATCGAAACCGGAACCAGCCGTCTGTCAGGTCAAACTGGCAGACGGCCCCATTTTTTTTGCAGTAAGCACAAATAGATTGCACGCCCAGACCGTGGCCATCTTTTTGGGCCAGGGGCAGGCCGTTGTGATCAAAGGAGATCTCCCCGGTATATGGATTGGAAAGCTCCAGCATGATGCCGGGAGTTCCTACCATCTTGCAGCGGATCTTCCGCTGCTTTTGGGGCAATGCCAGGTTGGCATGGATGGCGTTTTCCAGCGCATTTGCAAGGACGATGGCCAGTTCCCCCTCCTCCACGGGGAGCGTGTCAGGCAGAGCAATGTCTGCCTCCACAGAGATGTCCTGATTTTGGGCCTGGTTGAAGTAGGAGGAAAACACAGCGTCCAGGATGGGCGGGCGGCACCAGCAGATTTCCTTTTGCTCGTCCAGCCGTTTTTGTGCGGCATCCAGGAGCTCCAGCGCAGAATTTTTGTCTCCACGGGAGACCAGTTCCGCGGCGGCCTGGAGCCGGTGCCGCAGGTCATGGCGCTCGGTGCGAATGGCATACTCCGTTGCTTTTACCGCCTCCATGCGGCTTTCCAGGGCAGACAGCTGCAAGGCGGACAGCTGGGCGTTGTAACGGGCGCTGTTTTCGTTCTGTACCCGCTCAAAAAAGAGATACATCAGATAGTAGGAGCAGCAGCACACGGTCAGCAGGCCGTAGATGAAAAACAGCTCCATGACCCGGTCACCCGGATGATTGATGATGTATATGGTGGCGACGAAGGTAGCGATGGGGATGACGCACAGTACGCCCCAGCTGTCGTTGAGCTGACGGAGCATCTGCCGGTACGTGAGGGCGAACCGCCGCAGCACAAGAAACATCAGCAAGAAAGATACGGCGCGCACGGTAAGGGAGGCGTATTCGCCGTATGCGTGGCCTGCCAGAAGCGGCTCCACCAGCATGGCGTTGGCATTGCCGATGCAGCCGATGAACAAGGCGGTGGCCATGTTGAACACGGCGCGGAAATCCCGGTGAGCGGAGCACCAGAGGGTGGCCAGGATATACGGGGTCGTCACTGTGAGGGGACCGACCCGTTTATAGGTCTCCCAGAAATCCAGAAAGAACAGCCCTGCCAGGTTGGCGCCGACCACCAGCCCAACCACAGTGAGCCACCGGGTCCTCCATACGGCCACCGGCTCACGGAAATCGATCAGCAGCATGACATAGCCGCCGAGGAACAACTGCGTCACCGCCACGAACAGCGTATGATAAAAATCCAGCTTCAACGCCTCCTTATTTCGCTGCGGAAATCATTCGTTGGATTCCTCCAGCCAGTAGCCGCCCCAGGCTTTCTTAAATTCGATCGCCGCAGTCCGGGGCAGCGTCACAGTCTGACCGCTGTCCAGAAGGGCACTCTGGCCATTCACCCCGGCCACGTGCTGAAAATTCAACACAAGGCTGGCCCCACACAGGTAAAAGCGGCGGTCGCTGAGCAGAGGAGCGGTTGCCTCCCGAAAAGAGACTCGGATCGTTTGGGATTCCACGATCCCATCGGTGCAGTCATAGCGCATATAACGCCCTACCCGCTCCACATACCGGATTCGTTCCAGCAGGATGCGCCGTTTTCCATCCGACGTGGTTACCACAACGGCGCTGTTTCGCCTCCGGATGAGTTTTTTCACCGCTCCGTCCAGTACCCGAAAGAACTTTGGCTCTTCCACCGGCTTGAGCAAATAAAAGCAAGCCCGGACATCGTAGCTGTCGGCGGCAAAGTCGTTGGAACTGGTGAGATAGACGATCTCGCCGCCCTCACCCAGTGCCCGCAGGCGCCGGCCGGTGTCGATCCCGCTCAGTTCCGGCATGAGAATGTCCAGAATATAGAGGTCGAAGCCCCCCGCATCCTCTGCCCGTGACAACAGTTCCCTGCCGCTGGAAAAGGTTTCCACTTGCCCGTGCAGATCGGGGCGGGCCAGGAGATAGCGCTGCAGCAGCGTGGCTGTTTTACGCAGGTGCTTTTCTTCGTCATCACATATGGCGATCCGCAGCATAGACAGTCCCCCTCCATAGCAAAGCGCAGATTTTACACACATCCGATCAATGTTGAGCCGTGTTCCAACGCTACAGTGATTTGTAAAATGAACATAGCATGGAAGGGGAAAGCCGTCAAGGGGGACCGACCAAAGAAGAACGGGATGTAGTGATAAAAAGCCACCGGCTTGGCCGGTGGCTCGTGGTTATTGTTATACCAATTAGAGGGAAGCTGAGTAGTCGAAAGGACAGGGGGGAAGGTGGTACAGGTAATCCTCAGTCTCCAATGTGTGGTCACGGGCCATGGTGCGGTCGCTGATGAGGAAATACCGATACTGTTCCGGGCTCTTACCGGCATCCCAGGTGGGGTCCACTTGATAATATGTTCCGTCCACTTCTACGATATTCCAGGCGTGGGGGCCGCCTGCCGTCCCGCCTGCATAGTAGCAGTTTACACCAAAGGCGCAGCACAGTTCTTTGAACAAGAGGGAGTAATTAAAACAGACACCCTTTTTGTAGGTCAAGGCAAAATTGACTTCTGTCGGGTAAGGAACCCCATCCGAATAGTTGATACGATCCATTCCGCTCAAAGAAGCCATATAATGGTCGTACTTGATGTTGGATGTTACATACTGATAGATTGCGAATACCTTGTCGTACTCCAACATGGTCTTTACCAGCAACCGTGACCCTGCTCAGTGGAAGGAGAACTTCTGCGAGAACGATGCTCTTCTGTGCGCCCTGGACCGCATCTTTGACGATGCTGTGGTCTTTACCATTAAGGGAGAGAGCTTCCGGGGCAGGAAGTTGGAGACGGTTGCCCTGCGTACTTTTACTGGCTCACCGGCTGACCCACAGCAGGCCGGGTAAACAATATTGTCTGGGGGCTGGCTACCCTTGATTGGCGATTTTCGTCCGGCCGAGATTGGCGATTTTCTCCCGGCCCAAAATGGTTAATTTCTCCCGACCCTAACACTCTTTTACATCTACATATACCTAGACACAGAAAAGAGCAATATGGTTTTATAAAATTTCAAAAAATATTTTGTGGAAAGGACACAGGGAAGCGAGGGCTGATTTCCTTTCGTTTGTCTGCCCATCACCCGGCAAAACAAGACCTGGGACAAGATAAAAATGACCCCATCTGCCTCTGACGCAATGTGCCAGAGGCAGATGGGGTTTGTGTCATTGTGTTGCCGGAGCTATTTTGAACTGATGAGGGCTTTGGAATGCCAGAGAACCGTGCTTAGCTGCTTTTTCGTGTAATGAGTGTCCAGGGGGCAAGCTGGGATGTACCGCGCTCACCGTGGAAGAGACGGACCAGTAACTGGGCGGCCATGCGCCCCACGTTGTACTCCTCATGGGAAAGGGAAGTGATGGGAATCACGGATAACTCACTATAAGGGCTGTTATCAAAGCTGACCACTGCGATTTCCTCGGGGATACGCAGGCCGTGATTCATGAGCAGGCTGACCATTCGGGAAGCGATCTCATCGTTGTAGCAAACCAGAGCGGTACAGTTGCGCAGCAGGTCAGCGGACACGTCCCAGAAGGAGCTGTCTGAAAGGAGGAAGTCCTTGCTTTCGGTATTATACCAGAACACTCGCTGATCTTCCAGGGGAAGCCCCAGATCTCGAAGGGCATCGGTGTATCCGGCATAGCGCTGCAACCCTTGCAGGTCGTCATTTTTAAAGATGCCGGAGATGGAACGGTGGCCTTTTTGATAAAGATACTCCACCAACTGGCGGCCGCCTCCGTAGTTGTCATCCAGCACGGATAAACAGTCAGAGAGCTCGGGGTATATGCCGTGCATGAATACCATGGGAACGCCCCGGCTGATCAGCTTGCGATATAGATCAAGGTTGGGGTTTGGAAGACCAGTCTTGGTCCCCTCAACCAAAATACCGTCGGGCAGCTTGCCGTCCAAAAGTGATTGCAAGATGCGCCGCTCATTTGAAATTTGGTTTTGGGTGGCGTAGAGGGTGGGGGCGCTGTTGTTGGCGGATAAAACGTTTTCGATCTCACGCAGAATGGATGGGAAAATATAGTTGCTGATATAGGTGGTGATGACAGCCACAGTGCGTCTGGGGCCATGGGAAGCTTCGTGGCTTTGCAGGATATGGGAACCGCTGCCCTGACGGCGTTCGATCATTCCCTCTGTAGCCAATACGGACAGCGCCTGCCGAACGGTCTGTCTGCTGACGTTGAAGCGTTGGCACAAGAGCTGTTCGGTCGGGAGCAGCATTCGCTTTTGGTATACGCCATCCAGAATATCGGCCCGGAGGGCGTCAGCCACCTGCTGATATTTGGGCGCCATAGATCCATCCCCTTTTGTCAAATCGGTCTAAGGTTGGTTCTAGGATAGCACACGGGAAAGGTGGTTTTCAAGAAAAAGTTCAAATTTCATATTTGAAATAAATTGTACGTATTTATTAAATCGAAAAATGACAAGTGAATGGAGCTGTGAGAAAGATTAGTATGAATCAGCACGAATTTAAAGATATAAAGATAAGACGGCAGTAAAAAATGTTGTAAATAATGACAGCTGAAACGAAAAAACAGCGTGTCAAAATGGTGATTTGTTTATTTTCACGAGTGAGAAAATAAACAAGAGAAAACAAGACGAACGAAAAACAACAATGAAAAGTATTGTAAAAGCAAAGAAAAACTAATAATTATAAATAAATATAAAAAATATATAAAATTGTATTCCTGCAAAGGGGAATATTTGACTTAATTTGTATTGTTTATGTATATAAAAATAGAATTTATACGTATGTATTATTGACAAATAAACAAAGGGGGGAGTATACTCCAGACAAGAGGTTCCGGAGATGACAGTTCCGAACCGATTGAAATCTTATCAGAATGGAGCGTTTGGAATGAAGAAGAAATTGCTTGCTTTGACTCTCGCACTGACCATGGCGCTGGCCCTTGCTTCTTGCGGCGGCGGCTCTGGCACCACCAGTTCCGCTGGTTCTGCAGGTTCCGCTGGTTCGGCTGGCTCTGCCAGTGCTGCCGGTTCTGAGGCCGCTGATGGAGAGCTGACACCGTCGGCTTTGCTCAGGTGGGACACGAGTCCGACTGGCGTACCGCTTCCACCAATTCCGCCTACGATGTGTTCTCTGAGGAGAACGGCTATGAGCTGTCTTTCGTGGACTGCGACAACGACTCCGCCAAGCAGCTGGAGGCTGTGCGTAACTTCATCCAGCAGGGCCTGGACTACATCATCATCGACCCCATCGTCTCCACCGGCTGGGACGCTGTGCTTACCGAGTGTGAGGATGCCGGCATTCCCGTGATCATCATCGACCGTACCATTGACGACTCCGATAAGTACGTCTCCTGGGTCGGCTCCGACTTTAAGGTTGAGGGTCTGGCCTGCGGCGAGTGGCTGAAGGCCTATGCCGCCGACAAGGGTATCACCGAGATCAACGCCCTGGTCATTGAGGGCTCCACCGGCGCCTCCGCCACCATCGGCCGTACCGATGGCTTCAAGGAGATCGCTGACCGTGAGGGCTGGACCATTCTGGATTCTCAGTCCGGTGACTTCACCGAGGCTGGCGGCCAGGAGGTCATGGAGTCCTACTGCCAGAGCTATGCCGGTCAGTTCAATGTGGTCATCTGCCAGAACGATAACGAGGCTGCCGGTGCCATGACCGCCATGGACAACGCCGGTGTGACCTACGGCGTGGGCGGCGATGTGATCCTGGTGTCCTTCGATGCCAACAAGCCCTATGTTCAGATGGTAATGGACGGCAAGATCAATGCCAACTTCGAGTGTAACCCCATGGCCGCCCCCACCGTTGCTGAGATCATCCAGCAGCTGGAGGCCGGCGAGACTCCGGAGAAGGAGATCTACGTGACTGAGTCCTGGTTCGCCGCTGAGGACAATGTGGCTACCATCACCGTCAACGGTGAGGAGCAGGACGTCATCTATGTCACCCAGGAGGTTCTGGACGCCCGTCCCTACTAATCAGACGCCTTATCCAAAGATGGAACAGATGTAATCCCAGGGAGGACCCCGGTAATTCCCGGGCCCTCCCTTTTCATACGAGGTGATTTGAGTTGGAAGAAAACATCGTTCTGACCGCACGGGGGATCAGCATGACCTTCCCCGGAGTCAAAGCCCTGGACAATGTGGATTTTACCCTGCGCAAGGGGGAGATCCATGCCCTGATGGGGGAGAATGGAGCGGGTAAGTCCACCCTGATCAAGTGCCTGACCGGAATCAACGACTTTGAGGCCGGCGAAATTCGAGTGGCCGGTGTGGATGGGCCGGTGAAAAACCACTCCACTCTGGACGCCCAAAAGGTGGGGATCTCTACCGTATACCAGGAGGTCAACCTGTGTCCCAACCTGAGCGTGGCGGAAAACCTGTATATTGGCCGTGAACCCATGACCCGCTTCCACACCATTGACCGGCGTGCCATGAACAAGAAAGCCGACGAGCTGGTCAAGCGCCTGGATATTAAGGTAGATGTGACGCAAAACCTGGAAAACTATTCCCTGGCCATCCAACAGATGATCGCCATTGCCCGGGCGGTGGATATGGACTGCAAAGCGCTCATTCTGGACGAGCCCACCTCCTCCCTGGATGACAGTGAGGTGGAGAAGCTCTTTAAAATGATGCTCCAGCTGAAGGAGCACGGAGTGGGCATCGTTTTTGTCACCCACTTCCTGGAGCAGGTGTATGCCGTGTGCGACCGAATCACCGTGCTCCGCAACGGCACCCTGGTGGGGGAGTATCCCGTCGCGGAGCTGCCCCGTGTGAAGCTGGTGGCGGCCATGATGGGCAAGGACTTTGACGACCTGGCATCCATCAAGCCCGAAGGCTTTACCTATGACGCTGATGCGCCCATGGAGATCGAAGCCCGTGGGCTGAGCCACAAGGGTACCATCAAGCCCTTTGATCTGGACATCCACAAGGGAGAGGTCATCGGACTGACCGGCCTGCTTGGCTCCGGCCGCAGCGAGCTGGCCCGGGCGATCTACGGTGCGGACAAGGCCCAGACCGGCACCCTGAAGGTGGGGGGCAAGACCGCCAAGATCAACCAGCCCATTGACGCTATGAATATGGGCATGGGATTGCTGCCTGATGACCGAAAGGCCGAGGGGATCATCGGCGATCTGTCCGTCCGGGAAAACATCATTCTGGCCCTTCAAGCCAAGCGCGGGATGTTCAACCAGCTGCCCCGGGCCAAGCAGGAGGAAATTGCGGACCGGTACATTGATCTTCTGCAAATCAAGACGGCCAGCCGGGAGACGCCCATCAAGCAGCTTTCCGGCGGCAATCAGCAAAAGGCCATTCTGGCCCGGTGGCTGGCTACCGACCCCGACTTCCTCATTCTGGATGAGCCTACCAGAGGCATCGACATCGGAACCAAAACGGAGATCCAGAAGCTGATCGTCAAGCTGGCCGGCGAAGGCAAGAGCGTGCTGTTTATTTCCTCGGAGATCGAAGAGATGCTGCGTACCTGCAACCGTATGGCGGTGCTGCGGGACGGCGCCAAGGTGGGCGAGCTGGACGGCGAACTGACCCAGGAGCGTGTCATGGCCGCCATCGCGGGAGGTGCAAAGGATGAATAAATTGAAAAAACTGACCCAGCAGCAGCTTTTTCTCCCCGTGTTTTGTATGATCCTGGTGCTGTGCGTCAATATGATCTATGATGTGGCCCAGGGGAATGAATTTTATAACTTCTTTAAAATCACCCTGACCAACGACCTGCTTACCGGCCGTATCATCAACATTCTTAACCGTGGCAGCGAGGTGGCCATCCTGGCCATCGGCATGACCCTGGTGGTATCCGCTTCCGCCGGTACCGACATTTCCGTGGGCTCGGTCATGTCTCTGTGTGCCTCCTTCTGCTGTATGCTGGTGGCGGGATTCGGCGTTTCTTCCGTCAACAGCGCCGACGAATTTGCCATGCCTCTGGCGGTGGGGCTCATCGGGGCTTTGCTCATGGGCTGCCTGTGCGGCGCTTTCAACGGCACGCTGGTGGCCTACCTGAACATCCAGCCCATGGTGGCAACGCTGATCTTGTGGTCGGCAGCCCGCGCCATTGGCCTGCTGCTGTGCAACAACCTGATCGTCTACGTCCGGGTGCCGGAGTTTGGCGTGTTCGGCGGCTACATCGGCCCCGTTCCCACCCCCATCATCATTGCCGCTGTGTGTGTGGCGATTGTTTCGGTGGTGCTCAAGAAGACCGCCATGGGGATGTACATCCAGTCGGTGGGCATCAACAAAAAGGCCAGCCGTATTGCCGGCCTGAATTCCAAGCGGATCATTTTCGTCTGCTATTTACTGTGCGGCCTGTGCGCGGGCATTGCCGGTATTGTAGCCTCCTCCCGCATCACCAGCGCCGACTCCAACAACATCGGCCTGGATATGGAGCTGGACGCCA
>CALWOP010000035.1 GCA_944383195.1 uncultured Oscillospiraceae bacterium
ATGACGCACAGAGAGATGGAGATCTGCTCGCCGGTGGACAAAAGCATATCCATTTCCCGCTTGGAGGCGTTGGGGTTGATCTCCTTTGCCTTGTCGATGAGGTCATCAGTGGTGTCCCCCTGGGCGGACAGGACCGCCACCACGCTGTGGCCCTTGCGGTAGGTCTCGGTGATGATCCGGGCCACATTACGGATCTTGTCGGCGTCGGCCACAGAGCTGCCGCCGAATTTTTGTACGATAAGTGCCATGTATGTTCTTCCCCCTAAAAGGTCAAATCAAAATAATCAGGTCCGGGGAGCAAGGCTCCCCCGCCATTCTATGCCCCGGCAGGCTCTGTGTCATGCCAAAACCCGGAACAGCGAACCCACTTCCATCCCCTGGAGCCGGTCACGGATCTGGGGCTCAGTCATGGGCTGAGTCAGGAAAGCCGCCTCTCCGGCGGGAGCGCCCGCCCGGGCCAGCAGATGGATCTCCCCGCAGGCAAGTCTGGCCTGGTCGGCGCTGCACTGAGCCCGCACATACCAGGGGGAAGCCAGGATATCAGAGGAGACCACCAGGTCGGGGGCGCCCTCCTCCCAGCCGTTGTGCCGGTCTTTCTTCAGGTCCTTGGCGATGTCGATCACATCGGCCACCACAGCGGAAGCGGTGGGCAGCTTGCCAGCGCCCCGGCCGTAGAACATTACGTCCCCGATGGCGTTGCCGGTGACGGCGATGGCGTTGAACACATCCTCCACCCCGGCCAGAGGATTTTCCCCGGGCACCAGGTGGGGAGCCACAAAGGCGCACACCTTGCCCTGGGGCTGGCGGATGGCCCGGCCCAGGAGCTTGATTTTGTAGCCCACAGAGTCGGCGTAGGCCACGTCCTCCAACGTCACCCCCCGAATGCCCTGGGTGGGCACCTGGTCGGGGTAGACATGGCGGCCAAAGGCCAGCGCAGCCAGAATGCAGATCTTCCGGCAGGCGTCGTGGCCATCCACATCGGCGGTGGGGTCCTTCTCGGCGTAGCCGTTGTCCTGGGCCTCCCTCAGGGCCTGGTCAAAAGTGAGGCCGGAACGGATCATCCGGGTAAGGATGTAATTGGTGGTGCCGTTCAAAATGCCGGTCACCTGGGTCAGCTCGTTGGCCGCCAGGCAGGAGGTGAGGGGCCGCAGGATGGGGATACCGCCGCCCACACTGGCCTCGAAGAGGTAGCTGCACCCATGCTCCTTTGCCAGCTGCAGCAGCTCATAGCCGTGGGTGGCCACCAGCTCCTTGTTGGAGGTGACCACGCTCTTGCCCGCCTTCAGGGCCCGGGTGGTAAAGTCCAGAGCAATGGTGGCCCCACCGATGGTCTCCACTACGATGTCCACCTCGGGGTCCTGCTCAATGACGGAAAAGTCTTTTACAAAGCAATCCGCGTAGGGGCTGCCGGGGAACTCCCGCACATCCAGAATATATTTCAGCCGCACCAGGTCATCCACCCGGCGGTCGATGAGTCCGCCGTTCTGGGTAAGCACTTCCGCCACACCGGAACCCACGGTGCCAAAGCCTAAAATCGCCACTTGTACCATGTCTTGTATCCTCCTATCCGATTCGGGCCTCAGCCCGCCAAAATCTCACACTTGATCACGCCGCTGCCCGCCGACACCTGGGCCATCACGTCCTCCAGAGAGTCTTGGAGGGCGGAGGTCTCCGCCGTCATGGTCACCACTGCGCAGCCGCTGACCGGAATGTTCTGGTTGATGGTGAGAATGTTCACCCCGGTGCCCGCCAGCACGTTGAGCACGCCGGACAAAATGCCCGGTTCATCCTTTAAAAGCACCTGAAAGGTGACGATCCGCCCATGGAGCATATCGTTGAAGGGCCGCACCGCATCCTTATACTTGTAAAAGGCGCTGCGGCTGATGTTCACCGCCTGGGCCGCACCGTTGACCGTCTTCTGTTCTCCGGTCTCCAACAGGCGCTTGGCCTCCGCCACTTTCCTGAAAATCTCAGGCATGGAATCGGCCTCCACAATAAAGTACTTTGCCGGACCGCTCATGGTTCCCTCCTGTCCACCCGGATTGTTGTCCGTGTTAGGTGGTCATTTGTTTTTGTAACGTGGTCTATTGTAGCACAGCTTCTCCGGTCTGGCAATGAAAAATCCCATGGGGAAACTGTGAAACTTTTCCCAGAGCAGCCAGGCGCAATTTGTCACTTTTTACAAAACAGAGGGAAAGCGCCCCGGAGAACTCTCCGGGGCGCCGCAATTCCATGCCAAAAGGCTAGGTTCTCGGAATGTCCTGGGAAATCCCCTGGCTGCTGTCGCCGCCGCCAATCACTCCGCCGCTGCCGCCGCTCGTATCTCCGGGGCCGCCGGGGATCACCGGGTCCACATAGTTGGGGTCATTGGGGTCTACATAATTGGGGTCATCAGGGTCCAGGGTCATGTTGGGGTCATTGGGATCGGGTACCAAAGTTTCCTCGGTGTGGACGGTACACATCCCCGCCTCTATCACCGTGGCGTAACGGTACTCCTCATCACCGGCCACCTCACCGGCCACCGAGGTACGCTCATAGTCGGGATAGCAGACCTCTTTCAGGCTCTCCTCCGGGCAGTAGGGTCCGGCCTCATGGTACAGGCCCGTCTCCTTGCCGTCGGCATCCAGAATGGGGTCGTCCAAACAGACAGTGACCAGGCTGGCCCCGGTGTGAACGGTACAGACCTTGCCCTCAGGATAGTCCTCCGCGAAGACGCTGGCCTGGGCGGCCCGGCTGCCCCGGGGGTCCAGGGCGCAGTAGTCGGTGGCCAGCAGGCCGCTGTCCTGACAGTAAGTCACGCTGCGCAGAGAGGAGGACGTAGCCGAGGGGAAGTTCTTGTCTTCCAGGCCCTCATGAATGGGCTCCATGACCATCTTCCACAGGTTTACATGGGTGGTGGTGTTGGGCATGGTGGCGTTGTTGGGGTAGCCCATCCAGACGGCGGCGGTGTAGTAAGGGGTGTAACCCACGAACCACAGGTCGTACACATCGTTGGTGGTACCAGTTTTACCGGCGCAGTGCATTCCGCGTAAACCCTTGCCCGCGGCAGTACCGCCGGACTGGAACACACCCTGGAGCAGGGTATTCATATAATAGGCAGTGGTGTCCTTCAGGGCCGCCGGGTCCTGGACGGTGGGGTTGTCCAGCAGCAGAACCTCTTCTCCGTCCACCATATGGGTCACCTTGGTAAAGGTACGGGAGTAGGTGTAGGTGCCGCCGTTGGGGAAGGTGGCATAGGCCTCGGCCATGTCACGGGTGGTAACGCCGTCGGTAAGACCACCCATGGCCAGAGGGGCTACGCCAATGTCGCTGTAGGTCTTGCCGTTGATCTCCCGTCCTTCCTCCAGGTCAATATGGAAATGGTTCTCCATAAAGTTGAAGCTCTCCTCCGGCGTGACCAGGTCGGCCAGAATGCGCACGGCGATGGTGTTCAGGGAGACTTTCAGCGCATAGGGGATGCCCGTAAGGCCACGGTAAGTGGTGGAACCGGCGTTATAGGGCCAGGGACCACCGTTCATCTCCTGGTAGGGATAGTCGTCCAGGATCGTGATGGGGCTGATCTTCCCCATCTCCAGGGCCGGGGCATAGACGGACAGGGGCTTGATGGAGGAACCAGGCTGCCGTTTGGAGGTGTTGGCATAGTTTTTCAGCAGGTTGCCTTCCTTCTCCCCAAACTGGCCGGCAATAGCCACCACATCTCCGGTGGAGTTGTCGATGACGGTGATGGCCGACTGCATGAGCTGTCCGTCCTTGGAGGTGTAGTTCAAGTTTTCCCGGTTGGTGTACACCGCATCTACCGCCGCCTGGGCATCCGGGTCGTAGCAGGTGTAGATGCGCAGGCCGCCCCGCTGGAGGGCCTGGTCGATCATGGCCTCGGACCAGCCCAGCTTCTCATAGAGGGCCTCCCGCACATCGGAGATGACCGTCTCCTCATACCAAGTGTAGATCTCAGTCTCGGCCTCTTCATCCTCGGCCCGGACAAAGACCAGCTCCTGGGCCACGGCCTCATCATATTCCTCCTGGGTGATATAGCCCTGGTCCAGCATCTGGAAAAGGACCACCTCCTGGCGGTACTTGTTCCACTGTCGGGCGTCCCACAGCTCACCCTCGCTGTTTTCCGACTTGGCGAAGGAGTAGGGGCCGTATTTGGAGGGGTTGTTGGTGATGGAGATGAGGCTGGCGCACTCGGCCAGGGTCAGCTCGCTGACAGGCTTTCCAAAATACTTCAGCGAGGCCGCGCCCACGCCATCACAGCCGCTGCCCAGAGGAATGATGTTCAGATAGCGCTCGATGGTGTCCTCTTTGGAGTTGTTCTGGGTAAAGCGGATAGCCCGGACGATCTCGGTGATCTTCCGCTTTACCGTAGTCTCGTTGTAGCCGGTCTGGTTTTTGATGAGCTGCTGGGTGATGGTGGAGCCGCCCTGGATATCGCCGCCGGTGAACATACTGAACACGGCCTTTACGGTGCGGCCCCAGTCCACGCCGCTGTGGGTCCAGAACCGGCGGTCCTCGATAGCCACGGCGGCATCGATGAGGTCCTGGGGCATATCCTCCAAATCCACCCAGATCGAGCTTGTGGTGTTGAGCAGCGTGGTCATTTCCACATACTGCCCGGTGGTCTTGTCCTGATAGTACATGATGCTGTTTTCACCATAGGTGAAATCGTCCATGCTCAAATCGGCGATGGGGACAATGACCTTATTGATGTATACCGCCGCAAAGCAGCACAGCAGCGCCCCAGTGCACAGGCCCACCAGCAACAGGGTGCCCAGGACCTTAAAGACCATGGAGACTTTGCTGCCCCGGCGTTTCTTCCGCTTCCGGGGCTGGTGCTCCTCCTCCCGGTGGCGGGGCGCCTGACGGCGGGAGGGATATTCGCTGTTTTCATATAAGGAACGGTTGTTATGATCTGACACAATGCTACCTCCAGTCGAGAAGGAGACGCAGCTTCCTTCCGACGGTCCTGGCAGACCCTGTCTGCCGCGGTTACCAGTTTTTGGGGCTCCCTTCCGGCCAAAACCAGGGCCGGGCGTAAAACCCCATTGTGGGTATTATACCAGATTTTCCTTGTTTGTCCACCCATAATCCGCCTCTGCCGCCGTTGGTGTACAAAGCTGTGAAAATTTACCGGTCCCCGCTCTTGCATTTTTGCCGCTCTCGGGTTAAAATAGTCCCAGGAACAAACAGGAGGTACTGCATCATGGAGGAGCTGTTCGGCCCCGATTTTATCTCCGTCACCGACGAGGACGGAAACGAGTTTGAGCTTGAGTTGGTGGACACCCTGGAGCACAAGGGTATCACCTACTACGCCATGTTCCCCGCCGTGGACGCCGACGAGGAGACCGGCGAACCCAAGGATGTGGACGCCGACGATGAGGAATACGGCCTGGTCATCATGAAGGCCATTGAGGAAAACGGCGAGGAGCTGCTGTCCACCCTGGACTCCGACGAGGAGCTGGACGAGGTGTATGAGCTGTTCATGGAGCGGTTCTTCGCGGAGGAAGAAGCAGAACAAGAGGACTGAGTTTCTTTCCTGCTCGGTGCGTGATGGGCTCTTTTAAACCCACATTTTTTAAACGGGACGCCCACCTCACGGTGCGGCCTGCAGGCCTCCCGGCCCCCCTTTCGGAGGGCGGTTGGACGTTGGAAGCAGAAAAACACTGTGGAGGCGACCCACCTGCCAGTCGTGCAGGTTTTAAACGGGTCCACACGGCCAGAGCGGGGCATAGAGAAGATCCAGTCCACTGGGGCGCGGCGATTTTGCCGCGCTCTTTTTTTAACATTTTATAAATCTTTTCCCGAAAAGGTCCTTTTTCCCTCATTCCCCCTTGCAAGTTTCAGGGGTTTCAAGTATAATATTTCGGACGTGCCCAGGGGGCTTTTTGGCCTGCCTCCGGGGCAGTTCCATTTCCTCCGGCCCTCTTTCGCCGGAGACGATCTGAACGAGAGGACTGAACAAACTGTGAGCCAATCCAAAGAAAACAAGAGCCAGACCAAGGCTGAGCGCCAGGCGAAGCGCCATCAGGAAGAGCGGGCCAACCGCCGCTCCATGGCCCTGTATACCCTGGTGGGCGTGGTGGTCGTGGTGGCTGCCGTGGCCATGATCCTGTGGAACAGCGGCATTCTCCAGCGCAACCTCACCGCCGTGGAAGTGAATGGCAGCAAATATACTGTGGCAGATGTAGAGCTTTACTTCAACTCCGCCTACAATACCACGGTCAACACTTCCATCCAGCAGTACTACACAACCCCTTTTAACACCAGCGAGTCCACCAAGGACCAGGTGTATGACGAGGAGACCGGCCAAAGCTGGTATGACTACCTGATGGAACAGGCCCTGGAGAATCTGAAGTCGGACACCATCCTGGCCGCCAAAGCCACTGAAGAGGGTTACACCATGTCCCAGGAGGGCCAGGAGAGCCTGGACGCCAACATCAAGCAGCTGGAAACCGCCTGGCTGACCAGCAACTATCCCTCCCGTGAGTCCTATGTTCGCACCAACTTCGGCTCGTTCATGACCTATGACCGGCTGGTGGAGCTGATCAATATGCAGGCCCTGGCCAGCGACTACATCCGCTCCCAGGTGGAAGCCGTGACCCACACGGACGAGGACTACCAGGCCTACTATGCTGAAAACGCCGATACCTTGGACACCTATACTCTCACCCAGTTCCTTTTCCAGGCCACTGTGAACACTGTGGATGACGAGGGCAACACCATTGAGATGACCGATGAGGAGAAGTCCGCTGCCCTGGAAGAGGCTAAGGCTGAGCAAAAGGCCCTGGCTGAGGAACTTCAGGCCAAGCTGGAGGCCGGGGAAGACCCCGCCGCTCTGGCTGAGGAATATTCTGAGCAACTCTACTCCAGCGTGATCTCCCGCCGCACTGTGGGCTCCTCTCTGGCTGCCTACCCCTACAGCGAGTGGGCCATGGATGAGAGCCGCCAGGCCGGGGATGTGACCCTGTCTGAGTATGACGCCGGCACCGGCACCGTCTACAACTACTATGTGGTCCTCTTTGAGGGCCGGGAGCTGGACGAGTCCGCCACTCACAATGTCCGCCACATTTTGGTGGCCGCTGAGCAGGACGAGGGCGCTTCCGAGCCCACCCAGGAGCAGTACGACGAGGCCTACGCCAAGGCTGAGGAGCTGCTCAATGAGTGGAAGGCCGGCGAGGCTACTGAGGACTCCTTTGCCGCTCTGGCCACTGAGAACAGCGCCGACAGCGGCTCTGCTTCCGACGGCGGCCTGATCTCCAACATCACCGCAGACTCCACCTATGTGGACACCTTTAAGGACTGGGCGCTGGACCCCAGCCGTCAGAGCGGTGACACCGGCATCGTCCAGAACACCGGCAGCTCCACCAAGGGCTGGCACATCATGTACTATGTGTCTTCCGGCGACCCCATCTGGAAGCAGACCACAGCCAACGGCCTGCTGAATCAGGACTATGAGAACCTGGTGAATGCAGCTGTTGAGGGCGCTACCGTCACCGAGAGCTTCGGCATGAATCTGGTTTCCGGCAAGTAATAGGGATTCCCGCTCCAGAAAAGCCAAGAAGCGCTCCCAAGGGAAACTTGATCCGTTATAAAAAGATAGCCGCAAGTCATTTTGCTGACTTGCGGCTATCTTCTTTTTTCGCTTTCCAGAACCAAAGTGCCGCTTGCACAGAAACACACACAAAGAAGCAGGCCCTCTCCCCACACAGGAGGCAGAGGGCCTGCAACAGGTCACGTTAAAACTTCTACGCTGTCATCCTGGCCGATGGCCAGCTTAACATAGGACATACTGTCATTCTCATAGATGCTGTAAACGCCCAAGAAAGCCGTATCATCCGGCACAAGCTCCTGTTTGCTGTAAACAGTGCCGTTAAAAGTTATGTCAGGACCGCCCGTCACTACACCGACGGCAGCTTCCGTCTCCACTGTGACACCCTCGCAGTCGGCAAACACTTTGACAAAGTTATCTTCCATCGTGGCCTCCTTAGCCGCTCCGGGTGTAACCTCCTTACAGGTTACAATAGACCCATCCCCGAAAGAACAGCCACCGCCTAAGGTGACCATAGCGTGATAGTCACCCAGGATGGTAAGGCCGCCGTTGAAGGTGCAGTTGTCAAAATAGATGCCGCTGCGCAAATCAATGGAGCCATCCCGTGTACTGGCCGGATCGACGGTCACTGTGACCATCTGGTCAAAGGTCACATCATAGACTTCGATTGTCTCCCCCGCCTTCAGCTGGTAATCGTACTGCACCTCGGCAGCATCGCCGTTGGAATCATTCCCCTGGGGTGCACTGGAGTCATCGGTTGGCGCAGGGGTATCTGTGCCGGAACAGGCGCAAAGCGCCAGCAACATGACCGCCATAAAGAATATAAACAGCTTTTTCATGATCGAAGTTCCTTTCTTCTTTGGATTTTCCGCCACATATATGCTCCGGCAGAATTTCAGATCGGTTTTGATTGTTTGCGTCCCACCGCTGCCGCCCAAGGCTCCGGCCAACCACTAAAGGTTATGCCGTTCAAACAGTGCCGCCTTTAACCATAGCTGTCTCACGGTTCAGGATGGCTTCGCTGACTGCTGCCTCTTGGGGAACTACCCCTGGAAAAGAATTCCGCAAAAGCGGGCAAAGAGCTGCTTTTGCAGAATTTAGCAAGAGAATGACCAATCACTCCAACTGAGACCCACTCAGCCACAACGCGACGGTTTCCAGGTCAAACTGATCCTCGGGGGCGGTAAGGAAGATGCTGCCAAATGACTCTTCCCCCTGGAGCAGCACATAGTAGCAAATCCGCCCGTCCTCCTGGGTAAACTGGGCAGCATAGTTGCCATACTCATCGTAATTGAACACCGTCCCCTCGGGCACGGAGTTCTGGACACCGCTGCGGGTGGAATACTCCTCCACATCAGCGGGCAGAGCAACCCCGGAAATTTCATAGGCATCTTTTCCCATCCGGTTGGCTTGGATGTAGTAGCCGTCCTTTTCAAAGGTGGCGTACTGCATGGGAAGGGGCTCAGCGATCGAATCAGATTCCATCGTGAAGCCTTTGGGTAGCTGGAAAGTCCCCAAGCCCTCCACGGTGTACTCTACCAAGGTCTCCTGCTCCTCTTGGGAGGAGGCACTGCTCTGGGCTGAGCTTCCTGCACCTGCGGCAGCGTCACTGTCGCTGCCGGAACCTGCCTGTGCGCTGCTCGTCCCCGGCGTAGTCTGTCTGCCGCAGGCACTCAGTGCCAGAGCCAGACAGCCTGCAAGGCAGAGAGCAATCCATTTGTTTTGTCTCATTTTATTTTCCTCCTTCATGGTCAGCTTAAGCTGAGATTTTCTTCAGCATACCATGTCCGAAGGAAAAAGTGGTGCGCAAACTGCACACTTTGCCGCTATTCCAATATGATTTCAAAGTGGGCCTGTTCCAGCTGCTCCTGGGCCAGAGATTGGTGGCGCGTGCTGAGGATCAGCCGCTCCAGCCAGGGGCAGTCCAGCAGCGGGGTGAGGTCAGCAAGGGGGTTATCCTTCAAAATAACTTCTGTCAAAACCGGCAGTTCCGGCAGAAACGACAGGTCCTTAAGACCGGTCTCCCCCAGATTTAGGGCCCTCATGCTGAAAAAAGAGGCCAGCGCTTCGGGATTTATGAGCGTACAGCCGCACAAATCCAGTTCCCGAAGCGACTGAAGCTCCGTCAACTGGGCCAAATCCACCCCCGGGGTGGAATAGAGGCGCAGCTGCTCCAAATTGGTCAGGCCCCCCAGCGTCTGGGCCGCTCCCTCCGGCATACTGCCGGTTACCAGTTGGGTAAGGTTGGGACAGGTCTCCAGGGGCGTATAGTCATTCACCCAGGTGGTACGCACATTGAGCGACTGAAGTTCACTTCCTGCAAACACCTCTACCGAGGTAATCCCCGTGGCCTCTAGGGTCACCTCCCTCAGCTGGTGCAAATCCGCTAACACTTGTACCGAGCGCACCGGATTTTCACCCAGATCCAGCACTTGAAGCTCGGTCATCCCGGACAGGGGGCTGAGGTCGGATACCTCATTTCCTGTGAGGCTGAGGTACTCCAGAGGCAGCTTGGACAAAGGAGACAGGTCGGAAATCTGCTGATAGTCCAAAATAAGCACCTTCAGATTGACACACTGTTCCAGCAGTGCCAGATCCTCATCGCTGATATCCCCATGGGCCCGCTCCTCAATATAAAAGTCGTGGGCCCAATTAACCATTTCCTCATGCTCACGGATGGTACCTACCAGCTCCTGCCCACACACCAACAGCTGCTCCACCTCTCCCAGTCGCTCTAAAGGAATAGGCTCTCCCTCCTCCATCTGTAGCTCCTGGCGCAGCGCGTCCTCCAACAGGGAAGAACGGGGCTGTATCTCCCCGGCCTGCGGCCACAAAAGGGCTGCCAAAAGGGCTGCACACGCCACTCCTCCGGCGGCTGCGGCGATTAGGCGCAAAGTGCGGTATTTCAGCGCCCGGCACACAGAGCGGACAGAAGGATAGCGGCGTTTGGGGTCAAACGCCGTACAACGCCGAATCACCCGGTATAGGCCGCCCTGCCCCTGTCCGTGGGGCAATGGATCGAAGCTGCCGGACAGCAGAAAACGCATCAGCATCTCTAGACTGTAAATGTCCGAACGCTGGTCGGTCTGCTGATAGCCAAACTGCTCCGGCGGCGCGGTGACCTGGGTCCCCAGAAACACCGTGTCACCCTGCTGTTCCGGCCGGTAGCGGCGGGCAGTCCCCAGGTCGATGAGGTGACAGCGGCCCGATGGGTCCATCACCACATTTTGCGGCTTCACATCCCGACAGATGACCGGGGGAAGCTGGCTGTGCAGGTAATCCAGCACCTGGCACAGGGACACAGCCGCCGCCCGGGTCTGGGCCGGTGAAAGGGGCCCCTGAGCCACCACCCGCTCATACAAGCTTGCCCCCTCCACATACTCCCGGATCAGGTATTCCCTCCCCTCCCACTCCAAATAAGCCAGCGCCCGGGGGATCTGAGGGTGCCGCAGGCTGCGCAGAAGGTCATACTCCTGCCGCAGCGCATCCTCCCGTCCCGCCGGCTGGAGCTTCAGGACCGCCTGCCAGCCAGCCTGGTCTTGTACCAGATATACCTGCCGCTCTCCGTCCTTCAGACAAGACAAGGGGCTGTATTGCGCACTCAGACAAGGGGGCAGTTTGAGGGTGTCCAGAACCTGGGCCCGATACTGATTTAAAAATTCTTCTCTCGCCGGCATATCAGCCCTCCCTGGCATAGAGGCTCCGCTCCGGCAGGGAGGTGAGTAGTTCCTCCGTCTCAATCAAACTCATGGCCTGGTTTAACGCATAGATCACCGCGGCGTCCCGGCGCACTCTCGGGTACAGGGCACCACAGTTGCCCACCGCAAGCAGCCGCTGGGTTTCCTTCAGTGACAGATGAAGAGAAAGTGCTGTTCGCAGCAGGATATCCCGTCCAGGCAGCCGTTCCCCCCGCAGGATCTGATAGCCGTAGGACTTGCTGACATCCGCAATCGCCATCCACTCCGCGGCGGATAATCCTGCCCGCTCCAATATGGCGCGCAGCGTCTGTGCGCAGGTGGGCGCCGCCTGTTCCCGGCTTAAAAGCGCCCGGCCGCTCTCCCGGCCGCGCAGCCTGTGAAACAACTTACTTGTGGTTTCCAGCATATCTCCCTCTCCTCTCAACGACCGTACAAAAGCCTGTCTACTTTGACAGGGAAGAACGCAAAGCCGCCAACTGCCGGTACGGACCATCAGGCTGCCCCACACAGGCTCAAATACAGGTTCATTTTACCGCAAAAAGTTAGATTGTACCAGAGAAAAGAATATATTTTCAAACACAAAAGAGCCCGCGCCTTGATTTTCTACTGAACATCTGCCATAGGACCATTCCAAAGGCAAACGACCTTTTGTAATCTTCCCGCTTTTATGCTCCAGCTGGCAAATCCGGAAGATTTATACAAAAAAGGAGGCTGTGCCGGAACACAGCCTCCCTACAGGCAGCATATGCAACGTTGTATAGAACACCACCCATGGACGGGGATGTTTCCAGTCTTATGCTCTGGCCAATGCCACCAGGGCGCTGGCACCGATGCGGTCAGCCCCCGCCTCGATCATGGCCTGGGCCTGCTCAAAGGTACGGATGCCGCCCGCGGCCTTGATGCGCAGATCGGGGCTGATGTTCTCCTTAAAGAGTTTCACATCCTCCACCGTGGCCCCGCCGGCAGCAAAGCCGGTGGAAGTCTTGATGAAGTCGGCCCCGGACATGGACACCACCCGGCACAGGGCAATCTTCTCCTCCTGCGTAAAGGCGCAGGCCTCCACAATGACCTTCAAGATCCGGCCCTTGCAGGAGAGCTTCACAGCCTTGATCTCCTGGAGCACGCCCTCCCAGTCCCCGGCCTTGGCCAGGCCTAGGTTAATGACCATATCGATCTCGTCCGCCCCGTTGCGGATGGCGTCTTCCGTCTCAAAAACCTTCACCTCCGGGGTGGAATAGCCGTTGGGGAAGCCGATGACGGTGCAGACCTTCAGGCGGTTGCCCAGATACTCGGCAGCTTTCTTTACATACCGGGGGGGAATACAAACCGAGGCAGTGCCAAACTCCAGCCCCTCATCACAGATTTTTTTCACCTGTTCCCAGGTGGCAGTGGTGGTCAGGATGGTATGATCCACCCGGCTGAGAATTTCTTTCTTGTTCATAGGCGCAACCCTTCCTCTCCGCCGGAGGCGGGCTCCGGCCATGTTTCTATGCTCTTTATTCTACTCCAGTATAGCCGCTTTTGTCCAGTGTCAATCTCTCGGCCGAGCGTTTTGCCCGGCAGATACCCCTGCTCCCCCATCCGGGCGCAAAAAACCGGCGGCCCATCAGGTCCGCCGGTTTCCGTTTCTAATGCTCCGCCGGAGCTTGTTTAACCTTTGCTCCGCTCCAGCATTTCCAGCAGCAGCCGCTCATTTTCCCGGGCGGACTGAGCCAGCTGATAAGACTTTTCCCGCAGCCGTGCCAGGACCTGGTCGTAATCCGCCATCATCCCATCAGCCCGGCGTATAGCCTCCTCCAGGTCGAAGTGCTCCACATGGCCCGCGGCGGGCAGGTCCAGCTCCCGCAGGTAGCTGTCCACCTTGGGGTCATAGACCAGCCCCAGGGAGGGCACCGCCATCCTGGCGGCAAAGATCAGGGTGTGCAGGCGCATGGCCAGGCAGAGCTTGGCCTGTCCCAGTACACCCATCAGCTCCCGGGGGGTGCAGGGGGCGTCCAGCTGGTAGGAGGGACACTTCATCTGTCCCCGCACCCGTGCTGTAGCTTCCCGATCCCGGCTGGGCTGCATGAGCAGGAAGAGCACTTCCAGACCGTAGGTCTGGTGCAGGTGGTCACACAGCCGGGCCAAATCCTGATAAAATCCATCTGCGTTGGGCCAGTCCCGGACAGACACCGCCACGAAGGGACTGTGCGGCTCCACACCTGTGGAGGCCAGCAGCTCACGGGAGCGCTCCGGCTCCGCTGCGGCCAGGTGGAACACCGGGTCGGCGGTGACCACCACGTCCTGCCGCTCCACCCCCATCTCCCGCAGCTCCTCCAGGGACTTGTGGTCCCGGAGCGTCACCAGGGCGGCCTGCTCCACCACCCGTTTCACCCGCCGGCGGTTGCCCGGCTTGCGCACCGGGCCGATGCCGTTGGCATAGAGCATCACCGGCTTGCCCAGCAGCTGGGCGCACCGGATGACCGACAGGTAATAGAGCAAAGACCGGGTGGAGGTGGTGTCCTGCAACAGGCTCCCCCCACCGGAGAGCAGAGCGTCGCTTCGCCGCAAGGCGGAGAAAACCTTAAAGACCCGGAACCGGGGAATGGCCTCCAGGCCGTACTGCTTTTGGGTCAGGTCCGGGTCTTTGGAGAGCACGGTGACGGCCACATCGTCGCTGGCCTCCCGAACCGCCTGTTGGATGGAGTCCAGAATGGCGTCATCCCCGGCGTTTTCAAAGCCGTAGTAGCCGCTCATGACCACCCGATACTTTCTCCGGCGCACCTGCTCATAGACGGACAGGCAGTCCTGGGCCATGCGGCGCACAGAGTAGTAGTCAAAAATGACCTGGCGGCCGTAGGCCCCCGCTTCTTCCCGCTGCTGGGGAGACAGGGCAAAGGCGGCGGTCACGTCCTCCAGCAGGTGCTGGGGCTGAGAGAGGGGAAGCCCCCGGCAGCAGAAGTTGCCTGCCTGGGCCTCGGAGAGTTTGTCCGGGCCAAACAGGCCCTGGTAGCCCTCGTTGCCCGCCACGATCACAGGCTTGCCCGCGGCCATGGCCTCCAGCGCCGCCCGGGAGACCCCCACAAAGATGTCCCCCGCGGCCACGATCTCATTGATGTCGGTACGGGGCCCAGCCATGGTGACACAGGGACGGCCCAGCTTTTTGTTGACCTGTTCCGCTTTCCCCTTCAGCTCGTCAAAGACATTGCCTCCTCCGGCAATGAGCAGTTGGATGCCGGGCACCGCTTTGTCAAGCTCCGGAGCAATCTCAATGAGCTGCCGGGCCACCAGAGCTCGGTCCTCGTCCATCCGGCTCACATAGGAGAGGATGGGCTGATCTTCCTTTAGTCCAAACTCCTCCATCACCCGCCGGCCGGACACATCGGGGGAAAACTTCTCCGTGTCAATGCCGTTGATGGTGACGGTAATATGCTCGGCGGGGAGATTATATTCCCGGATGAGGTAGGCCTTGATGTCCTCCGACACCGCCACTGTGCGCTGTCCCCAGTCGGTGAGGTAACGCAGCGCTCCGCTGGTATCAAAGACCCAGTGGGCCGTGGTGACAAAGGGGAACTTCATCTTCCGCTGGAGGGTCCCGCATAAAAAGGCGGGGATCCGGGCGTGGGCGTGGACCACATCGGGCCGCTCCTTTCGGATCACCTCCCGCAGGATCTTCCGGGCCCGGCGCATGGGCCCGAAGCTGCGCAGATGCAGGGGGGCCTGGTAGTGGCGGATTCCGGCGGCGGTGATCTCGGGCACATAGACGCCCCCGTTGGAGATAATAGCCACGTCGTGGCCCTGGTGCTTAAGCTCCTTGGCCAGCTCCACGATGTGGGTCTCCGCCCCGCCGATATCCAGTCCCATGGTGGCCATCAAAATTTTCATGCCCGCTGTTCTCCCCTCAGTCTTCTTTTTAGAAGATGCTCGTCACCGTAATGTCAAATTGCGCGTATTTGGTATAGTAGGTCCGGGCGGCATTGACTCCCAGGTCGTACACCCGGTTCAGGGAATAGCCCTTGTCGTTGATCAGGCCCTCACCCTCAATGGTCAGCAGAAGGTTGACTCCGTCCTCCACCTCGGCCAGCCCCATGGTGCCGTCGGTAAAGGTGGCCATCTTGCTGCCGGGCTGCTCCTCAATGGCGGTGATCTCCCCCAAGGGGCTGTTGCCGCTGGAGTAGTTCAGGTCGTAAACCTTGTCCCCCACATGGATGTTGTCTTTGAGATAATCCTGGGCGCCCTCCACCACCACCTGGAAGGTAATGGGCTGGGTGGTGACGCTTGTGCCGGTGTGGGGACGGCTGTTCTTCACACACAAAGCCCCGGCCAGGGCGATGACCACCAGGACGACCAGCACGTCAATGACGCTGATTTTGCCGAACAGACGGCCGTTATGATCGATCACTTTCATGCCTGACCCTCCCGTTCCACGCTGACCACCGGGCCGCTGGCCATATAGCCCTCGCCCTTGATATAGGTGGTGACACCCACCCGCAGTTCATAGCCGCCGCCCAGAAT
>CALWOP010000036.1 GCA_944383195.1 uncultured Oscillospiraceae bacterium
CACCATCACCAACTACCCCGAGGGCCAGAGTGAGACCTTTGCGGTGGAGAATAACCCCAACGACCCGAAGGCCGGCACCCGAGAGGTAAGCTTCTCCCGGCATCTCTATGTGGAGGCCGACGATTTCCTGGAGACCCCCATCCCCAAGTATAAGCGTCTCTACCCCAACGGCCCCGAGTGCCGCCTGAAAGGGGCCTATCTGGTCCAGTGCACCGGCTGCGTCAAGGACGAGCAGGGCAACGTGGTGGAGATCCTGGCCACCTATGACCCCGAGTCCAAGGGCGGCAATCCCGCCGATGGCCGGAAGGTGAAGGGCGCAACCATCCACTGGGTGGATGCCGCCACCGCCGTGGACGCCCAGGTGCGCCTATATGACAACCTCTTTGCGGACGAGAACCCTGACGGGGGCGACAAGGACTTTTTGGAGTGCCTGAATCCCGGCTCCCTGGAGGTGCTGGAGGGCTGCAAGCTGGAGGTCTCCCTGGCCAACGCCCAGCCCAGCGACCGCTTCCAGTTCCTGCGTCTGGGCTACTTCTGCGCTGACAGCAAGGACTCCAAGCCCGGCAAGCTGGTCTTCAACCGCTCGGTGAGCCTGAAGGACGGCTTTAAGAAATAAGTATACAAAATAACAGCCCGGCGCACGAAAAAGCGTGCGCCGGGCTGTGTGTTTTTTTCAGTATCCCTGCCGACGGAACGTCTCATACTGGGACTTTCGCGCGTCATCGTAGTAGCGGGCAATGTAGTTGTCCCACAGGGTGTATTCCCACTGGTTGATGGCGTTGAGCTGCTGGGGCCCTCCCATGGGGTTGTCGTAGATCCAGCAGTCCTCCACCCCATCATCGCTTACTTCCAGAACAGCCCGGTAGTCTTTCCCGCCTATGGTGACGGTAAAGTCAAAGCAATAGGATGCAACCTTTTCTTCCTCGTCCAAGGCGCTCACCCTGGCGGAGGCATAGCCGCCCCAGTGGAAATGATAATCGGATAAACCTCCCATCTCCGTATAGCCCTGGGCGGCTGCTACAAAGGTATCGGTGGCATCCTGGTCAAAGTTTGCCATCTCCTCCTGGGTAAACCAGCTGAATAAGTATCGCTCCCGGACGTCCTCCCGGGCGATGTACTGAGCCGCCCCCTCGTAGTCCCCGGCTTTCATCTTTCCCAGAAAAACGTTGGCCAGGTAAAACTCATGGAGATTGGTGTAGCACAGGCCGTCCCCTGTCACCTGGGCGACGCCCATGAGGACAAAGGGCACCAAAATCACCACCACGATGAGAGAGGTGATCCACCGACGGCGGATCTTCTTCATCCCCTTGCGAAAGCTTTTCCCTTTCTTCTCCTCTGTGACCTCTGGGGTGGAAGATTCTTCCGGCTCCGGCTGGGGCTGTTCCGGGGCGGGGATGGTTCCGGTCATTTCCCCATAGACCTTTTGACAGGCGAGGCAGGTTTTCAGATGTTCCTCCACCAATTCCCGGCTGCCCGGGTGGCAGCAGGAATCTATGTACAGGGGGAGCAGATCCTGGATAATGTCACAGTCTTTGTTTGTCATAGCAGTCCCTCCAATTTCTGCCTGAGCAGTTGTCTGGCCCGGTAGTAGGTGACTTTGCCCCAGCTTTCCGACTTGCCCTTGAGAACGGAGATCTCATTCAGGGGGATGCCTCCATATATGTGGAGGATGACCACGTCCCGTAAGTCCTCGGGCAGGTCGGCTATGGCTTTCCGCAGGGCCAGGTGGGTCTCCTGAACGGAAAGCGCTTCTTCCGGCCCGGCCCGGGTGGACAGGGTGGGAGAGAGGGGCTCTGGCGGTTTTTTCCGGCACTGGCTGAGCCAGAGGTTTTTCCCGATGGTGCACAGCCAGGTGAACATCTGCCCGCGGTCCTCATACCGGCCGATGTGGAGCAGGGCGCGGTAAAAGACCTCCTGGGTCAGGTCCTCCGCCTGATGGGGGTCGCCGGTCAGGGAGAGGAGGAAGCGGTAGACCCGGTCATAGTACTCCCCACACACGGCGGCAAAGTCCGGCTCCATTTCCATCCCCCCTTGTCCAGGCTGTTCTATCTGTTAAACACACCATAGAGCAAAAGGTTACACAAGTAAAGAAAAATTCCAACTAGGGACGGCAAAGATCCCCCGACCATTTCAGAGAAATTGAGGGGGGATCTTTATGCGGCTCCCTCAGCCAAACAGCACGGCTGTTTGGCTGAATCCATCACATCTCGATGGCATTGGCCAGGTTGTCCACTGCCTGATTGACCTTTTTGGCAGCCTTGTTGACAGTACGCTTGATCTGGCGGCTGGAGGGCGCCATGGTGGCGCCCAGGGCGGCCCCGGCCACCATGCCCGCCATCGCGCCGGTGAGGAAAATGCCCATACCCATTCCACTGTTCTGCATAAAAATCCCCTCCTTGTGGGACAAAAATATCTGGATGTTCCCCGGTGTTATTCTTTCCGGAAATTCTGAAAAACACATTGCTAATTCCTACCCATTCCGTTATAATTTAGTATTAGGATCATATCGTTTGGCCGGGCAAGACCGGCGGATAATCTGAAAAACGGACGAAATTTGGGAGGAAACCCATGAAACTCTTAATTAAAAACGGCCGTGTGGTCCATCCGGTGACCGGCGCGGTGGTGCTGCAGGATATTTTGGCCGACAACGGTGTGCTGGCCATGATGGAGCGGGGGCTGGACGTGGAGTGCGACCAGGTCATCGACGCCAAGGGGCTTATTGTGGCTCCTGGCCTTGTGGATATGCACGTCCATCTCCGGGACCCGGGCCTTACCTATAAGGAGGATATCATCACCGGCTGCGCCGCGGCGGCCCGGGGCGGAGTGACCTCCCTGGCCTGCATGGCCAACACCAGCCCTGCCATCGACTGCCCTGAGCAGGTGAAGTATGTGCTCAGCCGGGCCAAGGAGGCCTGCGGCGTCCAGGTCCACCCCGTCGCCGCTTTGTCCAAGGGCCTGCGGGGGGAGGAGCCCACTGAGCCTGAGGAGCTGAAAGCCGCCGGGGCCGTGGCATTGTCCGATGACGGGAACAATGTGGACAACGCCAACCTTATGCGGGATGTGCTCATCCGGGTGCGGGGACTGAAGATGCCGGTGCTGTGCCACTGTGAAGACACCACCATGGTGGCCGGACGGGCGGTGAATGAGGGCAGCGTCTCCCGCCAGCTGTGGCTGGAGGGGCGGCCCGCCATTGCCGAGGAACTGATGGTCATGCGGGATGCCATGCTCTCCGAGGAGACCGGGGCCCCGGTTCACATCTGCCATGTGTCCACCGCCCGGAGCGTGGAGATCATTCGGAAGATGAAGAAGAAAGGCGTCCACATCACCTGTGAGACCTGTCCCCAGTACTTTACCCTCACCGAGGACGAGGTGCTCACCCAGGGTTCCATGGCCCGTGTGAACCCCCCGCTGCGCACCAAGACCGACGTGGCCGGGATCATCGCCGGTCTGAAAGACGGCACCATCGACGTCATCGCCACCGACCATGCCCCCCACTCCGCCGAGGAGAAGGCCCGCACCCTCACCCGGGCCCCCAGCGGCATGATCGGACTGGAGACCAGCCTGGCTATCACCCTCACCCAGCTCTACCACACCAAGAAGATGGACCTGCCCGCCATCATCCGGCGGATGTCCACCAATCCCGCCGATATTCTGGGTCTGTCCCGGGGCCATATGTCCCTGGGGGCCGCGGCGGACCTGGTGATCTTCGATGCGGACGAGGAGTGGACCGTGGACCCGGAGCAGTTTGCCTCCAAGGCCCGGAATACTCCCTTTGCAGGCTGGAAGCTGAAAGGAAAGGTCAAATACACCATCGCTGGTGGAAAAGTAATCTATCAGGAGCAGTAAACAGCGCATATGCCCTGCCCGGTTTTGTGCCCAGAGAAAAATTATAGAAAAGGAATGATATTGATGTCATTTGATGTTCTTCAGGACAAGATCCGTGAGAAGAAAAACCCCACGGTGGCCGGGCTGGACGCCCGAATCGAGTATGTGCCCGAATATATCCGCCAGGCCGCCTTTGAGCAGTACGGCGTGGGACTGAAAGGGGCTGTGGAGGCTATCTGGCAGTTCAACGTGGGCCTCATTGACGCGCTGTGCGACATCGTCCCCGCCGTCAAGCCCCAGAGCGCCTACTATGAGAATCTGGGCTGGCAGGGCATGGAGATGCTGGAGCGCACCATCCGCTATGCCAAGGAGAAGGGCCTGTTTGTCATCGCCGACATCAAGCGGGGAGATATCGGCTCCACCGCCTCTGCCTATGCCGAGGGGTGGCTGTCCGGGGCCAAGATCGAGGGACAGGTTTTCAAGTCCTTCGACGCCGACTGTGTCACCCTGAACGGCTATATGGGCTCCGACTCCATCAACCCCTTCCTGGAGGCTGCCAAAGCGGAGGATAAGTGCGCTTTCGTGCTGGTGAAGACCTCCAACCCCGGCTCCGGGGAGCTGCAGGATATTGTAGCCGGGGACCGGCTGGTGTATCAGGTGATGGGCGACCTGAACGAGCGCATCGCCGCCGGCACCGAGGGAAAGTACGGCTATACCATTGCCGGGGCGGTCACCGGGGCCACCTATCCCGAGGATATCCAGGCCCTGCGTAAGCGCCTGGAGCACACCTTCTTCCTGGTGCCCGGCTACGGGGCCCAGGGAGGCACCGCCGCCGACGTGGCCAACGCCTTTGACAAGTACGGCCACGGGGCCATCGTCAACTCCTCCCGGGGCATTATGTGCGCCTGGAAGAAGACCGGCGGGGACGGTCACGACTTCAAGGAGGCCGCCCGTGCCGCCGCCATCGCGATGAAAGATGACATTGCCCAGTTTGTGACGGTGCTGTAAGGAACGTCAGCGCAGATACCGAAAGGGCGGCGGCAGCCCGCGGGAGCGGGCCGCGGCGAATGCCGCGTAAAATCGAAGCCGAAAGGCGGAGATTTGCGCAGGGCGAATTCACTTCGCCCGAGCATTGAAAGAAAAGGGCTCCCGCTGGGGCCGCGGCCCCAGTGGGAACGCCATTGCGATGAAGGACGATATCGCCCAGTTTGTGACGGTGCTGTAATAAGTGTTGTGTGAACAATCACCGCGACCATAAAAAGGAGGGCTGACCCATGGCTCAAAAGTGCGTGTTTTGCGGCAAAGAGATCGGCCTGTTCAGTCGGGAGAATACCGTGTGCGGTGGAGTGGAACAGCCTACCTGCCTAGAGTGCTATAAGCTTCTGCGGGAGCTGAGCCAGAAGGAGCGGGGCGAGCGGGCCCTGGCCACCGGACGGGCAGTTGACCCGGAGCGGATCATGGCCAACCTGAAGAAGGCGGAGCAGAAGGAAAAAGACGAGCAAGAGCGGCAGGAAAAAGCCCGCCAGGCCCTGCGTACGGGGGCGAAATGCCTGCGCTGCGGCGGCCCCATGGAGCGTTACGGCCGCAAGCTCCTCCACCTGGGGGAGGACGGCCTGTTTGGCCCGGTGGCCCGGGACGGGCTGTTCGCCGCCTGGCTGGAGGTGGATGTGCAGCGGTGCGCCAGCTGCGGCTGGGCGGAATTCTACCTCCCGCAGCCCCCGGAGCTCACCGACGCGGAGATGCCCCAGGTGGAGGTCACCTGCCCGGTGTGCGGGGCCAGGCACAGCCCGGATGTGGGCTGCCCCCGGTGCGCCATGAATCTGGGGCAGGAGCGCCGAAGCACCGTGGCCCAGGAGCAACCGAAAAAGCCTTCCCGCAAGCCGCCATGGGAAAAATAAACAGCCGGATAAAGGTGTGACGAGATGAAAGTAGAGCGTAAGTGTAAAATCGTCTCCAAGGAGCAGATGGGAGACGCGATCTATATGACCTTGGAGTGTGGGGATATGGTCCGCACCTCCTTTAAGGGCCCTGGCCAGTTTGTCCATATCAAGTGCGGGGAGGGGTTACTGCTGCGCCGTCCCATCTCCGTATGTTCCTGCCAGGAGGATGAGCCTGAAGACCTGCTCTCCATTGTTTTTGAGGTACGGGGTGAGGGCACCCAGTGGCTGGCAAACCGCCCGGCGGGCCACACCCTGGATGTGATGGGACTTCTGGGGAACGGTTTTTCTATGAACCCGGATGGACGGTATCTTCTGGTAGGGGGCGGTATCGGTATTCCGCCTATGCGGGGCTGTGCCCAGTATACCCAGGGCCGCTCCACCGCCATTTTGGGCGGCCGGTCCAAAGATAAGATCATCCTGAAGGACTGCTTTGAGGACGAGTGTGCCAAGGTGCTTGTGGCCACTGATGACGGTTCCCTGGGTTACCACGGCTTTGTGGATGCGCTGGTCCGTCAGGAGCTGAGCGAGGACAAGGGCTACGACGCAGTTCTGGCCTGCGGCCCCAAGCCCATGCTCAGGAACGTGGCCAAGGTGGCTGAGGAGTTTGGCGTGCCCTGCCAGGTGTCTATGGAGGAGCGGATGGGCTGCGGCATCGGGGCGTGCCTGGTGTGCGTGTGCGATATGAAAGACGGCAGCCGCAAGCACGTGTGCAAAAACGGCCCCGTCTTTGATTCCAAGGAGGTGGATTGGGATGCCTGAGGTGGATCTGTCCGTCAATCTGGCGGGAATGACCATGAAAAACCCCGTGTGCGTTGCCTCCGGCACCTTTGGGTTCGGCCGGGAGTACAACGAACTGTTTGACCTCAGCGAGCTGGGAGGCATCTGCGCCAAGGGCCTGACCCTCCACCCCCGGGAGGGCAATCCCGGCCCCCGCATTGCGGAGACGCCCATGGGCATTTTGAACTCTGTGGGGCTTCAGAACCCCGGGGTGGACGCCTTTATTGCCACGGAACTGCCCTTCCTGCGGCAGTTTGACGTGAAAGTCATTGCCAACATCTCGGGCAACACCCCCGAGGAGTACGGCATCATGTGTGAAAAGCTGGCCGGGGCTGGGGTGGATATGATCGAGGTCAATATCTCCTGCCCCAATGTGAAGGCGGGAGGCCTGGCCTACGGCACCCGGCCCGAGCTGGCCGCCGAGGTCACCGAGATGGCCAAGGCCCACGCAGGCAGTGTCCCCGTGATGGTGAAGCTCTCTCCCAATGTCACCGACATTACCGAGATCGCCCGGGCGGTGGAGGGGGCGGGCGCGGATGCTCTGTCCCTCATCAACACCATCCGGGGAATGCGCATTGATGTGAACACCCGCCGCCCCATTTTGAAGATGAACACCGGCGGCCTGTCCGGCCCCGCCGTGCTGCCTGTGGCGGTGCGGATGGTTTGGGAGGTAGCCCAGTGTGTGAAAGTGCCCATCCTGGGCATGGGCGGTGTGGCCAAGGGAGAGGATGCGGCCCAGATGATGCTGGCCGGCGCCAGCGCCGTGGCTGTGGGCACCGCCCTGTTTGCCGACCCCTTTACCCCCATCAAGGTGCGGGAGGGGCTGCGTGAGATCGCGGAAAAACAGGGCCTTGCCGCTGTCCGGGAACTGACCGGGGGCGTGCGCCCCTGGAGCTGAGCAGTCTGAAAGGGGGAGAAACGTCCAGTGCTGGAAGAATTCATCGCCCTGATTCTGCCTACGATCATTTCCATCTGTGAACTGATGGGCATCTTTGTGGCGGCAGTGTCCGCCCTGCGGGCTTTTTGGAATTACTGCAAGGGGTTTCTTACCCACGTGCCCACAGATGTGAAGTTTGAACTGGCCAACGGCCTTGCCACCAGCTTGGAGTTCAAGATGGCAGCGGAGATTTTAAAGACCGTGTTGGTCCGGGACTTGAACGAGCTGGTGGTGCTGGGAGCGGTGGTACTGCTGCGGGCGCTGCTGTCCCTGCTGATCCACTTTGAAATGAAATTCCACCAATGAAGAAATGGGGGAGCGGATGACAACCATTTATCTTGTACGCCACGCCGAGGCGGAGGGCAACCTCTACCGCCGCATCCATGGCTGGTATAACGCCCTGGTGACGGATAACGGCTTTGCCCAAATCCAGCGGCTGGCCCAGCGCTTTCAGGATATTCCTGTGGATGCGGTGTGGTCCAGTGACCTGTACCGTACCATGACCACCGCCCGGGCGGTCTATGAGCCCAAGGGCCTGGAGCTGCACACCGACCCCCAGCTTCGGGAGCTGAACTTTGGCACTTGGGAGGACCGGCCTTGGGGAGAGGTCTACCAGCATGAGGCGGAGGAGATCGCCCGCTTCAACGCCAGCGATCCCACTTGGCAGGCCCCGGAGGGGGAAAATCTGGCCCAGGTGGGGGAGCGGCTTTTGCGGGCGGTGACCCGCATTGCCCAGGAAAACCCCGGAAAAACGGTGGCTGTTTTTTCCCACGGTACTGCCATCCGCCAGCTGCTGGCCAATGTCCATGGCCTGTCCCCGCAGCAGTGGGGGAGCCTGGGCCACAGTGAGAACACGGCGGTGTCCTGCCTGGAGTTTGACGGTACACGCTTTACCGTCAAGTTTCAGGATGACGATTCCCACCTGCCCCAGGAGCTGACCACCCTGGGCAAGCAGCTGTGGTGGAAGCAGGGGGGCAAGGCCCGGGACGTAAACTTGTGGTTCCGGCCCATTCGCTGGGAAGAGGAACAGGAGCTCTACCTGGAGGCCCGGCACGAGGCCTGGGTGTCTACCCACGGGCCGGACGTGCCCTTTGACGGGGAGGGCTTTCTCTCCGACGCCCGGCTTCACCTCTCCCGCACCCCCTGGGGAGTGACCCTGGCTCTGGCGGACCGGGACGTGGTGGGGGTGCTCCAGCTGGACCCGGAGCGGTATTCTCAGGACAATGCCGGGTATATCCCCTTTTGCTACGTAAACCCCCAGCGCCGGGAGCAGAACCTGGGCGTACAGCTCATCGGTCAGGCTGTGGCCTTTTACCGCCCCCTGGGCCGGGACAAGCTGCGCCTGCGGTGCGCCCCCTATAATGACCGGGCCCAGCACTTCTACCACAAGTACGGCTTTGTGAAAATCGGGGACGAGGCCGGAGGCCGGGTGCCCCTGGAGATTTTGGAAAAGTACATCGGGTATGAGCGGTGAGCTTCACAGGACCAGGGCCCGGATGAGCTCTTCCCGCAGTCCCAGACCAAAGGCATAGTAGGCCCGGACCTCATAATTGGTGTAGGTGAGAAACTGATCTTCCAGACGGTTGAAAAGCTCCGCCCCCACTTTCTCACGCACCTGCTCCGCGGTGGCGTAAAAGTCCTGCTGGGCAGCCTGGTAGGCGGGAATGGTGCGGAGAAATTTGGAGATGGATTCCAGGACCTCGGGACTGCGGCAAAGGAGATCAAGGACGACGTCTTGCATTTTTTACACCTTCCTGTTATGATAATAATACGCGGATTATTTGCATATTTATAATATACGCGAATTATTTGCGTGTCAAGCCTTGGAGGTAAAAATGTCAACTTTTGCACAGCGTATGAAAGAGTTGCGTAAAGAAAGAAAACTGAAACAGCAACAGCTAGCAGATCAGTTTTCTATTAAGCTGCGTACCTATCAGGGCTATGAATATGGAGAATCTTATCCAGAAGTGGCAAAGCTCATCGTCATTGCCGACTACTTCGATGTGAGCCTGGACTATCTGGTGGGGCGGTCCGATGTGAGAGAGCGGAGATAGAGTTTCGCCCTGCTGGCGGGACGGGGGGATGGAGTGGTTTCGCCGCTCCGGCGGCGAGTGACTTTTCCCACGGTGGAAAAGTCACCAAAAGGCCGCTCAGGGGGAGGGGTGTTTCGACTCCCCCCTCCCCCTGAGAACCTCTACCCCACAGCGACCAATCAGGGGGACCTCGGTCCCCCTATTGGATGTACCCCCTGGGGCAAACAGTACCCCGAAGTTCTTCTTTCCCCCATGGGGAAAACTCTTTGCATCAGAAGAGAAAGCTTCTGAGTTTTCTCCACCCCCGGGGAAAAATCAAAAAAGGGGGTCGCAACCCTCTTTTTTGTCGCTGAAGAGGGGAATTTTTAAGGGGGAGATGAATCGAAACATCTCCCCCTTGAACGGCGTTTTGCCCACTTTGCCGCCGTGGGCAAAGTGGGTCGCCCCGGGGGGCGAAATCCTCCCCAAAGATATGAAAAAACGAAAGAAAAGAGGCCAGCCATGAGCTTTGACCGGGATTTATTTCTCCCTGTAACAAAAGAGGATATGACCCGCCGGGGGTGGGAGGACTATGACTTCCTCCTTATCACCGGCGACGCCTATGTGGACCATCCGTCTTTCGGCCCCACCATCATTGGCCGTGTGCTGGAGGCCAAGGGCTACCGGGTGGCCATTCTGCCCCAGCCCGACTGGCACAGCGCTGAGAGCTTCAAAGCTCTTGGCCGTCCCCGGCTGGGCGTGATGATCTCCGCGGGGAACATCGACTCCATGGTGGCCCACTATACCGCCGCCCGGAAGCGCCGCCACGATGATGCCTATTCCCCAGGCCGCAAGGCGGGGCTGCGGCCCGACCACGCCACCGTGGTCTACTCCAACCGGGTGCGGGAGGCCTTTGGGGACATTCCAATTATCATCGGCGGGCTGGAGGCGTCCCTGCGCCGCTTCGCCCACTACGACTATTGGGAGGATAAGGTACGCCGGTCCATCCTCTTTGACGCCCAGGCGGACATCCTTACCTACGGCATGGGGGAAAAGGCCTCTATGGAGATCGCCGAGCGCCTTGCCAGCGGCACCCCGGTAAGCGAAATTACCGATGTGCGGGGCACCTGTGTGGCGGCCAAATATCCCGATGTGTGCGCCTACCCCAAGGTGGAGGTCCCCTCCTTTGAGGAGGTAGCCCAGAGCAAGGAGGCCTATGCCCGGGCCAACATGGTGGAGTACCTGGAGCACGACGCGGTGTCTGGCAAGGCCATCCTCCAAAAGCACGGCCGGGAATTTCTCATCGTCAATCCCCCCGCCTATCCTCTCACCACCAAAGAGATGGACTGGGTGGCGGAGCTGCCCTATGTGCGGGAGCCCCATCCCATGTACGACGAGATGGGAGGCGTACCCGCCATTGAGGAGGTGCGCTTTTCGGTGACCCATAACCGGGGGTGCTTCGGGGCCTGCAACTTCTGCTCTCTGGCTTTCCACCAGGGGCGGACCATCTCCTGCCGCAGCCATGAGAGCGTCATCCGGGAAGTAAAGGCACTCACCCAGCACCCGGGCTTCAAGGGCTATATCCACGACGTAGGCGGCCCCTCGGCCACCTTCCGCCGCCCCTCCTGCCAGAAGCAGTTAAAGCATGGAATGTGCCGCAATCGGGCCTGTTTGGCTCCGGAGCCCTGTCCCAATTTGGACGCAGATCACACCGATTATATGATGCTCCTGCGCAAGCTCCGGGAAATTCCCAAGGTGAAAAAGGTGTTCATCCGTTCGGGCATCCGCTTTGACTATCTGATGAAAGATCCCAGTGGGGAATTTTTTACCGACCTGGTGCAGCACCACATCTCCGGTCAGCTGAAAGTGGCTCCGGAGCACTGTGTGAATCACACTCTGGACTATATGGGCAAGCCCCACATTGAGGTCTATGAGAAGTTTCGGGAGAAGTATTTTAAGCTCAACCGCCGTTATGGAAAGGATCAGTATCTGGTGCCCTACCTCATCTCCTCCCACCCGGGCTGTACCCTGGAGGATGCGGTGCAGCTGGCGGAGTGGCTCAACAAGCAGGGCCATATGCCCGAACAGGTCCAGGACTTCTATCCTACCCCCGGCACTCTGGCCACCTGTATGTGGTATACGGGGATCGATCCCCGGACCATGAAGCCGGTGTTTGTGCCCAAGACACCCCATGACAAGGCCCTCCAGCGGGCCCTCATGCAGTGGCGCAAGCCCCAGAACCGAGCGCTGGTGCTGGAGGCCCTGCACAAGACGGGGCGGGAAGACCTCATTGGCTACGGCAAGCACTGTCTCATCCGTCCGGGCAAGGGCCAAGGCCCCACCGCCCAAGGGGAGAAAGAGTGCCGCTCTGCCGTGCCGGGGAAGCAGATCTCCGCCTCCAGAGGCAAAAAGCTCGCTGGCCGGGGCAAGGGCCAGCCCGGAAAGCCTGGAGGAAAGGGCTTTGACGGGCGGCATTCCGTGGAGAAAAAGAATGCCCCGGGAAAGCCGGTTCGCAAGGCGGGCTGGGCGAAACCGAAAAAGAAAAGGTGATGAACCATGAAAAAAGCGAGACGGGTTTTGCCCGTCTCGCTTTTTGGTTAATATTTGCCGGTCATGTCCTTGCCCATGTCATTTACCGCGTTGCCGACACCGTTGCCAATATCCCGGGCGGCATCGCCCACGCCCCGGCCCACATCGCCGATGGCGTTCCCGGCGCCCCGGACAATGTCACGGGCGCCCTGGGTCAGGTCGCGGGTCACAGTGTTGCCGTCGCCGCCGTAGACCTTACCGTTGGAGCCGGCGGAATACCGGGCGTCATCCAGATAATCCCAGGCCTTGCCGGTGCGGGTGTTGTCATAGCTACGGTTCACTTTTCCAATGACGGTGTTGCCAGTCATGGGGTCAACACCCTTTACGGTGTCCGTTCTGCCGCAGGCCGTCAGCGTCCCGGTCAGGGTCAGCGCCAGGGCCAGAGCAATCGCAAGCTTTTTCATTCTGTATCCTCCCGTTGCACGCAGTGATGTGGAGGTTCCATCCGGAGGATAGTATGTCCCGATTTGCCGACTGGCGGCCCGGAAATGGACGGAGAAGCTGGAAAAGATTATATTTCCGTCAAAAAAGGCGGAAAAACATCCTGCTTTTGGAAAAAAGTTCCCCATCCCTCTTGCATTTGAAGAACGGGTATGGTATAGTATATCCAGAATGAAGGTAGTATTGGTAAGAGTGGGGTTCAGGCTCCGCTCTTTTTGATTGAAAAAAACCAAAAAAGCTCCAAAATCGGAAGGAGGTTTTGTCTATGGCAAAGGTAACCGAAACCGTGGCCGCCCTGGCCGCTCCCATTGTGGAGGGGGCGGGCTGCTCCCTGTGGGATGTGGAATATGTAAAAGAAGCGGGGGAGTGGTTCCTCCGGGTGTATATCGACAAGGGGGGCGGCGTTTCCATTGATGACTGTGAGTCCGTCTCCCGGCCCCTGTCCGATCTTCTGGATGAGGCGGACCCCATTGAGGGCAGCTATACCTTTGAAGTGTCCTCCGCTGGGGCCGACCGGGTACTGAAAAAGCCCGAGCACTTTGAGCAGTTTATGGGTGCCGAGGTGGAAGTGAAGCTCTACCGCCCCCGGGATGGCCGAAAGGAGTTTGTGGGTCTGCTGCGGGGTTATGAGGACGGGGCGGTGACCCTGGAAGTGGGAACCCAGACCCAGTCCTTTACCAAACAGGAAATAGCCCTGGTGCGGCTCTATCCCAGATTTTAAACAATGAGGACTCCCCCCTGGGGAAGCTTTAGGAGGAAACAACGGTGGCTAAGAGAGTGACAAAGAAAAAGGTCAACAGCAATGAGATGGACGGCAAGGAGTTTTTCGAGGCCATCCACCAAATCGAGCAGGAGAAGGGCATCAAGCCCGGCTATATGATGGAAAAGGTGACCCAGGCCCTGCTTTCCGCCTACCGGCGGGACCACGAGGGCGTGGGGGAGAACCTGGTGATGGAGGCCGATGAGGAGAAGGGCACCGTCCGCCTGTTTTTGAAGAAAGAGATCGTGGAAGTAGTGGACAATCCCGCCGCCGAGATCAGCCTGGAGGACGCCCGCACGGTGCTGCCTCAGGCCCAGCTGGGCGACGTGGTGCGTATGGAGGTCAAGGCCAAGAGCTTTGGCCGCATTGCCGCTCAGACTGCCCGCCAGGTGATCATCCAGGGCATTCGGGAGGCCGAGCAGGGGATGATCTATGATGAGTTTTCCGGCAAGGAGCATGAGCTGCTCACCGGCGTCATCACCCGCATTGACCCCCGCAACGGGGCGGTGGCCCTGCGTATCCACTCCGGGTCTGAGTTTACCGACGCTTATCTGGGCGTCAACGAGCAGATCAAGGGGGAGCACTACACCGAGGGCCAGCGTCTGAAGGTCTATGTGGTAGAGGTCCGTAAGGCTACCAAGGGTCCCCAGGTGCTGATCTCCCGGTCCCACCCCGGTCTGGTGAAGCGGCTGTTTGAGCTGGAGGTGCCGGAAATTTACGACGGCACCGTGGAAATCAAGTCCGTGGCCCGGGAGGCCGGGTCCCGCACCAAGCTGGCTGTCTGGTCTGCCGACCCCAATGTGGACGCCCTGGGCGCCTGCATCGGCCCCCGGCACCAGCGGATCGACAATGTGCTCTCCGAGCTGAAGGGGGAGAAGGTGGACCTCATTCAGTATTCTGAGGACCCGGTGAAGTATATCGCCGCCGCTCTGTCTCCCGCCGACGTGCTCAGCGTGGAGGAGCTGCCCGATGCCAAGAGCTGCCGGGTAGTGGTCCCCGATGACCAGCTGTCCCTGGCCATCGGCAAGGAGGGCCAGAACGCCCGTCTGGCCGCCAAGCTCACCGGCTATAAGATCGACATCAAGCCTGCCTCCGCTCCCCTGGAGCCCATCGAGGAGATGGAGAGCGCTCCCGTGGAGGAGACGGCCGCTGACGAGGCCCCTGTGGAGGCCGTGGAGGAGTAAGGTTACTCCCATTATTTCAACATAAAGGGTGGTGCGAATCGTGCCCAAGAAAATACCCATGCGCCAGTGCCTTGGCTGCCGGGAAATGAAACCCAAACAAGCGCTCATCCGGGTGGTCCGCTCACCCGAGGGGGCTGTGTCCCTGGACTTTAAGGGCAAGCTCCCTGGCCGTGGGGCCTATGTGTGCCCCGACCCGGCCTGCCTTGCCAAGGCGCGAAAGAGCCGGGCCCTGGAGCGGGCTTTCTCCGCCCAGATGCCTGATGAGGTCTGGGCCGGTCTGGAGGCGCAGATGAAGGAGGTGCCCCAGGATGGCCAATGATCCCATTCTCCATTTGCTGGGCCTGGCCAAAAAGGCCGGGCGGCTGGAGATCGGCGAGGAGCCGGTGGGCTCCGCCTGCCGCGCACGCCAGGCGAGACTGGTCCTTCTGGCCGCGGACGCCGCCTCCAACACCTACCGCCGGGCCGCCCACTTTGGCGAGGCGGGCAACGTGCTGTGGCTGGAGCTGCCCTTCACCAAGGAGGAGCTGGGCTTTCAGCTGGGCCGAAGCTCCTGCGCCATGCTGGCCCTGACGGATGCAGGGTTTGCCGCGGCGGTGAGTGAAAAGCTCCGTGCCCGGGACCCGGAGAAGTATGAGGCTGCCGCGTCCCAGCTTCGCCAGAAGGCCGACAAGGTGCTGCGGCGGCAGAAGGAGCAGCGCCAGCATGAAAAGAACCTGCGGGAGGGAAAGGGGAAGAAACACCCCTGGGCCCCGCCTCCCGTGAAGCAAGAGGGGGAGGAACCCACCTCCCATTCCAAAGGGGCCAAGGGCCGCGCCCCGTCTAAGGGGGCAAAGACCCCGGCCCGGCGCCCCAAGGCTGCCCAGGCGGAACGCCCGGGGGAACACACCCCCGGACCTGGCCGCAGGCGGCTCACCGGAAAGTTCCGGAAACCCTAAGAAACGAGGTGGCTTCCCTATATGATGATCAAATACCCCATCCACAAGGTGGCCAAGGATTTTAAGAAAGGCGGCAAGGAGCTGCCCTCCAAAGAGGTCATGGATATCCTGACTCAGTATGGCCACACCCCCAAGAACCATATGCAGCCGCTCACCGATGAGGAGCTGTCCATTGTTTTTGAGTACCTGACCCAGCACAATCAGATCGACTCCATCGAGTCGGTCTATGCCGATACCTATCACGAGCCCA
>CALWOP010000037.1 GCA_944383195.1 uncultured Oscillospiraceae bacterium
GTACGCGTCCGCGAGGAACAAAGGGCTACGCCCGCACAGTGACAACCACCAGCTTCGCTGGTGGATGTGTTCATTTGGTACCTGGGCGGGCCATTGGACATAGAATAGGTAAATGATTGTGAAAGGCAGGGAAGTGCTTTGAAGCATCATAACATCCCACCCAGCGGCTTTTGCCCGGAGCCGCCGCTTTGGTGCCGCTGGGTGCTGTCCCCCAATCTCCGGGGCCCCACCGGCCCACAGGGGAGAGATGGGCCCACAGGCCCAACCGGCCCAGCAGGGCAGCCTGGCCCCACCGGCCCTACGGGACCGGCCGGTTCCGCCAGTGTGGTCGGCCCCACCGGACCTCAAGGGGAAACTGGCCCAACCGGGCCCACAGGCCCGCCCGGCCCGGACGGACGTATGGGGATTGCGGGAGAGGATGGCCCAACTGGCCCTACTGGGCCCCAAGGAGAGATTGGCCCTACAGGGCCTACAGGCCCGCCAGGTCCGGACGGACGATCCGGCGTTGCGGGAGAGGACGGGCCAACCGGACCAACCGGCCCACAGGGGGAGATAGGCCCCACCGGACCCGCTGGGGCTCAGGGTGCATCCGGTCCCACCGGACCGCAGGGGGTGCCGGGGCCCACCGGCCCGCAAGGGATACCTGGACCAACCGGCCCACAGGGGGAGATGGGGCCCACCGGCCCCGCCGGTTTGCAGGGAATCCAAGGCCCCACTGGGCCTGCCGGTTCGCCGGGCCAGGCGGGGGAGACGGGACCTACCGGACCCACCGGTCCGGCAGCAGTGCTGCCCAATGACAGCTTCGCCTCCTACGTCAACACCCAGTACCCCCTGACCCGGGGCAGCCCAATCACTCTGCTGGCCAGTGTGATCGATACCACAGGGAATATCACCCAGGCGAGTGTCAATACGCTAAACCTTCAGCCGGGGTTTTATCTCGTTTCGTATAAGGTATCCTGTCTGTTCCGCCAGGCCAGCTATATGCAGATCACCCCGTTCTATAACGGTACCTCCCATCTGGAGACGGGGATCTACTTTGCCACCAGCACCGAGGGCTCCAGCGCCTGCGGGTCGGCCCATTTCATCATCCGGGCGCCCACGGCCACCCAGTTCAGCCTGACCTTTAACGGCTCATCGGACGTCACGGATGGAGAGATCAATGTCACGCTGCTCAAACTGCAAAGACCGCTGTAAGATCCAAAGCGCCGCCCTGAATGCGGCGCTTTTCTTTACAAACGGGCAAAACTGCGCTATACTTAGTTCGCCTTAAATACCTATTTTTTGTAAGGAGAACTATGAAAAAGATACTTTCTTTTCTGCTGGCGGTATGCTTGCTGACCGCCGCGGGCTGTTCCGCTCCCCAGAACGGGGAGGAGGAGAACCGCCTGACTGTGGTGGCCTCCACCTACCCGGTGTACCTGTTTGCCAGCGCCCTGTGTGACGGGGTGGAGGGAGTGGAGGTGGAGCGCCTCAATACCGGCGAGTCCAGCTGTCTCCATGACTACACCCTCTCAGTGGACGATATGCGTCTGCTGGAGCGGGCGGATGTGATCGTCCTCAACGGCGCGGGGCTGGAGGACTTTATGTCCGACGCCCTGGCTGCCAGCTCTGCACAGGTGATTGACTGCTCCCAGGGGGTGGAGCTGCTGGAGAACCTGGCTCACGACCATGAGGAGGGGGACGAGGACGATCATGACCACGGCCATTACGACCCCCACATTTGGATGGACCCCAACAACGCCGTTACCATGGTGGAAAACCTGTACCGGAGCCTGGGGGAGATCGACCCGGAGTATGAGGCGCGATATCGGGAGAATATGACCGCTGCTACCGACCTGATCTGCAACTGGGACAGCGCCATACAGGAGGTTCTGGCGGAGGCGGAGCAGGACGGGGGCGTGACCGTTTCCGGCCTGATCACCTTCCACGACGGGTTCCAGTACTTTGCCAAGGCATTCGACTTCCCCCTGCTGGCCGCCATCGAGGAGGAGGCGGGCAGCGAGGCAAGCGCCAAGGAGATCACCGAGATCACCCAGCTTGTGAAGGAACATGAGCTGCCGGTCATCTTTACTGAGGTCAACGGCTCCGATGCCACTGCCCAGGCCATCAGTCGGGAGACCGGCTGCCAGGTTGCCCAGCTCACCATGCTGATGGATGGCCCGGACGCTGAGCTGAGCAACTATTATGACGGGCTCAAGAATAATATCGCTGCCGTTGTCAATGGCTTTGCCGGGAGAGAAGTGATCCAATGAGAAAAATGAAACACGGAAAGCTGGCTTCCGGCTGTGCCGATGCCTGCTGCCTGAAATTGGACGGACTGTCCGTCAACCTGGAGGGGGACCAGATTTTGGAGGACGTGTCCTTCCACCTCCACTGTGGGGAGATTGCGGCTCTCATCGGGCCCAACGGGGCGGGGAAATCCACCCTTTTCCGCAGTATTCTGGGTCAGACCTCCTATAAAGGAAATATTACCTTCTCCCCCGCCGGAGGCCCGGCTATCCGCCTGGCCGATGGCGCGGTGGTGGGGGGAAGCCGCCCTTTGGTGGGCTATGTACCCCAGTCCCCCAGCTTTGACCGGGGAGACCCGGTGAGCGTGCTGGACTTTTTTACCGCCGCCACCGCCAAGTGGCCGGTGTGGCTGCCGGTACCCAAGAAATACCGGGAGCGGGCGGCGGCCTGTCTGCGGCGGGTCCATGGGGAGGACCTGCTGGACCGGGCCATGGGGGCTTTGTCAGGCGGGCAGCTCCAACGGGTGCTGTTGGCTCTGGCCCTGGAGCCGGTGCCCCACATCCTGATTTTGGACGAGCCTCTGTCCGGCGTGGACATTGAGGGGGAGCACCAGCTGCTGGAGATGCTGGACGAGCTGCGCACCCAGTACGACTTGTCCATTTTCCTGTCCACCCATGACTTTGCCACCCTGGGCTCCTTTGCCGACAAGGTGATCCTGCTCAACCAGCGGGTGCTCAAAGCCGGGACCCCGGACGAGGTGCTCTCCTCCCCTGAGTTTTATGAGACTTTCCATCTGCGGATGGGGAGAGGAGGGGAGAAGTAATGGAGCTTTGGTACGGCTTGCTGTCCCTGCTGCCCTTTGACTGGGCCCAGCCCGGACAGATGTACTTTATGAAGCACGCCCTGCTGGCGGTGCTGGTCATCACCCCTCTGTTTGGAATCCTCTCCACCATGGTGGTCCACAGCCGGATGTCCTTCTTCTCCGATGCTCTGGGTCACTCCGCCTTTACCGGCATGGCCATTGGGGCCTTGTGCGGCTTCAATCAGCCCACCTGGGCGGCGGTGATTTTCGCCATCGTCTTCGCTCTGCTCTTTAACCTGGTGCGCCGGCGCACCGCCCTGGCCAGCGACACGGTGATCGGGGTCTTCTCCTCCACCGCTGTGGCTCTGGGCATCTTCCTGTCCACCCTCAACGGCAGGTCCTTTACCAAGTTCAACAGCCTGCTCATCGGCGATGTGCTGTCTGTGGACCCGGCCATGATCGGCCTTTTGGCCCTCATTTTGCTGGCGGTGGCGGTGCTGTGGGCAGTGTCCTTCAATCAGCTCATGCTCTCCGCCGTCCACCCCGCTCTGGCTGACAGCCGGGGCGTGAAGGTGTTCTGGCAGGAGACGGTCTTCTCCGTAGCTATCGCCGTGGTGGTCACCCTGTCCATGACCTGGGTGGGCCTGCTGGTTATCAACTCCCTGCTGGTGCTCCCCGCCGCCGCGGCCCGGAACGTGGCCAAAAATATGTGGCAGTACCACCTCTTTTCTCTGGTGGGGGCAGTGATCGCCGGAATCGCGGGTCTGATGACCTCCTATTACCTGGGCCCTTCCGCTGGCGCATCCATTACCTTGTACCTGGCCCTTTGGTTTGCTCTGACCTTTTTGCTTCGGAAAAAATAACGCTGAGGAGGAGTCTCTATGGTTACCCCCAGAGAGTTTTGGAACCTGCGTTCCCGCACCTACGACCAGGGGTCGGGGGAGGAGTACGCCGCCGCCTATGACAAGACGGTGGCTAACACCCTGAAGTATTTGAATGGGGAGTCCCGGGTGCTGGAGTTTGCCTGCGGCACAGGCATTACCACCGTGGCTATCGCCCCCCATGTGTCCTTCGTCCGGGCCATTGACATCTCCGACGAGATGGTGGCCAAGGCCAGGGCTAAGCTGGAGCGGCTGGGCCTTGCCAATGTGGAGCTGTCCCAGACCGACCTCTTTGACCCTTGCCTGGAGGAGGGGAGCTTTGACGCTGTGACCGCTTTCAACGTGCTGCTCTATGTGGAGAACCGGGGAGAGGTACTTGCCCGTATCCGCTCCCTGCTCAAGCCCGGTGGGATGTTCCTCTCGGCCACCGACTGCCTGGGGGAGAAAATCACCAAGGTAGGGATTCGGAAATTCTGGAAAAGCCACACCGGCTCCATGCCCTACGTAGCCTTCGACACCCGGAAGAAGCTGGAAGAGGAGATCGCCCGGGCGGGCTTTTCCATACTGGAGCGGGAGAACCTGTTCCCCGCGCCCCCGAACCTCTTTGTGGCGGCAAAGAAGATCTGAATTTCCATATGAAAGGAAAACGCCCCTCCGGCTATAGGCCGGAGGGGCGTTTTGATGGAACGGGAACGTTTCAAGTGTCGATATCCACCAGAATGTTGTCAGTGCCGTGCTGTTCAAACTCAGCAATATAGGCGTCGATGCGGCTGGTGAGCTCAGCGTAGTTGCTCTCATCGATGGGGGCGTCATCCATGTCCCGGCGGGCCAGGTCCTCGGCCAGGATGTCAAAGAAGACGTTATTTTCATATTCGGCGATGGCTTCGTGGATGCCGCCCTCTACAAAGGCGCGGGAGGGGACGATTTCCCCCTGATAGAGCTCCGCCAGACCGGGCATTCCCTCCAGGGCGGCCCGGCCGAAAATGAGGCTTTCCACCTCGTCATAGTCGGCAAAGCGCTGATCGCCCCGGGTGGAATTCAAGATCCAGTTGCCGATATAGACCAGATCCATCAGACGGCGAAACTGCTTTTTGTTCAATTCCAGGTTCATGAAAGGCCCTCCTTTCCCGGAACGGAATCTTGTGGTATTACATATTATAATCGGCCCGGGGAATTTGTCAAATGGAGAAAGTCGGCAATTCCCCTTGTTTTTTGCACAAATCTGGCATACAATGGACAAAAACTCCCATCCCTCTTTACAGATGGGGCGAAACTGTGTATAATACCTGCGTTCGCCCGCCAGACGGGCAATCTGACGGAAGTTTGGAGGCCCTTATGGAAAAAGATGTGGTGATCTCCATCAAGGGGATGCAGAAATACGACAACACAGACCCCGATGTGATCGAGCTGGTCACCCAGGGCCGCCTGACCCGTGAGGGAGGCAGCTATACCCTCTCCTATCAGGAGAGCGAGATCACCGGGCTGGAGGGCACACTGACCACCATCCAGGTGGACGGAGAACAGGTCACCCTCATGCGGGTGGGAGAGTTTACCAGCCAGATGGTGTTCCAGGAGGGACGCCGCCATCTGTCCATGTACAATACACCTTATGGCGCTATGGCCATCGGGGTGAATACCCGCCACCTGCTGGCCGAGCTCAGCGACCAGGGGGGCGACATTGAGATTGATTATTCCATCGAAATTGACCACGCCCTGGCGGGAAGAAGCGTCTTTCAGATCAATGTGAAAGAGGCGGAGCTGGGGCTGGGTAGCCTGAAGCAGTAGGCGGGGTCAATTTCGTCTCCGCAGGCCGGGCTTTGCCTGGCCGAGGACAAAAGAAAGGGCCCCCGCGGCGGCCGGCCGCCGTGGGAACATTGGCCACGCCCTGGCAGGCAGAAGCGTCTTTCAGATCAATGTGAAAGAGGCGGAGCTGGGGCTGGGGAGCTTGAAGCAATAAGCAAATATAGAAAAAGGTGTGATCGAAGTGTCAAATATGATCCAGGCCGCCCGGCAGCAGGTGTCCGCGCTGACCCAGGCCGCCTATGAAAAGGCCGCTGGGGCGGGACTGCTGCCCGCCGGGGCGGAGGTAAAAGCCACAGTGGAGATCCCTAAGGACACCGCCCATGGGGACTATGCCTCCTCCTTTGCCATGGCTGGGGCCAAGGCCCTGCATATGGCCCCCCGCCAGATCGCCCAGATCATCGTGGACAACCTGGAGCTGGAGGGCAGCTTTTTCCAGAAGGTGGAGATCGCCGGCCCCGGCTTTTTGAACTTCACCCTGGGCCCCAAGTGGTACGGGGACGTGCTCTGCGCTGTGGAGACCGAGGGCGCGGCCTATGGCTCCGGAGACGAGGGCCACGGCAAGCGGGTGATGGTGGAGTTTGTTTCCGCCAACCCCACCGGCCCCATGCACATGGGCAACGCCCGGGGCGGCGTACTGGGAGACACCCTGGCCAACGTCCTCAAGCGGGACGGCTGGGACACCTGGAAAGAATTTTATGTCAATGACGCCGGCAACCAGATCCATAAGTTCGCCGTGTCCATCAATGCACGGTATATGCAGCTCATCCTGGGGGAGGAGAACTTCCCCTTCCCGGAGGAGGGCTACCACGGAGAGGACATCAAGGAGCTGGCCCAGGCCATCTACCAGATGCATGGGGACAGCTGGAAGGATCTTCCCGAAGAGGAGCGGCTGGAGAAGCTGGCGGAGTACGGTCTGTCGGTAAACATCCCCAAGATGAAAGAGGACCTGCTGAAGTACGGCATTGTGTACGACCAGTGGTTCTTTGAATCCTCCCTCCACGAGAGCGGCTATGTGGCCGAGACGGTGGAGCTGCTCACTCAAAAGGGCTGGACCTATGAAAAGGACGGGGCTTTGTGGCTTAACACCACCAAGCTGCTGAAAGAGAAGTACCTCCGGGAGGGCAAGACCCAAGAACAGGTGGACAAGCTGGAACTGAAGGACGATGTGCTCCGCCGGGCCAACGGCTTCTACACCTACTTTGCTGCTGACATCGCCTACCACCGCAACAAGCTGGAGGTGCGGGGCTTTGACCTGGCTATCAACATCTGGGGCGCCGACCACCACGGCCACGTGGCCCGGCTCCAGGCCGCTCTGGACGGCCTGGGTCTGGACGGCTCCCACCGGCTGGTGGTAGTGCTCATGCAGCTGGTGAACCTCATGCAGGACGGCAAGCCCGTGCGGATGTCCAAGCGTTCCGGCAAGGCAATCGCCCTGCACGATCTGCTGGATGAGATCAATGTGGACGCTGCCCGATACTTCTTCAACTCCCGGACCTCCACCAGCCCCCTGGACTTCGATCTGGACCTGGCGGTGCGCCAGGACAGCGAGAACCCGGTGTATTACGTCCAGTACGCCCACGCCCGGATCTGCTCCCTGATTGCCCGCCTGGAGGAGGAGGGGGAGAAGGTCCCCACCGCCGCCGGGGTGGACGCCGCTGTCATGGCGGCGCCGGAGGAGCTGGCCCTGGTTAAGACCCTGGCCCAGTTCCCCGAGGAGCTTCATCTGGCCGCACGGGATTATGACCCCAGCCGCATCAACCGCTATCTGGTGACTCTGGCCGGTGACTTCCATCGGTTCTATAACGCCTGCCGCATCAAGGGTGAGGCGCACGAAATCCTCTCCGCTCGGTTGAAATTGGCCGATACAGTCCGCTCTGTATTGGCTAATGGCCTGGGACTACTGGGCGTGTCTGCGCCGGAGAAGATGTAAAGAGCGTCAAATTGCCGCAACACATTCTACTATGTAAGGACACGCCTCCAGGCGTGTCCTTTTCCAAAAGGAGGTATCTTCCATGGCAAAGCGGGAGTGGTTTCCCCAGCAGAGGAATTGGATGGAGAAGAACCGGAACATGATCGTTTATGTTCTGGCGCTGCTGGGAATTCTGGGGTGTCTGGTAGGTTTGACGCAGCTGCCGGATATGGTCAGCATCAATCCCAATGTCCCTGATGTGATTACTCGTCCCAGAGAACTGATGGTGGGGATGCACTTTGGAATCATTGCACTGTTCACCCTCCTGTTTTGGAAGTGGCCAAGGGAGATTGCCTACCTGGCGGGGGCGGTATTCGGTGTAGTGATGCTCTACTTCATGTTGTATGCAAACTTGGGGGCGTGAAAGATGGAGCTGGAATCCATTCGGAAAAAACTATCCGCCCGTACCCCGGGGCTGATGGACTGCCGGCGGTTTTTTGCCGTCCTGGTCCCTCTGGTGGAGGGGGAGGAGGGATGGTCCCTGCTCTATGAGGTCCGTGCCCGGACCATGAAGACCCAGCCGGGGGAGGTCTGCTTTCCGGGGGGGAAGATGGAGCCGGGGGAGACGGCGGAGCAGTGCGCCCTGCGGGAGACCTGGGAGGAGCTGGCCATCCCTCCAGAACACATCCAGCTGCTGGGGCGGCTGGACTTTATCGCCCACCGGGCCAATTTCCTCATGCAGCCGGTCCTGGCCCAGGTGGACCGGGAGGCCCTGACACATATACGCCCCAACCCTAGCGAGGTGGAAGAGACGTTCCTGGTTCCCCTGTCCCACCTGATGGAGCACCCGCCACAGGAGTTTGAGTATCCCCTGGTGCCCAGCCCCGGAGCGGACTTCCCCTACTCCCTGGTGGGTATCCCCGAAAACTATCCCTGGCGGCTGGGGCGGGAGAATGTCCCCGTCTATCCCTGGGGAGAACATCCCATCTGGGGCCTTACCGCCCGGATCACCCGGCATTTGGTGGGATTGCTCAAGAAATAAAAAATACGCTGCCGCCCTACTGGGCGGCAGCGTATTTTTTATTCTGCCTTTTCTTTTTCCGCTTGTTCTTTCAGCACCCGAATGGCGTAGTCCACAGCGGGAATTGCCTTGGCGGTGCAGTACTGCTTCAAAAGCTCCAGTTCCCGGATGGCCTCTTTTGCGGTCATAGTTCCCACACTCCTTTCCAACTGTTCCATATTTTAGCATGAAAGTGGAAAAAAGTAAACAGGCCCTTACCGACGCCCACGAAGGGCAAAGACACCCGCCACCACCAGCAGGGTCAGAAGGAGAATCCGCTCCGCCGTGGTGGCGATCCAGACAAAGCGGAGCAGGGACAGGGTGACGGCCAGGGCGCAGCCGCACCACACCAGAAGGACGGCCCCCATCTTTAAAACTCCTTGTTCTCCACGATCCGGCAGGCGATCAAATAGGAAAGCCCCATGCCCGCCAGGGGTACGATGGGCAGGAAAAAGCTGAGCGTCACCGCCGGGCGGTCGGGGATGGAGGATAGAAAGGACAGGCTGTCCGCACCAAAGAAGCCCAGCTGATAGGCTCCAAAGAGCAGGACAATGGGGCCGAAGATGATCAAGTAGAAGTAAGGGCGGGCCCGCTCCGGCCCCAGCTTATAGCACAGGGGAAGGAGAATGTCGGCATAGAAAAGCCCCAGGCTGAGACAGACCATCACAGTCATCATATTTTCCAGCATCAGGTCCGAACTGTCAAAGATGGAGACCAGCACGCAGGAGAGAAGCCCGCACAGTGCGGCCACCACCGTCATCACCAGGGCAAAAAGGTAGCGCCCGGTGACCAGCGCCCGGCGGCCCAGAGGGAAAGTGAGGGCGTATCGGTCCCACTTGGCCATCTCGTCAAAGGAGAAAGCGCTCATGGGCAGGAGCATGACGATGAGCTGCAAAATAGCGGTGGTAAAGGAGATGGTAAACAGTCCCAGCACCGTCATCACCAGATAAAAGGCCAAAAACATGGCATAGGTGCGGATGGTTTTCCGCATGACCAGCATATCCTTTAAAACCAATCCGATCATACTGCCTCTTCCCCCTTTCCCATAAAGAGCATGATCTCCTCCAGCGTGGTTTTTTCCACCAGCAGGTCCCGGTATTTTTGATGGAAAGCGGCCCGGTCCCGGACCAGCCCCTCGCAGCCAAAAGACCCCTTGCGTACCCGTACCAAGTCCTCCCGCTCCACCGTCTCCAGCTGCCGGGCGGTGCAGGCCAGGCGGCCGTAGTGGTCCAAGATCACGTCCTTGGCCTCTGAGAGTACCACCCGGCCCTGGTGGAGGTAAGTGATGTAGTCGGCGGCCTTTTCCAGGTCGCTGGTGATGTGGCTGGAGATGAGCACGGCGTGGTCCTCGTCCTGGATAAAGGCCAGAAACTCGTCCAGAATTTCATCCCGGACCACAGGGTCCAGACCGGCGGTGGCCTCGTCCAAAATCAGCAGCTTGGGCCGGTGGGCCAGGGCGGCGGCCAGGGACAGCTTCATCTTCATGCCCCGGGAAAACTCCTTGACAAATTTCCCCTGGGGCAGCTGAAATTTGTTCCGATAATCCTCAAACAGGGCGCTGTCCCAGGTGGGGAAGACCCGGGAGAGGATCTTGTCAATGTCCCGGGGGCGGAGGGTGTCGTGAAAGTAGCACTCGTCCAGAACCACCCCGATATCCGCCTTGACAGCCGCCTCCCCGGCCAGGTTGTCCTGCCCCAGGAGCGTGATCTGCCCGGCGTCCCGGTGGATCAGGTTTAAAATGCACTTGATGGTGGTGGTTTTACCTGCTCCATTTTCCCCAATCAGCCCCATGATGGAGCCTCCGGGCAGAGTCAGGTCCACGTTTTGCAGGGCGAAGTCCTCATAGGACTTGCATAGGCCCCGGATCTCAATGGCGTTTGTCATAGTTCGTCACCTTTATATAGAATGTCCAACAGTTCGTGCAGCTCCTCTAGGGAGAAGCCCCCTTTCCGGGCCTCCTCCACCGCCTGGGTGAGCCGGTCTTCCACATTGCGCAGCTGGGCCTCCCGCAGCAGCTCCCGGTTCTGGGGCGCCACAAAGCAGCCTTTGCCGGGTACGTTTTCCAAAAAGCCCGCCCGCTCCAGCTCCTCATAGGCACGCTTCGTGGTGATCACCGAGATCCGCAGATCTCTTGCCAGCAGACGCATGGAGGGCAAAGCCTCCCCAGCAGCCAGCGCCCCGGTCATGATCTGTTCCTTGATCTGGTCGGCGATCTGTTCGTAAATTGGTTTCCCGCTGGAATTGCTTAAAATGATATCCATTTTGCACCCCCTTTAACAGGGAAGCGTGGGGCTGTCCGCCTAAGCCGCAGGTCGGGCGCCGGTCCGCTCCGGACTGTCATATTGGAAATATTGTATATATACTATATGTACAGTATAACACGAAAACAGGGATTGTCAAGGGAGCAGGCAAAATTTTTTTCAGGCGGTGGCGGAGGAGCGGAGCGGGGGGCGGAGATGCCTTCGGCAATTTGGCTACTTTTCTGGAAAAACAGGGGGAAATGCCATGGTTTTTCCTAATTTACAAGGGAAAATCCCGGTGCTATAATGACCAGCGCAAAATGGGTGGAAGGAATGAGCGGTATGGAAAGGCGCAAAGATGTGGGCCTGGAAAATGATCTGGGAAAGGACCCGGTTCGGAAGTTAGTGTTCCGCATTGCCATCCCCAGTATGCTGGCCCAGGTGGTCAGCGTGCTGTATGGCATTGTGGACCGGATGTATGTGGGCAATATCCCCGAGGTGGGCAGTCTGGCCCTGGCGGGAGCCGGAGTGTGCGGCCCCATTCTGACGCTGGTGGCGGCCTTTGCTTTCTGGATCGGCATTGGCGGCTCTCCCCTGATGAGTATCCGTATGGGAGAGGGGAAGATGGAAGAGGCCCGGAAGATCATGAGCAACTGCCTTCTGCTGCTGACGGTCTTTGCCCTGGTCCTGACTGCCCTGGCGCTGGCGGTGCGCCGCCCACTGCTGCTGCTGTTCGGAGCCAGTGAGAGCACCTTGCCCTACGCCCTGGATTACTATACCATCTATGTGTGCGGTACCCTCTTTGCCCTGCTGTCCACGGGGATGAACCAGTTCATCATCTGCCAGGGCTTCGCAAAAAAAGGGATGCTGTCGGTCATGCTGGGAGCGGTGCTGAACATCCTGCTGGATCCGCTGTTTATCTTCGTGCTGGGCCTGGGAGTGCGGGGCGCGGCCATCGCCACGGTCATCAGTCAGCTGGCCAGCTGCCTGTTTGTGCTCACATTCCTGGCCGGGCCGGTACCTCCGGTGCGTATCCGCCTGGGGGGATATGAGTGGAAGATCATCCGTCGGGTGCTGGTGATGGGCCTGGCCCCCTTCCTTATGTACGCCATCGACAGCGTGATGGTCATTGCCCTGAATACCGTGCTCCAGCGCTACGGCGGGCCGACCCAGGGGGACCAGCTGGTGGCTGCGGCTACCATTGCCCAGTCCTTCCTGCTGCTGGTCACTCTGCCTCTGGAGGGGATCACCGGCGGCACCAGCCCCATCCTGGGCTTTAACTTCGGGGCGGGCCGCCCTGACCGGATCTGGGAGGCGGAAAAGTATATCCTGGCGCTGAGCCTGGTCTTTACCAGTGTGCTGATGCTCCTGGGCCAGGGGGGCGCGGCTCTGTTTGCCCAGCTCTTTACCCCCGACCCTCAGGTGGCCGCGCTGGCGGCCCGGGCGGTACGGCTGACCACCCTGGGGATCATTCCCCTGTCGCTGCAATATGTGTCGGTGGATGGGTTTACCGGCATGGGGATGATGCAGTTCGCCCTGCCTCTGTCCCTGCTGCGTAAAGGGTTCTATTTCACCGCCCTCTTCCTGCTCCCCCTGGCGGGGGGCGCTATGGCCGCGTTTTTTGCTCAGGCGGCCTCCGACCTGATCCCGCCCATGATCAGCGGCCTGATCTATTGGAACCGCCGGCACTGGATCACCCGGCAGGCGGACCAAAAGGCCAGGGAGCAGCAGGCTCGGCAGGTTGTGCTTCAGCGTGCGTGAGTAATTTTTCAATCAAAAAGAGAGGACCGTTTTTGACGGTCCTCTCAGATTTTAAAAGCCCTCCTGCAAGGAGTTCCGCCGCTCGCAGGCGGCGGAATAAAATTTAATTCCGTCATTTCCGGTGACATGTGCGTCGGAAATGACACTTCTCACGCAAGATGGGCCGACTTTTCTGCAAAGAATCGAGGCTCATCTTGCGTGCAATTTTTCTCGAAAAAGGGGCTGTGCCCCTTTTTCGATAGTCTCAGAGGACCGTTTTTGACGGTCCTCTCTTTTTTTGCCTTTAGCCCGCCAGGGGCGGGGCGCTGGGACGGTTCGGCCGGATCTGCCGGAGGAAGATGGTGGTCTGGAACAGGACGATGGCCACCCAGCCCAGTCCGGTGGCCAGAGCCACCGCATCCAGTCCCATGGTGCCTACCAGCAGATAGGTCCCCACCACCCGGATGACGATCTGGAGGGTGGTGCCGAAAAAGGTGACGTTCATCCGCCCCGTCCCCCGGAACCAGCCCACAAAGGAGTTGCCGAAGAAGGAGAGCAGATAAAACCAGCTGATCAGGCGCAGGTAGGAGATGCAGGGAGCCATGCCCTCTCCACCGCCAAGGAAGAGGTGGGCCAGGGGCTGGGCGAAGAGGCCCATGGCCGCGGAGAACACCACCCCCACCCCTACGGTGACTGCACTGCCCAGGAGGAAGCCACGCAGGGCCCGGCGGTCCTCTCCGGCGCCGTGGTTCTGGGCGATGAAAATGGCCATGGCTTCACAGCCGCTCAAACCGAAAGCCTGGGTGAAGTTTTCCACCCGTCCGGCGGCGGTAAAGGCGGAGATGGCGGCGGTGCTCACCGCGCTGATGCCGTTGACAGCCCCCTGGATCATCAGCTTGCCCAGGTAGAGGCTGGACTGCTGGAGGGCGGCCACGGCGCAGTAGCTGATGGTCAGCCGGATGAGGGCGGGTTCCAGTACCATGTCCACCTTGCCGAACAGGAGAATGGCCCGCTTGCTGCGGATGTAGAGCAAGCATAGAGCGGCGGAGAGCAGTTGGGCTGAGGCGGTGGCAAGGGCGGTGCCTACGATCCCCAGCTTCAGCACCGACACCAAGAGCCAGGCGGCAAGCAGGTTGTACCCCAGGGAGAGAAACAGAATGTACAGGGCCACCCGGGTGTCTCCAATGGAGCGCAGGGCGGCGGCTAGGTAGTTGTAGGCGAAGGTGAATACCATCCCCGCCAGGATGATGCGCAGGTAGGCGGACACATCGGTGCGCACTTCGTCAGGGGTCTGAATGAGGGTAAGGATCTGGGGCAGGAACAGCTGGCCCAGCAGGACCGCCGCCAGTACGCTGCCCCCAATGAGTACAGCGGAGACATACAGCTGCCGGCGCAGGCGGGAGAGGTTCTGCTCCCCGTAAAACTGAGCCACCAGCACCCCGGACCCCATACAGGCACCGGTGATGACGTAAATATACAGGTTCATGACGCTCTCGGCAATGCCCAGGGCGGCCAGGGCCTGTTCCCCCAGGTACCAGGTGACCACAAGGGAGTTGACGATGTTGTAAAGCTGCTGGAGCACATTGGCGCCCAACAGCGGCAAAGCCAGCCCCATCAGTTGGGGGAGGATGGGGCCGGTGGTTAGGTGGAGCGGTCTGGACACAAAAAGACCTCCTGTCGGAATGGTGACGCAGTGGCTACTTATACTATACGGGAAACAGAACCATTTGTAAAACATTCTTTCTGCCGTTCTCCAGGAAAATCCCCGCCGCCCGGCGGGAAAGTGACCGGATTCGACGGGGGGCCTGTCCTATAATTGGGAGGAACTGCAAGGATGGAGCGGGAAAGCGGCAAGGAGGAGAGCATATGCCAGTGAAATGCAAAGAGGAGCAGCGGCATCTGACGGCCCGGGTGGAAGGGGAGCTGGATCACCACCAGGCTCGGGAGGTGATGGAAGAGCTGGACCGCCGGATCGATGCCGCCCAGCCCCGGGACCTGACCCTGGACCTGGGCGGGCTTACGTTTACGGACAGCTCGGGCATCGCGGTGCTGATCCGGACCTACCGGAGAATGGGCCAGATCCGGGGCGCCATGCGGGTGGTCAACACCCCGCCCCAGGCCCAAAAAGTCTTTCAAGCCGCCGGCCTGGAGCGGCTGATCCGCTTTGAGTAGGGCGGGAGCAGAATTTTACGCGCTTGCCGCCATATCACGGGAAAGGAACCGATACATATGAAAGTGGAAAATCAAGTGACCCTGGAGTTCCCCAGCCGGTCGGCCAACGAGAGCTTTGCCCGGACCGCGGCGGCCTGCTTTGCCGCTCAGCTGGACCCCACCCTGGAGGAGGTCAACGATGTAAAAACCGCCGTCAGCGAGGCGGTGACCAACGCCATCGTCCACGCCTACCCGGAAAAGCTGGGAAAAGTGGCGATGAAGCTGCGCATCAAGCAGGACCACATTCTGGAGATCGTGGTCAAGGACTGGGGAGTGGGCATTGCGGATGTAGATCAGGCCCGGACCCCACTCTTTACTACCGGCAGTGAGGAGCGCTCCGGCATGGGCTTCACCATTATGGAGAGCTTTATGGACACCCTGAAGGTCCGCTCCACCCCCGGCAAGGGCACCACCGTCACCATGGCGCGGAAGATCGCCCGCCGGGCGGGCCGGTGAGCGGCACTTTGTCCGGCCCCGCCCTGCTTCAGGCGGCCAGGGAGGGGGACGACCAGGCCTGTGAGCAGGTCCTGGTGGAAAATAACGGCCTGATCTGGAGCGTGGTGCGCCGGTACTATGGCCGGGGTGTGGAACCGGACGACCTCTACCAGCTGGGCTGCCTGGGCTTTTTAAAGGCGGTACGGGGCTTCGACCCGGAGTACGGCACCCAATTTTCCACCTATGCGGTGCCCAAG
>CALWOP010000038.1 GCA_944383195.1 uncultured Oscillospiraceae bacterium
CGGGAGAGCGGGGCAGCGGTCTGTGCTTTGGGACAAGCTGCCCCACCGACCAGCTGGACCTCAACTGGCAGCGGCTGATCCTCACCCATCTGATGGAAAAGCGGCACCGGGGGGTGCTCACCGGCGCCCCCATTACCGATATGAAGATCACCCTGGTGGCGGGCCGGGCCCATGTGAAGCACACCGAGGGGGGCGACTTCCGTCAGGCCACCTACCGGGCGGTGCGCCAGGGACTTATGCAGGCCAAGAGCATTCTGCTGGAGCCCCACTACACCTTTCAGCTGGAAGTGCCCGTGGACTGTGTGGGCCGGGCCATGACCGACATCCAAGGGATGGGGGGGACGGTGGAACCCCCAGAGCAGGAGGGGGAGCTCTCCCTGCTCACGGGACACGCCCCGGTAGCGGGGCTGCGGGACTACTGGCGGGAGGTCACCGCCTACACCCGGGGACGGGGGCGGCTGAGCTGTTCCCCCAGGGGCTATGAGCCCTGCCCCGATCAGGCCCAGGTGGTGGAAAAGTCGGGCTATGACCCGGAGCGGGACGTAGAAAACACCCCGGACTCAGTGTTCTGCGCCCACGGGGGCGGATTCACCGTGAAGTGGGATCAGGTGCGGGACTATATGCACGTGGACAGCGGCCTGCGCCTGGGAGAAAAAACAGAGGCGGCCCAGCCCGCCGCCCCTGCCGGGGGACGGCGGGAATACCGGGGAGGCAGCCTGGAGCAGGACAAGGAACTTCAGGCCATTTTTGAACGCACCTACGGCAAGGTGGAGACAAAGGCGTTCCAGCCCCAGAAGAAACCCGCCCGCACCAGCTTGGATGAGGGAAAGTACCATATTCAAAATCAGAAGACCGGCCCGGAGTATCTGCTGGTGGACGGGTACAACATCATCTTTGCCTGGGAGGAGCTGAAAAAGCTGGCCGCCCAGGATGTGGCGGCCGCCCGGGCCACGCTGGAGGAGATTTTGTCCAACTACCAAGGCTTTCGCAAGTGTGTGGTCATCCTGGTCTTTGACGCCTATAAGGTGAAAGGCAACCCTGGATCGGTGGAGAAAAAGGGCAACCTCTATGTGGTCTATACCAAAGAGGCGGAGACGGCGGACGCCTACATCGAAAAGGCCACCTACGACCTGGGAAAGGACCACCGGGTGCGGGTGGCCACCTCGGACGCCCTGGAGCAGATGATCATTCTTGGCCACGGGGCCCTGCGCCTGTCTGCCCGGACCTTCCGGGCGGAGGTGGAACAGGTCCAGGGGGAGATCTCCAATCTGGTGGCGCGGCATAACCAGTGCAACCGGGACCTGGGCAAGGTGAAGCACACAGCAAAAATCACCCGAAAGCAGTAACAAAACCGGCTGTCTTTCAAGACAGCCGGTTTTTATAGCTATGGGTCATCCTGGCGAATGGCCTGGGCAGCTGATCGCACCAGACGGCTCAGAGAGTCGGTGACGGCCAACAGGTCCTTACTGGGGGTGTCCTTCAGCGCCCGCAGGGCGGTGGCCAGGTTCTGGGGGCGGAACGTGTCTTCCAGAAGTGTGGCGTCTCCCGAAGAAAGCAGGTCATATATGGTGTCCACCACGGTCTCCCGCTGCTGTGGGGTGAGCTCCGCCAGCCATGCGGTGAGGGCGCGGTCAGCCACACGGCTGCCCTGAGTGACCGACTCCACTTCCACAAAGCTGCCTCCTACAACTTCCCAGGAATAGGGGTCATGCTGGAGCAGGCCGACCTGGCCGCTTCGGACCACAGTGCAGGGCTCTTTTCGCTCCAGCAGCATCCCCACCACCGAGGACTGGGGGATAAAGGTGAAGATCCGGGTGAGCAGCTCCGGGTAGCCGGGCTTGGAGAGCAGATACTGGGTAAAGCCCGGGCCGTCAAAGCTGTAGACCGCCTGAATCCGGTCCCGAATTTCAGCAGGGCAGGAGACGGCGGCAAAGACGGACAGGTTCCCGCCCTTGGAGTGTCCGCCCAGGAGGAGGGGGCCGGGGAAGTCCCCCGCAAAACGGGCAGCGTAGTCGGCCGCTGCCAGCTGGGCGGGAACAGTGTCCAGAAAACTCATGTTGAAGTCCTCTTTCCAGCCTACCAAAGTGGCATCGGTGCCCCGAAAGGCCAAAAAGGCGGAGCCATCGGGGAGGAGGACGGTCATGGCGCCGAATTGGGTCTCCTCCTGGGGGATGAAGCGGTCTTCATACCGGCACAGGTCCAGAGAGGAAAACCGGGGGGAGCGGGCCAGCGCCTCCAGCAGCTCCAGGTCTTCTTCACACCGGCAGCGTCCCCGCTGCGCCGGGGGGAGGGCCAGGTAGGCCTGAGCCGCCCGACCGATGGGGATGGACTTTTCGGGTGGGATCAGATCTCCAAAGTGGACGTAGGACAAAGCGGAGAGAATAAGCGCGTCCACCGGGCACAGGGGAATGCGCTCCATGGGCAGGTCCCCCCGCCAGGTGAGATAGTCAAAGAGGTTGGTCAATGCCCCGCCTCCTTACAGTTCTCCCATGGGAGTGAGGTAGTCATCCACATCAAAAGGACAGCCCCGGCGGTAACAGTGGCGCTCCTCCTCGTCGATCTCCCGGACGACACGGCAGGGGTTTCCGGCGGCCACCACATTGTCGGGCAGATCCCGGCCCACCACACTTCCAGCCCCGATGACCACGTTGTTGCCAATGGTCACGCCGGGGAGGATGACGGTGTTGCCGCCGATCCACACATTGTCACCAATGGTAACAGGGGCGCCGTACTCATAGCCGGAGTTGCGGGCCTGGGGGTGAATGGGGTGGCCGGCGGCGTAGATAGCCACGTTGGGGCCGATCATGGCGTACTGGCCGATGGTCACCTTGCATACGTCCAGAATGATCAGGTTGTAGTTGGCGTAAAAGTGCTCGCCTACTTCGATGTTGAAGCCGTAATCACAGTGGAACGGGGCCTCGATGTACACGTCCTCTCCGGTTTTGCCCAAAATGTTCTTCAAAGCGGCGGTGACAGGTTCCCAACCTTGGGGCGGCATTTGATTGAAGGCATAGATTTTTTTCTTGTTTTCCAGCCGGGCTGCGTCCAGCCCGTCTTTCCAGGCCTGGTAAGGCAGTCCCGCCAGCATACGTTCCCGATGATTCATACAATCAGCCCTTCCAAACGAAAAATGGTTCCATGATTATAGCACGACCCGGGGGAAAAAAGAAGCGGGGAATGGAGAAAAAAACGCCCTCCTCCCTGCCGCTGGGCGGCAGGGAGGAGGCACCGTCAGACGACGGGATGTGCCAGTAGGAAAGTGGTTTTAGTATTTCATTGTGCCGCATCCACAGGCCTGAGGGGGCACAAAGAGGCTTTCATCGGCCGCAGGCTCCGTGGTATCACAGGATATGGTGAATTTCGAGACCAGATTCTTCAAGACAAGGGCCTGGCTGGAAAGCTCCTCGCTGGCGGCCGCGCTCTCTTCTGCGGTGGCGGAATTGTTTTGCACCACTGCGGAAATTTGATCCACACCATTGGAGAGCTGCTTGATGGCCTCATCCTGAGACTGGGAGTTGCGTGCGACTTGTTCAGCCTGACTGGCCAGCTGCCCGATGATGCCATTGACCCGTTCCAGGGAGGTGGCAGTCTCGTCAGCGATGGATTTTCCGTCTTCCACCGCCCGCAGGGCCTTGGAAATCAGCTCTCCGGTGTTCTTGGAGGCCTCGGCGGTATTGGCCGCCAAGCGCCGTACTTCATCTGCCACAACGGCAAAGCCCTTCCCGGCGTTCCCGGCCCGCGCTGCCTCTACCGCAGCGTTGAGAGCGAGAATGTTGGTCTGGAAGGCGATGTCCTCGATGTTGTGGATGATTTTACCAATTTCCGAGGAGGCTGCGTTGATATTCTGCATGGCCACCAGCATCTGCTGCATTCGGTCTGTACTGTAGGAGACTTCTTCCACGGTCTTTTCGACCTTTTTCCCGGTATCATCGATCAGCTTGGTGTTTTCATCCACCTGATCGGCGATTTTGGCCAGGGTGGCGGCCAGATCCTGGATGCTGGAAGCCTGCTGGGTAGAGCCCTGGCTCAGCGCCTGAGCGGCGCTGGCGACCTGTTCGGCGCCGCTGGACACTTCGCTGGATACCGTGTGCAGCTGACACATGATCCCGTTCAAAATATGGATCAGGGAATAGACAGAATCCCGCAGCCCCTGATACTCACCCTCATACTGGTCGTCGGCCTGGCTTTTCGCATCGAACCGGCCGTCCGCAACAGCCTGCAGGCCCATACGGAGATCCTCGGTGATAAAAACGATCCGCTGCATTACGCGGGTGATCTCGCTGGCCAGCGTCCCAAACTCATCTTCAGAGTTGTATTCAAAGGAGGCGTTCTGGAAATCACCTCTCCCAAGGGCTTTGGAGGCCGACAACAATTTTTGGGTGGGGATCAGGATATACCGCAGCATCAGCATCGTGAAGATGAATACCGCGACCAGCCCTGCCGCCAGGATCAGGACCACAACCACGGAGGCAAGCGTCCGCATGGCCTTTGCCTGTGCGTCTTGCTGCAGAACGTCCTGATCGATCTCTTCGTTCAGTGTATCGATCATCGTCTCCGCTTCGGTAAACGCCGGGGCATAGCGGTCAATGTAAATTTCGTAGGCCTCATCCTCCGCCTCGGTATTTCCAATGTTTAATGACAGATCCATGATCTGTTGGTTGTATTCGGAAACACTTTGCAGTTTTACCCGGATCTGGTCGATGGTGGCGGAATAATCCGAATTGATGCTCTCCAGATTATCCAGCGCCGCGTACAAGGCATCCCGGTCTTGGTTCATGGACTGCTGAACTCTCTGATAGTCCTCCAGGTCGTTGGTAATTACGGCATTTAACAGATAGCGCCGCACGGAGAGCAGCTTTGTTTTTACCAGGCCGATCTCCTCCACCGCGGGGACAAGATGTTCGGCATAGTCAATATTCCGGCTTGACATCCGATTGATGATAAAAAGGGAGGCGAGTCCCAGAATCAGCAGAAACAAGAAGATAACGCCATAAGAAACCAGAAGTTTCCACTTTAATTTTAAATTTTTCACAATTTCCCTCCTTGTTGTGAACTCATGGGTGGGTTTACACGTTGGGATAGGGCTTTGGGTTGAACCTTATATATAAAAACACCTTTTTCCCTGTTGGAAAAAGGCGCAAAGATTCTGTCGTTATTGGGCATCAAAGCGGACGGTGTTGACTCCGGCCGGTTTGCCTGCTGAAGACATCATACATTGTTGTTTCCGCATACGTTCGTGTTCCTTTTCCGTGGCCCGAAGCGGTGGGAGCGTGATGGCACACTCACATGTGCTGAATCAAAAACTTCATTCCACTAATATAATGTTTCATTATTTACATCGACAAAATTTGGAAGTTAGTTAAGGGGCAAAGAAAATATTTTTTCACAGCGGGAAAAGAGGGCGGGCGGCATTGGAATCTTGACGGAGGTGTCCTCGGCTGCATGGGTGAGGCCGACGGCGAAAAACGTCACATATGGGAGCGATTTTGAAGAGGGGAGAAAGGGGGCGCGGAAGGAGAAAACATCACATATCCCCGCCAGGCTGCGCATAGGATGAAGCAGTAAGAGGCGGGGAGTGTTGGGCTTGAAAGGAAATATGGAGGAACGGGCCGAGCGTCTGGCTCTTTACATTCTGGAGAACCGGACCACGGTTCGGGCCACCGCGCAGAAATTTGGAATCAGCAAGAGCACGGTACATAAGGATATTTCAGAGCGCCTGCCCCAGTTCAACCGGGCGCTTTTTCTCCAAGTCAAGCAGATTTTGGAAGAAAATAAGGCCGAACGGCACATTCGGGGGGGCATTGCCACCCGGAAAAAATACAAGGGAGTCTAGGGGCCGAGAAAAAGGGAAGAGTCATAAAATAAGGCGGGGCGCGCTTGTGTCCGGCCTTGTTTTATGCTAAAATGCAGAGGAAACCTTGCGCCCATTCCGGCGTGAATCTTTCAACAAAGGAGAAGCGGCCATGAGCTATGCCGATCAGGTATTCATTCAGAACTGCAACGATATTTTAAGCAAGGGCGTGTGGGACACGGACCAGACTGTCCGTCCCCGCTGGGAGGACGGGACCCCGGCCCACACTGTGAAGCTCTTCGGCGTGGTCAACCGCTACGACCTGAAGAAGGAATTCCCCATCATCACCATCCGAAAGCAGTATTTAAAGTCTGCGGTGGACGAGCTGCTGTGGATCTGGCAGAAAAAATCCAACAACGTCCATGATCTGCACAGCCATGTGTGGGACGCCTGGGCGGATGAGAACGGCACCATCGGCAAGGCCTATGGCTATCAGCTGGGGGTGAAGCATCACTACCCCCAGGGAGATATGGATCAGGTGGATAAGGTCCTGTGGGATTTAAAGCACGATCCCGCCTCCCGACGGATCTTGACCAGTATGTACAATCACCACGACCTGAGCGAGATGGCCCTCTATCCCTGCGCCTACTCCATGACCTTCAATGTCTCAGGCAACACCCTCAACGGCATTTTGAACCAGCGCTCTCAGGATATGCTCACCGCCAACGGTTGGAACGTGATGCAGTACGCCACCCTCCTGCACATGATCGCCCAGGTCTCCGGTCTGGAGGCGGGGGAGCTGGTTCACGTCATTGCCGACTGCCACATCTACGACCGCCATGTGCCTGTGGTGGAGAAGCTGCTGGAGCGGGAGCCCTACGACGCGCCGAAGTTTATACTGGATCAGAGCATAACCAATTTCTATGATTTTACCCCCGACAGCGTCCGCCTGGAGGGGTATCAGGCCCACCCCCTGGAGGAGAAGATCCCGGTTGCGGTTTGAGCGGGAATGATTCACGAAGTAAGGAGACAAAGCCAATGAAGACCATTGTGGCGGTGGATGAAAACTGGGGCATCGGCAAAGACGGAGAACAGCTGATCTATATCTCCGCAGACCTCAAGCGTTTCAAGACCCTGACCATGGGCCACCCGCTGATCCTGGGCCGGAAGACCCTAGCTACTTTTCCCGGGGGCAGGCCGCTGAAGGGGCGGCGCAACCTGATCTTGTCCCGGAATCCGGACTTTGCCCCCGAGGGGGCAGAGGTGTACCGGGATATGGACACCTTGCTGGCCAATGTGACGGAGGACGCCTTTGTCATTGGAGGCGCGTCTGTGTACGAGGCCCTTCTGGACCGGTGTGACACCGCCTATGTGACCAAGCTCCACGCCGCCTGGCCGGCGGACTGCTGGTTCCCCAACTTGGACGAAAATCCCGACTGGTATCTGGACCAGGAGGAGGAAGTCCAGGAGGAAAACGGCATACAGTACCACTATGTAACTTATCGAAAGCGCTAAGACCATCCTGCTACGCGCCTGCGGCGGCCCCGCGGGCGCGTATTGCTTTATTTGGCAAAATCATGCTGCGCATTTTTAATAATTCCGCCATAGATTATTGGGGGTATCTATGGTATGATGCACCATAGATGGGCGGAGCACCCGCCTTTGATTGGGAGGAACCGGCATGAACGTCATTTCACTTCTGACGCCCAAGACCAACGTGGCCTACCTGTATGAAGATTTTACCATCCGCCAGGGCCTGGAAAAGCTCCGGCACTATGGCTATACTGCCATCCCCGTCCTGGCCCGGAATGGCCGGTACATCGGTACGGTCAGTGAGGGAGATTTCCTCTGGTGCCTGCTGGATGAGGAGAACAACAGCCTGAAAGCCAAGGAGAAGCTGCCCCTGCGCCATGTGCTGCGTCCCGCCTTCAACCCCGCGGTCCGTGTGGACGTGACCCTGTCGGAGCTGCTGGAGCGGGCCTTGCAGCAGAGCTTTATCCCTGTGGTGGATGACCGGGGAGCCTTTGTGGGGATCGTGACCCGGCAGAACATCATCCGGAAGCTGACTGTCCCCAAAACCGGAAGCGATTACCGGGAGGAGGAAGAGGTTCGGCCCCGGGCTGTCGCCCTGTAACAAGGCGCTCCATTCAAGGCAGAGACAGGGAAGTGCCAAGAGCTTCCCGCCCACAGAGAGGGAACGCCGTTTGATAGGAAAATAGGCGCCTGCGAAGGTTCGCAGGCGCCTATTATTTTACTCGGGCGGTACTTACAGCTCCAGCGTCAGCCCACGGCGGTCGGACAGGCCGTCCTTGGCCAGCATACGTTCCAGTACTTCCACATCGGCGGTGATATCCATGGCATCGCCCTGGAAGAGCTGGTCCAGCTGTTTTTCAAAGCCCTCCACTACCTTGTCCATCATTCCCTCGATGCGGTTCATGGCGGCGGTAATGTTTTCCCCGGAGACTTCCTGGTCCTCCAGCTGGCCATAGGCCCGGAGGATTTTCAGGGTGGTTGGGAGATAATAGCTGAGAAAGCTGTGCAGCTGGGGGGATTTGTCCGGATGGCTGCGCTGATAATCCAGAATTTTGGCGGTGATGACGCCGATGCGGTCGATCTGACCGGAGAGCTTCTGGTTGTCCACCGCCTCGTTGACTGCACGGATCTCAGCGAGGATGGCGTTTTCTGCCTCCTGGGGGGTGGGTTCCTTGGGCGGCTCCTGGTGAGACTGGGGGACATCCTCCAACCCGTCGCCGGAGACCACCAGCCGGTCACCTCCAAAATCCAGGAAACCGCCGGGGAACAGGCCGTCCTCCAGCATATCCTCCAGGTCATCCCGTACCTGACGGGGAGAACTCCCAGAGGCGGAGGCCAGGGCGGAAATGGAGATGGTAGGGTGGCTGCCGATCATAGCCAGATAATTGCGGTAGCGGCGGGCCTGCTTCTGTTTGCGAAGCCCCGCCCACAGACAGCCCAGGCCGCCCCCCAGGCCGCACAGAAAGGGAAGCATTTCCAGGGCATCCTGCCAAAACCAGACTGGTTCCCCATTGAACAGCCAGTAGGCGGCATCGGACAGGGAGGCGATGATGATAAAGGCCAGTACGGCGGAAACCGACGCGCCGATCTGAGTCAGGCGCTTACCCTGGCGGGTAAGCTGGAGCAGGGGCGATTGTGCCTGCTGGGCCTTGCTTGGACCGGAGCGGGCCGTGGAGCCGGCGCGCTGGGATTCTGGCTCCTGGGCGGCCGTTGTCCGGGCTCCCATGTTTGCCTGCTGCGCGCGCTGGCTGTAGTAGGGATGGCGGCCCCGTTTTTTGCCTCCCAACAGCTTTAATACGATCATGACCACGCCCACGGGGGCGGCAAAGCCGGTAAACAAAAGGCCGATGGCAATCAGCCAGTAGATCGGATCGCTGCCCCGGCCGGACTGGCTGGAACGGTTGGACATAGTGGTTCCCCCTCGATGCTGTGCTGCATCCAGTTTAGCATAAAGAATTCGAAATGGAATTGATTTTACCTTAAAATTTGGTAAAGATTATGGCGCGTTCCATTCCACATTATCATACCGCGGCGGAAGAAAAATGTAAATGGCTGTTTTTTAGTTCCAGTATTTTCCGGAGTTGTAACTATTCTGTAATTGTAAGGGGGGAATTGGGGTGCTATAATACAAACTTGTGGGAGTATACATGGAGAGAGCACTGCCACGTGTGAAAAAGGAAAGACAAAGTAATGAAAGAAGGTCTTCCCAAGGTTCGGGGGTATGAGATCGATGGAAGGACAACGCTTGGAGAAAAAGCCCCATGGTCGGGGCAAAAAAATTGGAATTATAGCAGGCGTCACGGTGGGAGTCCTGCTGTGCGCCTACCTGGGTCTCTGCGCCTGGGTGGGGAGTATGGACACGATTTTCCCCAATGTATCGGTCCTTGGTGTGGATGTGTCGGGCATGACCGGCGAGCAGGCCCAAGCGGCGGTGTCTCAGGCGCTCGACCAGTCGGGGGACCAGGTATCCGCCGTGCTGCGCTATGGAGATTGGAGCGGTTCGATTACCGCAAGCCAGATGAAGGAACAGTGGAGTGATGTGGCTGAGCCGGCCACCCATGTGGGCCGGGGAAATTTCTTGACTCAGGGCGGGCTGTATCTGGCCCATCTGGTGGGGACTCAGCACTCGGTTCAGATTCCCAGAAGTCCGGAGAACCCGGCTGTGGAGCAGCTGCTTGACAAGATGGAGGATGAAGCCGCCGCGGATGCCTCTGAAGCCCAGTATGCCCTGGAGGGCGACCGGCTGGTGATGACCAAGGGGCGCAGCTCGGTGGGCTTTGACCGGGATGAGGCCCGAAAAGAAGTCCTGTCCGCCATGGATGAGGCCCTGGAGCTGAAGTTTGACCAGGGACAAGAGGGCACGGTGGAGGTGGAGCGGGAGCTGGCTCCCCAACAGACCACCCCCCGGGAGCCTGACTTCGATGCCATCCATGCCGAACTGGCCACCCAGGCCCAAAGCGCCACCATGGACCCGGAGACCTTTGAGGTCACCGACCATGTGGTAGGCGTGGAGTTTGACGTACAGGCGCTGAAGACGGCCTATGACCAGGCTGGGGAGGGGGAGACGTTCTCTATCCCTGTGACGCTGACTGAACCGAAGGATACCAAGCAGAGCCTGGAGGGCAAGCTGTTCCGGGACGTACTGGGTGAGGGCAGCACAGTGCTCACCGGCACGGCCAACCGGAAATTCAATGTGAAGCTGGCCGCCGAGGCCTGTAATGGGGCCGTTATCATGCCCGGAGAGGTTTTCTCCTTCAATGGGCAGACCGGCAGCCGCTCCGCTTCCATGGGCTACAAGTCGGCCACGGTCTATTCCGGAGGCAAGACGGTGGAAGAAGTGGGCGGAGGAGTGTGTCAGACCTCGTCTACCATCTACTACGCGCTGCTTCACAGCTCGCTGGAGGTGGTCCAGCGGCTGAACCACGGCTACAACACCGGCTATGTCCCGGTAGGCATGGATGCCACGGTATACTATGGCCTGACAGATTTTCAGTTTAAAAACAACACAGACTATCCCATTAAGATCGTCATCGCTCCTGAGTGGCAGGGGAACAAGGAGCTGCTGATCTGCCGGATCTACGGCACCAATGATGAGGGCGTTTACGCAGTACCCGAGAGCTACGCTTTCGACTGGCAGGCCCCCACCACGGTGTACCAGCCGGACGAGAGCATCCCACGGGGTACGACCAAAGTGGACAACGTGCAAAACCCCTATACTGGGCTGAAAGCCCAGACCTACCGCAGCATCTATGACAAGGATGGCAACCTGATCGAAAAGCAGGATCTGGGGGTCAGCGTGTATAAAATGCGTCCCAAGACCATCCTCTATAACCCTGCTGACGGCGATCCCGCCACCTGGGTGGATGGGGTGCCGCCCAAGCCCGGCACCACTACTGATCCTGGTACGACCACGGACCCCGGTACTACCACCGACCCCGGCAGCAATACAAATCCCGGTACCACCACCGATCCCGGTACGACCACTGATCCCGGTTCCGGGACGTCCGGCGGCGATCCGGTGATCCCCTCTGACGGCGGGGATGCCTCCAGCTCCGGCAGCGGCTCGTCCAGCTCCGGGGGCAGTTCTTCCAGCTCTGGAAGCAGCTCGGCCGGGACGGGTGACGTGACGGATGGAAGCCAGGATGCCGGCCCGGTGGAGGGAAAACCCAGCCAGGACATCGGTGCGTAATACGTTGAAGAGAAAGGCAGCCTATGTTTGAAGGATATACCCAGCAGACCATAGATTTTCTTTGGAACCTGAAGTTCAACAATGAGCGAAGCTGGTTTTTGGCTCACAAGGAGGAGTTTCTTACCTACGTGGACGCCCCTACCAGGGCCCTGGCGGCAGAGCTGAGCCAGGCCATGACAAAGGCCTATCCCAAGCTGGAGCTGGAGTGTAAGGTGAGCCGGATCTACCGGGACGCCCGCCGGCTGTTCGGCCGGGGACCCTATAAGGATCATCTGTGGTTTTCCCTACGCAAACCGGGGGAACACGACAGCGCCATCCCTTGCTTTTTCTTTGAGGTGGCCGCCGACCGCTACAGCTATGGCATGGGCTGCTGGGACCCCACGCCCCTGACCATGGCAAAGCTCCGAGCCCGCATCGACCGGGACCCAAAGCCGGTGGAGAAGCTGGCCCGGCAGGTGAACCGTCGGGGGGAGTTCCAGCTGGAGGGGGAGATGTATAAGCGCCCCAAGGGCGACCCGGGAGCGCTGCTCTACCCCTGGTACAACCGGCGACAGATCAGCTTCTGTCGGGATGAAAACTGCGAAGGGTTGTTCTTTACACCGGAGCTGGCGGACAAGGTACTGGAGGGCTGGAAATCCCTGGTGCCCCAATATCGCTGGTTTCGAGAACTGCCTGGAGATCCCATCCCTGAGCATATGTAAACAAAAGCCCCGAAGGACTTCCTTTCGGGGCTTTTGTTTACTTTACTCAGCTAATGAGACAGTCAAAAAATGCATTAGTTTTTTGTGCAGAAAAACAAACAAAAAGAGTTGACAAAAAACCTGAAAAGTGGTACATTATAGCCAGAAAGGATGAGTCCAATGTACAAGTAAAGACCCCAGCGCCTGAGCCCGTCATGCAAGGTCGAACCTAAAAAATTGAAGTGAATAAACGACCAAGCAAGCAGTCAGAGAGGGAATGAGGAGAAAAATTTCGCAAAGAATATAACGATCAAGAAGGATTCCAAGGATAAACTTCCAAGAAGATTCGCGGTCCACGATCACATCTCCCAGGAAACCCAAATGTAGCTGACCGGCATACGGGAAAGCAGGCAAGCGCCAAACGGCAGGTACCAGACAGCAAAAACGGAATGCCCCAACCAAAGAGGACCTCACATTTGAGGAAGAAAAGTCGTAATAATGACAAAAGGACCGGTTGTAAGAGTAAATTCAAGTTGCTGAATGGAACAGGCTGTGAAGCGTATCTAATAGAAACGGAGGTAACCATATGATGTTAGATAATAAGAGTGAACAGAAATGACCCTTGGCTGTAACGGATTACGAAACGGGCAGTCAAGGGTCATTTCTTTTTGTTCTTATTTTTTCATCTGTGATTTGGAATGATAAAAAATGGAGCGGCACAGGCCTGTGCCGCTCCATTGGTCTTATTTGATGGTCTTGTTGTCTACTTCGTCCTTCAGCATTGCGGCAAACTCCTCCAGGGACATGGCCCCCAGATCCTCGCCGGAGCGGTGCCGGACAGAGACAGTACCGTTTTCCATATCCCGGTCGCCCACCACTACCATGTAGGGTACCTTTTCCATGGTGGCCTCGCGGATCTTCTTGCCGATCTTCTCGTTGCGGTAGTCCACCTCCACACGGAAGCCATGGTCGCTGAGCTTGCGGGCCAGGTCGGCGCAGTAATCACCGGCACGGTCGGTGACAGGCAGGAAGCGAACCTGCTCAGGAGCCATCCAGGTGGGCAGAGCACCGGCGTACTCCTCGATGAGGTAGGCCAGGGTGCGCTCATAACAGCCCATGGAGGTGCGGTGGATGATATAGGGCAGCTTCTTTTCGCCGTTCTCGTCGATGTAGTACATACCGAACTTCTCGGCCAGGAGCATATCGATCTGAATGGTGACCAGGGTGTCCTCCTTGCCGTAGACGTTCTTATACTGAATATCCAGCTTGGGGCCGTAGAAAGCGGCCTCGTCGATGCCCACGGAGTATTCTACGTCCAGGTCCTTCAGGATCTGAGCCATGACGCTCTGGGCGTGCTCCCACTGCTCCTTGGTACCCTCGTACTTGTTGTTGGGGTTGGCGGGGTCCCACTGGGAGAAGCGGAAGGTACACTTGTCCAGCAGACCCAGGGTGCCCAGGCAGTACTTGGCCAGATCCAGACAGCCCTTAAACTCCTCCTCCAGCTGATCGGGGCGGAGGATCAGGTGGCCCTCGGAGATGGTGAACTGGCGAACACGGATCAGACCGTGCATCTCGCCGGAGTCCTCGTTGCGGAACAGGGTAGAGGTCTCACCCAGACGCATGGGCAGCTCGCGGTAGGAGCGCTGACGGTTCAGGAAGACCTGATACTGGAAGGGGCAGGTCATGGGACGCAGGGCGAAGCACTCCTTGGTCTCATCATAGGGGTCGCCCAGAATGAACATACCGTCCAGGTAGTGATCCCAGTGGCCGGAGATTTTGTACAAGTCCCGCTTGGCCATCAGGGGGGTCTTGGTCAGCAGGTAGCCCCGCTTCTGCTCGGTGTCCTCGATCCAGCGCTGGAGCAGCTGGACCACCCGGGCGCCCTTGGGCAGCAGCACGGGCAGGCCCTGGCCGATCACATCAACGGTAGTGAAGTATTCCAGCTCACGGCCCAGCTTGTTGTGGTCCCGCTTCAAGGCCTCAGCCTGCTTGGCCAGGTACTCGTCCAGCTCGTCCTTCTTGGGGAAGGCCACACCGTAGATGCGCTGGAGCATCTTGCGGCTGGAGTCCCCGCGCCAGTAGGCGCCGGTAGCGCTGGTGAGCTTGACGGCGTTGCCCTTGATGCGGCCGGTGGAATCCAGATGGGGGCCGGCGCACAGGTCGGTAAAGTCTCCCTGCTTGTAGAAGGAGATGACGGCGTCCTCAGGCAGGTCGTTGATGAGCTCCACCTTGTAGGGCTCCTCTTTCTCCTCCATCAGCTTCAGAGCCTCCGCCCGGGGAAGCTCAAAGCGCTCCAGCTTCAGCTTCTCCTTGCAGATCTTGCGCATCTCGGCCTCCAGAGCCTCCAGATCTTCGGGGGTGAAGGGACGAGGAGTGTCAAAGTCGTAATAAAAACCATTCTCAATGGCGGGGCCGATGGCCAGCTTCACCTCGGGGTGCAGGCGCTTCATAGCCTGGGCCAGCACATGGGAGCAGGTGTGCCAATAGGTCTTACGGTATTCGGGATTTTCGAAGGTAAACTCGTTTTTGACTTCTTCAGACATAATAAATAGCTCCTTTCCGGTTACTGGGGCAAAGAAAAACGCTTCACCCCTGATGTGTGTTCAGGGGTGAAGCGTACTAATGATTATGATACGCACCACGGTTCCACCCTGCTTGCAAGTAGCGTTTGAGCCGTCGCGAGCAGCGCGGATGGACCGAAGTGAGGGCGAGGGGAGGGGCATAAGGCCCGGACACCAGCCCGAATCGGAGGGAAGCCGCGCGTCGTGAGCAGGCGAAACGTGATCACTTGCCGCTTGTGACCTCAATAACGGGAGGACCCGGCCCGGTTCTTTCCCGGGCGGCTCAGGAGTGGTACCGGCCGCGTCTCGACACAGGGCGCTTTCAGCGCTTGGCGCCCCTCTCTGAGCGCGTTTCGCGGCCTCTTCTCCATCACTGCTTTTTTCAAGAGGTACTATATCACCCGCTTTTCCCCTTGTCAACCGGCAATCCGTGGGAAAATCAGATGTTTTTTCGCTGGTTTCCCAGGAAGGGCGGAAAAAAGAAGAAAAAAGCAAAAATACTCTTGACAAACAGAAAGACAATTTATATAATGCTACTTGCGTTCAAAGACAGCAGGGGCCCTACAGGGCGTAATTCCTGCCGAGAGTGCTTTCAAAGGGAATACTTTTGATTGTACTGTCCTCCTGTCTTGATGACCGGAGGTTTTTTGTTGCGCGGATCATTTTCTGGAGGTGAATCCAAAATGCCTAACGCAAAGGTTCTTTCTGAGA
>CALWOP010000039.1 GCA_944383195.1 uncultured Oscillospiraceae bacterium
TAACAATTCCCTAATCTTTCGCTATTATCCGCAAGCAAGTGTAATAATATATTTATTATTACTCACTGACCCAAACCCTGACCCATACGAGATCTGGACCAGACGAAACCAACGGAGCAAACAGGCCCAAATAGTATCTTCGTTACCAATTGAAAGGGTATAAAAGCTCTCAATGGAGCTAAAACAGCATCCAGGTCGTAGCTCATAACCCGGAGGTCGCAGGTTCAAATCCTGTCCCCGCAACCATAAAAACCACTGATTTCGAAAGAAATCGGTGGTTTTTCTTTACTTTTGAGGCAAGAAAAATTCGCCCCAAAATGCGGAGGGGACCACGAGGGGACTATGAGGGTCAAAAGGGGCGTCAGAACCACCATGTTCGGTGTTCTGACGCTCTTTCAGTTTTCGGCAGCTTTCCTGCGGAAATACACCTCCGCCAGCGCGTTGCTCGCCTGCTGCTTGCTCTCTTCGATCACATGGCTGTAGATATCCTCCGTAGTGGAAACCTTGGCATGGCCCAGCATCTTGGAGACCGTGACCACATCCGTTCCCTGCGAGATCAGCACCGAGGCTGCCGTGTGGCGAAAGGCATGGGGGTTGATGTGCGGGAGACCTTTCCGTTTGCTGAACTTTGCCAGCCACTGGGTAATGGTGTCCGGCCCAATGGGGCTGCCGTCAGACTTGGTAAACACATAGTCCGTATGCACCCACCGATCTCCATTTGCAATCTGCAGTTCCATCTGTGAGACACGATAGCGCTTCAGCAGTGCAAAAGTTTCCTCCGGCAAGGGGATATACCGCTGATTGCTGGTCTTGGTGGTCGTCTCATAGATGCCGATCTTCGTGGAATTGAGCAGGGCCGTGTCCACTTTTAAGCGTCGCTTTTCCATATCAAACTTGGACCACTTCAATCCGGCGATCTCACCACGCCGTGCGCCGGTGATCATCAGCAGATGGGTGATCAGCTGCCACTTTAGCGGCTCGCCCTCCAGTGCATCCAGAATGTCGCAGATCTGCATAGGCTGGAAGTAGTTCACATCCTTCTGCTGAGCCTTAGGCGGCGTGGCCTTTTTGGCGGCATTATAGGGTACCAGCATCTCCTTTTCTGCCTGGGACAGGATCGCACAGGTCAGTCGGTGATATTCCAGTACCGTTTTCGTGGACAACGGTGTTTGATCCACTTCCGTGCGGAACAGCTTGGAGTAATCCTTCCCCAATACCTTGGCCACAGCTTCTCCAGCCTTTTTCAGAACCGGCTGCTTCCGACAGATGGCGGTAATGACCTGTGGACTCACTCCCGCATCCTTCGCCAGCGCACTTTTGGACAGCTTCATCTTTTTGAGAATTGGCTCAATATCCTTGGTGGCCACAGCCTTACTGCTGGCTGTCCTGACGCCGGGCTTGCTCAACTGGCCATAGAAATTGTTCAGGTGCATGGGGCGGATATCCCGCAGGCGCATGGTGCCGATCGCTTCGTTGATCTTGGGCAGCAGGGTCAGATAGCGCTCGTAAGTGGAGCGCTTCAGACCGTTGCGGAGTTTCAATTCCAGTACATACTCTGCGTACTCCTGAAATCGCTGATTGTCCTCCACAACATATCCCTGCTCCAGTTGCTGTTCAAAACGGAATGCTTCTTTCTGCGCTGCCTTGTCTGCCTGCTTATCAGACATATTGGCGTCCGGTTTATAGGTCGTCCGGCGGCGAACCTTTTTCCCATCCAACCCATATCCGGCACAGACCGTAATATGATAGGTTCGTTCACCGCTTTTAGAAATTCTTTTTTCAATACTTGCCATAGGCGTTCTCCTTTCTATTAACGCCTTGTGATACAGCACCTTCATGATAAGACAAGCACCGAAAAAGCACAAGGGGTCACTGTGAGATAATTTCATCCAGAACAGAATCTGGAATTTGGTAGAGCTGTGCATTGGTATTGTTGATTTTTTGCATGACATCCATCTGAAAATCGAAGAAATATCCATACGCTGGTGTGATCCTGAATTTTTGATCACGAGGAGACTGATAATATTCGGAAACATATTGCAGGTCGAACAGAAGACCTTCCGTAAAGTCATGGAGATGATCAGCAAGCTGTGGAAGTCTACGATACAACCGCGAGGGTATTGCGGACCCAGTGATCGCCCGCAGCAGTTTGATCCCATTTGGGTCATTGGTGGTGTAATAGAGCGGCAGCTCTGTTTCCATATGGATCATCCGGGTATTTCTGTTAACACCGTTCGTCACCAGGCTCTCTGCCAGGGCCCATTCATTGCCGATCAGAATATTCCCTGCGAAATACCGTTCCTGCCCAATCGGCGAGTATAGTACCTGATCCCGAAAATACTCCTCCGATGCTTCTGCCCAACGCATATTGTGATCGCCCAGAAAGTACAGAGCATAAATCTTGTTCCAAATCACCATAATGCCGGAAGCTCTGGAACCCTTGTTGTCCATTCCAAAGCGGGTATGAAATTCGTAGGCGCCGTAATACGTAAGCTGCGTCCTGCTGCGCTCGTCTTTCTCCTCTCCCGGATTCCAATAGGCTCCGGCCTGATGTGCTGCCAGGAAGCATGCCGCGCTCCGATGGAGCCGCAGGGTCTTTTTCCAGTCACCCTGACCGCTGGCCGGTGACAGTTCATGGGACAGGATCACCTCCGCATGGGCGGGTGATTCTGCCTGGATATGTTCCATCCCCTTTTTCGTCAGGCTCAGCGAGCGGACGACATGATCATCATAGTCACGAAATTTCCGCTCCTTCAGATACCCTTCCCTTACCAGACTTGTGACAATACGGCGATTGTAATCGTAATAACCGGGATACCTCGCCAGCAATGACATGGGGAACTCCCCACAGAATCCTACCAAAAACAGCAGCTTCAATCCCCGCTGCCCAAACTTCAATTCCAACATCTCATATACCTCCTGATCATCCATTCAACCATTACCTCTCATCCTCCATCCGCAATCTCACCCATTCATACACGCAGCCCACATACAGCCCAGCCCCTCATACAGACTGCCAGCCATCAAACACGCACGCCATAACACATCGCTGCCTATCAATAGGCTGCCCACTCCAAAAACACGAAAAGCCAACTACATCAAGCCTACCCCCGTTCTGATTTTCGCCCGCAAAGCCTTGCAAACACTGCGTTTTGACCGCATACTGCCCCACCGAAAATGGGGTACACCGAAAAACGAGAAAATCGGTGCGGTATTTTCACGCTAATTTTCCGTTTTCTGGGATTTTTCCCACGTTGATTTGTGCTTGCCGAGCCATATTTCGAACTGCTCTGGGGTGAGGATCCAGATGCGTGTCCCCGGTTCCTCACCCGGGTGGCTGCACTGGAACACACTGCAGAGGCTGGCGCTATCATTGGTCAGAAAGGCCGCCTCCAGCACATCCTGGCAGTGCTTCAATTCCAGATTGTCATGGTCGGTGACGCGTCTGCGAGGATAGGCAGCATCGTAAATATGCTCGTAGACCAACACGCAGGTTTGGAATTTCGTCAAAGGCCTGTCTTGAAAATAATTGCGGATGGCTGCCCGCAGAGGCTCGTCCAGAAAACGTGCTCTGTCCTTTTCTCCCCGGCGGGGCAGCATCGCCGGCAGGGAGATCAGCAGCCAGCCTTCTTCCGTGTTTTCCACCGATGCAATGGTCGTGGTATTGGTTCCCGGCGTTGGTTGTCTGTTCTGCATCAGGAGAAAGGATGCCGCGAAACGCCGCAGCTGCGTCACAGCGGCTTCCGCATCCTGCACGGCATGCAGCATATCCTGCTCACAGCGGTTTAAGTAATCAAGTTCCATTGTTGATCCTTTCTATGACGGTAATGACGATGATGACGATATAGATCCCCAGGGGGTAGAAACCGTCATTGCCGTCATTATCGTCATTCGGTCGGCTTTCTTGTGAAAGACAGCAGTCTCTTTACCTTGTTGCGGCTGCAGCGGTAGACAATGCCCTTTTCCTGTTCCAGCCGGCCGGTCAACGGGTTCAGTCTCCGGGTCAAAGAATTGGGTTGCAAAGCAATATCCGGGGCGATTTCCTGAACAGCTTTCAACAGTTCGGAAGCCGTCCCCTGCCACTGATCTTCCACAACGGCATCGATGACGTCCAGCAGCGGCTCCGGCACAAGCTCGGCGGCAGACTTGCAGGCACGGATCCGTTCCCACAGACAGGTCTCCCGGTCAAACCGAAGCTCATAATGCTGCATGGGCAGATCCCGGCCAATGCAATGGAGGAAGCGGTTATCCTGTTCCGCGCATAAGACGAAGCCGCCATCTGCCGCTCCCAGAAGGCCGTTGGTGCCGGATATCTGGTTGAAGGGATTGCCCTCGTCCGGCTTCTTGTTAGTGTGGTGGACGAGGATCAGAGCCAGATCGTAGGCGTCTGTGAACAGCTTGAACGGGCGAATGTCCTTATAGTCTGAGCCGTAGCTGTACGCGGTGCCATCGCCGCCTTCTCTGGCAAGGTAAAGCGTGTCGATGACGATCAGCCGGGTCTCCGGGTGGTCAAAGACAAAGTTTTGGAACTGCTGGATCAGGTCATTGCCGCTCAGCGTGGTACGAAATGTCAGATGCAGCTTCGTTCCATCCCAGTCTGTGCCGAACATCCGGGCCAGCCGCTCCTGGATACGGGCATCCGTGTCCTCCAGGGTCAGATACAGCACCTCGGACTGCCGCGTTTCAAAGCCCAGGAAGGGCTTCCCCTCCGATACACACCAGCAGAGCATGAGCATCAGAAAGGATTTGCCAATCTTCGGCTGCCCGGACAGGATGAACGTCCCGGTCGGCAGAAAGTTTTCCACAACGGTGTGTCTGGGGAGGAACTGCCTGTCCATCAGTTCTCCCGCTGTGATGGTGATCAGGTCATTCTGATTTTCTGTCATTACTCGATCCTCCAAACTTTGCGGCTGGTATTCCCTGAGGGCACAGGCACGGCTTCGACGCCGGAGAGATATGCTTCCAGTGCTTCGATGGTGACCAGGTATTTCTTCCCCACCCGGACACAGGGAACACGCCCACTTCGCAGCAGCGTTCGGATGGCCGTCTCTGTCAGGCAGGTCTGCGGATCCTGGCTTTTGAACCAGGCTGCTGCTTCCCGAATCGTTCTTGTGTGTAACATAGATTTCCTCACTTTCTGATCCAAAACTGTGCTCGCAAAAAGAGCCTTTCATAATAAATGGAGAAAAAGCAGGACAGTTTATACCCGTCTCAGTCAAAAAAATTTCTTCTTCGAGTGATTCACAGCACTCTCCTTTCTTCTATTCCTTTGTTTTGGCGAAGATGGTGAGACTTGCAGGCGCATCCTTTATTTCTCTCCATAGTAAACGGAGAAAAAGAGGGGTGACATGAAACCCCCTTCGGCAAAAATTTTCACTTTGAGCGATCACTGGCAATCCTCTCGTAATAAATGTAGAAAACAGACCCCTTTTGACCACCCATGAAAGCAGAAAAAATAAAAAAATACGTTCAACGCATACTTTGGCAAACACAACAATTGTTGTATTTGCAGTAGCTCTACGTTGAACGTATGAACACTTAGGGGTTCAACTTAACCGCACAGCATTGTCTCTCCTTCTCTTTTCTTTTAAGGGAGGAATAGCCCTCCATTTCGGCGGCTCCTGCTTTGCATCTGTCGTAGTGTCCGTATGACAACGATGTCAAAGGGTAAATTGACGCCAAAGCGTATCCACAATCAGGTCCGAAAATCAGGAATTTTTCTGTACAAAAACTGACACGGCACCCGTCGAGAAACGGGCGCCGTGTCAGTTTATATCAATGGGAAAGAGAGGAAGAGTGTGCGGAATCAGATAGTCATTCCGGCGCAGTAGCCGGTGCGCATGGCCTCCAAGATTCTGGCGCTGCGGCGGCAGTCGCCCACAACGATCACATCCTCGGCCAGGTCGTGCCAGGCATCAAACTTTTCGGAGGTGCCGCGCATGCCGGCAGCGATGAGTACAGTGTCGGCATCCATTTTCTGCTCCTTGCCATCCTTGTCCACGATCACCACGCCGTCATCCTCGATGGAGAGGACCTTGGCGGAGCAGTAGGAATGGACGGACTCATTGACCTTGGTCAGCAGATGGCGCCAATGGATATAGGGGGCGTCCTTGGCCAGCCCGTCCTTCATCTCCACGATGGTGACATCCTTGCCCTCCCAGGCCAGGCCCAGGCCCTCCTCGCAGCCGGCTAGACCGCCGCCGATGACGACCACCTTTTGGCCCACGGAGAGATGCTTCTTATACAGATCGGTGACGTGGTGGACGATAGGCTTGTCCACGCCGGGAATAGGCGGGATGATGGGTTCGGCGCCGCAAGCCACAACGATGACGTCGGGATTCTCGGCACGGATCACTTCCTCGGTTACCTCGGTGTCCAGGCGGATCTCCACGTTGGGCTGTCGCTGGAGATTGGTGACCATGGATTTGACGAAAGTGGTGATGTCCCACTTGAAGGAAATCTGCTTGGCGTAGTCCAGATTGGCCCCCAAGTGGTCGTTCATCTCACACAGGATGACGTGATGGCCCCGGCGGGCTGCGGTAAGGGCGGCTTCCATACCGCCGGGGCCGCCACCGGCTACCAGTACTTTCTTTACTCGCTCGATGGGGTCCTCCTTACGGGTGTTCTCGTACTCACGGCCCCAGGTGGGATTGACAGAGCAGCGCAGCACACCGGAGGAGAAGGGAACGTGGGGGATGAAGCCGGCGCTGATACAGGTTTCGCATCGGATGCAGCGAGTGATCTCATCGGCCTTGCCCTTTCTGGCCTTGTTGGGCCAGTTGGGGTCGGCGATGAACTGACGGCCCACCGCCACGAAATCCACCTTGCCCTCAGCCAGGGCGGATTCCATAAAGTCGGGGTCATTGATGCCGCCCACCACGGAAACCAGGGATTGCTTCACCACGGCCTTGACCCTGGCGGCGTTGTCCAGGTTGCAGCCACGGGGGTAGAACACGGTGGGGAACATGCGGGCGGCGGAGCCAGTATCGTGGAAGGTGGCGGAGGAGACATGGATGATGTCCACCTTGCCGTCCAGCATTTTGCAGAACTCCACCACCTCGTCGATCTTCATGCCGCCCTCGGTTTCCTCAACGCCGCTGAGGCGGAATTCCAGGATCAGGTTGGGGCACTTCTGTCGGATGCGGTCCACAATCATCAGGGGGAAGCGGGCCTTGTTCTCGATGGAGCCGCCGTATTTATCGGTGCGGTGGTTGTTCAGGTCGGACAGGAACTGGCTAATGAGCCAGCCATGGCCGCCGTGAATGTTGACGATGTCGATACCTGCGAACTGGGCCATATAGGCGGCATCGGCGTAGGCGTCGGCGATCATGTCCATCATAGCCTCATCCATCTCGATGACCTTGTCGCCGTAGAGGTTGGCTTCCATGGCGCTGGGGCCGATGACGTAGCCGCCGGGGGCCAGCGTGGCACTCCAGGCGCGGCAACCGGAGTGGGTCAGCTCGATGGAGGCCAGGGCCCCCCACTTATGTACGGTGTCTACGGTCTGGATCAGGCGGGGCAGGGTGGTGGTGTCATCCAGATGGGGCATGGTGGGGTGGGCGTGGTCGGTCAGGCTGTGGACACCCGCCTCGCCCAGGGTGACGATGCCCGCCCCCCCTCTGGCGATCTGGTTGTACATCTCGTATGCTTCCCGGGTATAGAAGGGGGTATCGCCGCTGGCGGACATGGGCGCGGACTCGATTCGGTTCTTGATGTAGGCGCCCCTGACTCTGATCGGGGCGAACAGATGGGGATAGTTTGACATAGCTAATGATTTCCTCCTAAACATGTATCAGTGGATATTGAATAAACTATTTTTTTACCATGTACGCTAAGAAATAAAAATTACACTAATAGCCCACCTGACCAGAGTCACACCATAAAAAAGCCCCCCATTTTACAGTGTATCATGTCAGTATGCTCCACCAAAACAAACGCTTTATACTATTTCACCAGTTCTATCTTCCAATAGCAATTCTACATGTACAGTCTAGCCCATCCAGGAGAGAAATCATATTCAAAATACAAACATAGTTTTTAAGTTTTTAAATTTCTCTCCTGATTCACTTCTCCCTCTACGCCACTTCTGGCATGCCGCTTACGATAGCTCCCAGGAGAAATGCCATACCTGCGTTTAAAGCATGTACAGAAATAGCTGTAGCTGTTGATCCCCACCCTGTCAGCGATCTGGTCAATTGAGATCCCAGTATTGCTTAATAAATATCTGCTCTGGTTCAGGCGGTATTCCGTCAAATATTGAATGAACGATACTCCAAAACTCTGTCGGAACACTCGGGCGAAATGTCCCTCACTGAACCCCAACAAAGCCGCAACATCACCCAGTCGAATTGTATTTTGGTAGTGTTCAGCAATGTATACCTCCACAGGTCTTCGGAAGGAATATCCGTCATCCACTCTGTATTCTTCCACAGCCTGGACTGCCTGATGATAGTAGTCACGAAAGATCCCCATTACATCTGCGACAAAACTGCAGGCCAGAACATGACTTCCCGTTTCCTCTGTATAGGGAGCTATTCGATCCTTCGGTACGCCGCACTGGACGCAGTATTCTTCAATGCGCTGGATCAACCGAACCATCTCCAGACGAATTTTCTGCGGGAGCGCATGGGATTCCAGCATCATTTTAATGATACTCTGCATGGCTTGTTCAAATTGTTCCTCATTTTGTCGAGAAATCGATGCCAGAAGTGCCGGGTAATACTCATTCAAGTATGCCCCTCCTGTATCTTTCTTACTTTCCTCCAACATCTCATCCAAATAAATTATAAATTCCTTACCTTCAAAATAGGTTTTACTCAGCGCCAGGTGCATATTGGGATACATCTGAGAATACTGGACCATTCTGGAGCACTCTCCGCTGACACAGACAGAAATGGTATAGGTTCCTCTACTCCGTACGGCCCTCTGAAACGCTTGCGTCACACGCAGTAAATATTCTTTAATCTCCGGTCCCTCCTTCTCCTGGCAGCACAAAAAGCAGATCAAATTATCCTGTCCAATGAGATTCGCTATGAATCCCTGCACTTCCATAGACTTCATGCATTCTCTGAGCACCTTAATGAGAGATGTCTTTTGAATGCATTCCTGGGTCAACCGCAACTTACTAGCGTAATTCTGGTAGTCATCTACTTGTATCAGAAGAAAGCGATTGGGCATCATCGTCAACCCCACAGACCCCAATGCCTCCTTCACTTTATCCGGACGGATATTGTCATAAAGCATGCTATAAGACAGTTCATCGGCCAAAACATCATAAATGGTGATATGGGCCTTCCAATAGGAAAGCTCCTTTTCCAACAGAGGAAACTGATTTTTGATCTTTTCCATACTCTCCAGAACTCCTCTCTCCCAATGAATCGTTTTATTTATTATATCATAATTTTAAATATTCTTGTTTAGAATATTAAAATTTTTTTTCGTATTATTGCGTTATAATATCAGCAAATCCCCATTTCATTTTAGCATTTCATTTTAGGGAGGTATATCATTTTGAATCATTATCCAAAACTGTTTGAGCCGCTAAATCTGCGGGGAACTGTACTGAAAAATCGGATCGAGTCTTCACCTGTTGCCGTATCCAATCTGACGCCCCAGGCCCATTTCACGCCGGAGAACATCGCGGTGTTCGAACGCAAGGCCAGGGGCGGAGCGGCCATCGTCAACATGGGCGAGGCCCGCATCGATCTAAAGACCGGCATTTCCCATGCTCTCTGTCTGGCGCTGGATGACAAGGAGGTTCTCCCCTCCCTGATTTTGGCCACCGACGCCATTAAGCGCCACAACGCCATCCCGGCGGTGGAACTTATTCATCCCGGAGGACGGGCCAACCCGGAGTACTACGACGGCACCATCTGGGCCCCCAGTGACGCTCCCGGCCACCTGGGCAAGCCCTACACCGCCTTAGACGAGGACACCATCCACTACATTGTGGAGCGCTTTGCCGATGCGGCGGAGATGGCCGCTCTGGGTGGCGTGGAAATGGTCATGATCCACGGCGGACATGGCTGGCTGCTTCATGAGTTTCTCTCACCCCTGCACAATCACCGGACGGACCGGTTTGGCGGCAGCCTGGAAAACCGCGCCCGGATGTCTCTGATGGTGGTGGACGCCATTCGAAAGCGCTGCCCCGACCTGCTCATCGAGTTCCGGCTCAGCGGCAGCGAGCTGGTGAAGGGCGGTCTGACCGCAGAGGATCAGGCGGAATTCTGCAAGCTGCTGGATGGCAAGGTGGACCTGATCCATGTCACCGCCGGCACCTTCCACTACCCCGAAACCAACCAGCACATGATGGCCAATATGTTCAGTCCCTTCGGCGTCAACGTGGAGTTTGCCGCCACCATTAAGCAGGCGGTTAAAACCCCCGTGGCTGTGGTGGGTGGTCTGGACGATCCGGAGCTGGCTGAGCAGGTGCTGGCCGAGGGCAAGGCCGACATCATCGCCCTGGGCCGTTCCCTCATTGCCGACGCTCAGCTGCCAAACAAGCTGTGCTACGGGCAGCGGGATGACATCACCCCCTGTGTCCGCTGTAACCACTGCATCAGCGAATCCTTCGTCCCCTATGTGAAGTATGCTTCCCGTCTGGTCCGCTGCACGGTCAACCCGGTGGCGGGGCGGGAGTACACGGAAAAAGACGTCCGCCCCGCTCTGGTCCCCAAGAAGGTCCTGGTCATCGGCGGCGGCCCCGCCGGTATGGAGGCGGCCATCACCCTGGCCGACCGGGGCCATCAGGTCATCCTGGCTGAGAAGTCCGGCAGCCTGGGCGGCGCCATCCGCTTCGCCCGCCACGTCAGCTTCAAGACCAAGCTGGACCAGTTCATGCAGGTGCTGATCCGCCGGGTGGAGCAGCGCAAGATCACCCTGATGCTGAACACCGCCATGACCCCTGAGCTGGCCCGACAGCTGGAGCCGGACGCCATTGTGTGCGCCATCGGCGCGGACCCCATCGTGCCCCCCATCCCCGGCGTGGACGGGAACAACGTGGTCATGGCCGTGGGGATGCATGAGCATCCGGAGCGGATCGGACAGAATGTGGTCATTCTGGGCGGCGGTCTGGTGGGCTGCGAGGAGGGCATTCTCCTGGCCCAGCAGGGCAAACAGGTGACCATCCTGGAGATGAAGCCGGAGCTGTGCCGGGACGCCCCCTATCTCCACCACGAGGCGGTGCTGCTGGAGCTGGATCGGCTGGGGGCCGTCACCCGCACCAACACCCGCTGCACCCAGATCCTGCCCGACGGCGTGCTGGCGGGCGAGGAGAAGTTCGCCGCCGACACCGTACTCATCGCCGCCGGGCTGCGCGCCCGGGCGGAGGAGGCTGAGTCCTTCCGGGGCTGCGCCCGGGAATTCTGGCGGATCGGCGACTGTAAGCGGGCCCGCAACGTCCTGCTGGCCATCCACGAGGGCTACGATGCCGGTTCCTACATTGAGTAACGGTATCCTTTGGAGGCAGGGTCCCGGGACCATAGCGCACCCAGCATTCCCCATTTCCCAGCGTTTCGCACCCACTCACATTCGGAGGCCGCGTTTTGTGTTGTAGCGCGGCGGAAAGGAAGGTACTTATGATCGCTACTATCGTCATCGTCCTTGTACTCTACTTTGGCTCCATGGTGGCCATCGGCTTTATGGGCCGGGACAAGGCCAGCAACTTTGAAGGCTACCTGAGCATGGGCCGCTCTGCCGGTGTTCTGCTGCTGATGGGCGGCGCCATCGGCGCTCAGATCGGCAACGGCTTCGTGGTAGGCGGTGCGGCAGAAGGCGCCTCCGTGGGTATGGCCGGCTGTGCCTACGGCCTGGCCTGTGCCTTCTCTCTCCTTGTGACCGCTTTCTTGTTAAACGACTTCATCTATAAAGGCGGCTACATGTCCATGGCAGACTATACCCGCCAACGCTATCATAACGAAATCCCCGGTGTAATTTACGATTTGTCTACTGCCATCTCCTCCATCGGCCTGGCCGCTGGTCAGATCATGGCCGGTAAGGCCCTGTTCGAGGCCCTGGGTCTGCCCGGCAACGTGGGCGCCATTGCCATCGCTGTGGTGGTCCTGCTGTACTCCCAGCTGTCCGGCCTGTGGGGCGCCTTCGCCACCTCCGTGGTCCAGACCGGCGTCATTACAGTTGGTTTGGTCGTCACTACTTTAGTACTCATTGGAAAGGGCGCCATCGGCGACATGCAGGCCGCCATCAGCGCCGGCGCCCTGCCCGCCTCCTCCCTGAATCTCAGCGGTCTGTCCGCCGCCGGTTTTGCCGGTATGATGCTGCCTCTGCTGCTGGGCTTGGTCACCGATCAGACCGCCTATCAGCGGGTCAACTCCGCCAAGAGCGCCAAGATCTCCCGCATCGCCTGCTACCTGTCCTGCCTGGTGATGATCCCCCTGGCCCTGATGCCCGCCTTTATCGGCTCTTATGGCCATTTTAAGTATGGTGTGACCGGAAACGATGCGTTCTTTGACGTCATTATGCATGAGTTACCTGCGATTGCATGTGCTCTCATCATCTCCGCCGTGCTGGCCGCCGTCATGTCCACCATGGACTGCGGTGTCATCACCATGTCCACCGTGCTGACCCGCGACATCTGGCAGGGCGTGCTGAAGAAAAATCCCAGTGAGGCCCAACTGAAGAAGATCACACTTATCATTAACGTCGCTTATATGGGCAGCGCCACTGTTCTGGCACTTTCTGCAAGCAGTATTCTGGGTGTGCTCAACTCCGCCTACTCCTTCCTGGCCGCCTCCTGCTTCGTCCCCTTTGTGGGCGGCGTATTTTGGAAGCGTGGTAACGCCATCGGTGCCGCCGCTTCCTCCCTTGTCGGTGTTGTAACTGTGCTGATCACCAACATGGGCTTCACTCTTCCCGGTAGTGGCATCATTCCCGGTGCGATCCTCCCCATCATCCCCTCCGCCATCGCCTACGTGGTGGTCAGCCTGGTCACCCCCGCTCCCGCCGCCAAGTAACCGAAAACGTCCTCTCTTCATTTTTCTTCTCTCCCCAAAGGGTCGCCGGAGCGTCATACTGCTCCGGCGGCCCTGGACTCTCGTCCGGCCTTGCCGGCTCAGGTTTTCGGAGAGAGGGATCGTTTGTGGGGGAACCATCGAGGAATCAAAACAGATCCAACATCAGAAAGGGAGGTTCTCTCATGACCACTTCCAGTCTCGTTCTCCTGATCCTACTGGTCTATCTGCTCTTCATGCTGTCCATCGGCCGGCTGGCCAAGGGGCGCATCACCAGCTTTCAAGACGCGGTGGCCGCCCCGGGCCAGACCTCCCTCCTGCTGCTGGCCGGCTGCGCGGTGGCCGGTCAGATCGGCAGCGGCTTTGTGGTGGGAGGCGCGGAATACGGTGCCCGCTACGGCATCGGCGGGGGCTGGTACGGCATCGGGTGCGGCCTGTCCTATTTCGCCATCCTGCCCCTGGTGGGGTTTATCTACCGCCACCAATTCCTCTCTCTGTCCGACTATTTTGTCCGCCGCTACCGGGGCAAGTCCACCCGGCTGCTGTACAGCGTATCCACCATGTGCTGTGGTGTGGCTACACTGGCGGGACAGCTGCTGGCCGGCCGGGCCGTCTTTCTCGCCCTGGGAATCCCCGCATCCTGGGGTGTGGTGCTAACGGCAGTGGTCTCTTTGGCCTACGCCAATGTGGCGGGTTTATGGGGGGCTATGGCCGCCTCCACCATCCAGGCCTTCGTCATCCTCTTTGGAATGATCGGCGCCTTGATTGCCATGCTGGCAGGACCGGGCTTTCCCGCCCTGGCAGAAACTCTTCCAGCTTCCTGCTTTCGGCCCATGCCCTTCGGCAGCGAGTTTTTTATGGCCACTGTGGCTCCCATCATCCTGGCCAGTCCGGTGAACCAGATGGTGTTTCAGTGTACATCCTCTGCCAGATCGGCCCGGACCGCCCGGGGCGGCTACGCTCTCGCCGGGCTGGTCTTGCTCCCCGTAGCCCTGATCCCGCCCCTGCTGGGCATGTTTGGTCGGATGCTGTTCCCAGGCCTGCCTGCCTCCGGCGTCTTCATGGAGCTGCTGTTGACCCGGCTGCCCACCGCGGTAGCGGCCATTATTCTGGCGGCCATCGTGTGTGCTGTTATTACCTCCTGCAACACAGGGTACATAGCTATCGCTACCATCTTTGTCCACGACATCTATCAGGGGATGATTGCTCCCCAGACCGACGGCAAGACCTGCAAACGAATCATGCTGGCGGTGGACGGGGCCGTCTGTCTACTGAGCATCTTTCTGGCTCTTCGGATGAATGATATCATCCGATTACTTTCCATGGGATACAGCCTGTTGGCCGCCGGCTGCTTGATCCCCTTTTTGGGCGGGATGGTTTGGAAACGTGGAAATACCAACGGGGCCCTGTTCAGCGCCGCTGTGGGGATCACGGCCACACTGGCCAACACTGCCGGGGTGATTCAGTTGCCGTATATCTGCGTAACATCCATTATTTTGTCCGCAATTGCTTATATTGCAGGCAGCCTGCTGATTGGCCCAGATAATGCCAACTGATGCACATGGCCAAAGAAATTAAAGGCGCAGGAAAACGCTGAATCAGTTGGTTGTTACGGTGCCAAAATTTCAGAACAGAAAATCAAGATATATGGGCTTTGAAAGTCAGACAGTTCTATTTTTTACTGTTCGTTTCATTGGGTAAGATACATGCTTTACTGTGAAGATCCTTCTGATATGGAAAAGGATAAAGGCTTCTCTCGGGTATAAATGTACTTGGGAAATTTCTGAGAACAGGCTTCTATTTCTTGTACTGCTGATACTTCCCTGATTTTACTGATTGAATAGTGTCGCCGTATAGTATTCATAAACGGGTTGCTCAAAGCACCCCATTGTCCTGTGCAGCCACATTAGGGCTTGCTGGTAGTGTACATTAATATCAGACACTTGGATTAAGCACCGTTCCACGCCTCCAACAATTATCGCAGATACGACCCTTTCATGTTGAAAACGCGCACAGACCCAAAGCCCAGCTTTGTCGTAGCAACGCTGTATCACAAGGCGTGCTGAGGGGACTACAAGGGGACCAAAACTGTAAAAAGGCGTGTGAGATCACCAGAGATTATCAAAAGCCAAACCCGCGAAAACCTTACACCGCAAGCACTTACGAGAAATCACCGCAAGTTGTGACTGGAAATATCTGGCACTCATAACCCGGAGGTCGGAGGTTCAAGTCCTCTCCCCGCAACCATGGCGAGTGTTCTTATAGCATTTGAAACGCTGTAAGAACACTCGTCTTTTTTCTTTTGTTTTCATCCG
>CALWOP010000040.1 GCA_944383195.1 uncultured Oscillospiraceae bacterium
CCGCAGGTACCATTGGGCATATACTTCTGAGCCAGCTCATAGTACTTGTCCCCCTCCAGACCGGGATAGGTGACAAAAGAGATCTTGGGGTGGTTCTTCAGGAACTTGGCCACAGCCAAGCCATTCTCACAGTGGCGGGGCATCCGCACATGGAGGCTCTCCAGACCCAGATTCAGCAAAAAGGCATTCTGGGGGGACTGGATGGAGCCAAAGTCCCGCATGAGCTGGGCAGTGCACTTGGTGATAAAGGCGCCGGCCTGACCAAACTTTTCGGCGTAGGTAATGCCATGGTAGCTGTCATCGGGGGTGGTGAGGCCAGGGAACTTGTCCGCATGAGCCATCCAATCAAATTTACCGCTGTCCACAATGCAGCCGCCCACACCGGCCCCGTGGCCGTCCATATACTTGGTGGTGGAGTGGGTCACGATGTCGCAGCCCCACTCAAAGGGGCGGCAGTTGACGGGGGTGGCAAAGGTGTTATCAATGATGAGGGGGACCCCGTGGGCATGAGCAGCTTTGGCAAACTTCTCAATGTCCAGCACAGTGAGGGCGGGGTTGGCGATGGTCTCGCCGAACACAGCCTTGGTGTTGGGCTGGAACGCAGCCTCCAGCTCCTCCTCCGAGCAGTCGGGCTCCACGAAGGTAAACTCAATGCCCATCTTCCGCATGGTCACATGAAACAGATTATAGGTGCCCCCGTAGATGGTGGAGGAAGCCACCACATGATCGCCGCAGTTGGCGATGTTGAAAATAGCATAGAAATTGGCCGCCTGACCGGAAGAGGTCAGCATGGCCGCCGTTCCGCCTTCCATATCGCAGATCTTGGCCGCTACCATGTCATTGGTAGGGTTCTGAAGACGGGTATAGAAATAACCACTGGCCTCCAGGTCAAACAGCTTGCCCATATCCTCACTGGTAGCATATTTAAAGGTAGTGGACTGGATAATGGGAATCTGCCGGGGCTCCCCGTTGCCGGGGGTGTAGCCGCCCTGGACGCACTTGGTGTTGATTTTGTAGTCGCTCATGGAGTTTCCCTTCTTTCTGACGGTTGCAGACGGCCAGGCCGCCCAGTTTGTTTCATGAAGCACATCAAAAAAATGCTACTTAAGATTACCGTGCTCCGGCTGATTTGTCAAGAGCTTTGCAGTGCCTACTGAGCCAGTATATCCACCAGCAGCACCTCTTCCGCCTGGAGCAGCGGATGGCTGCGGTAGTCGGAGCTGTACCCACCAGAACGGATCTCCACGCCCTCCACATCCTCCAGCTGAGACAAGGTCAGTACAATGCAGTAGTCGGCCAATGTAAGAGAAATGTCCATCAGCGCTCCATATTGCTCCGAAAGGCTGACGATCAGCACACCAGGTCGCTCCTCATCCCAGGTACACTGGCGCAGGGTCACCCCCTTGGGGAATGGAGAGGCCAGCTCTTCCAAAGACGGCCCCTCCAGCAGCGACTGGAGCAGATCTTCCGGCTTCGGTTCTCCCTCTCCGGTATAAGTCTCCCAGTCCAGGGCCGGGCCGTGGCCCGTCTCTCCCTTCGTCAAGGAGCTGGACAGGAAATAGAGCACATAGTCCCCCCGTTTTTTCTCCTCAGTCTGGGTCGCACAGGCGGACAACAGGAGAAGAAGGACAGATACCCCAGCCAGCACGCGTCTCATATTCACGCCTGTCCCTCCTCCTGCTCTGATTCATCTGGAGTAAACTGTGGGAACCCCACGGTAAAAATGCTCCCTTCCGGATGTCTGGGCCGGGCAATGACCCAGCCTCCATGGCGCCGAACCGTATCCCGTACGATCGACAGCCCCAGCCCGGTACCTCCCGCCGCCCGGGACCGGGCCTTGTCCACCCGGTAAAAGCGGTTGAAGACCTTGGGGAGGTCTTCATCCGGGATGCCAATGCCCGTATCTCCTACCTCCAGCAGGATCTGATCGCCATCCGGGTACACTTCCACAAAGACTTTTCCCCCATCAAAATTATACTTGATGGCGTTTTCCACCAGGTTGTGGGCGATTTGGTACATTTCGTCCTCGGTTCCCCGCACAATGCATCCCGGTTTCAGATTGGTTTCCAGGCTCACTCCCGCCGAATCGGCCACCGGAAGAAGCATGGACACCACCCGGCCGGTGACCTGGCCCAGGTCTACCGGCTCGGTCTGAGAGGCGGGCAGACTGTCCAGCCGGGTCAGGGCCAGCAAATGCTCTGTGATCCGGGTGAGTCGTTCGGCTTCTCTGCCAATGTCAGAGACAAACTCCCGCACCGTCTCCGCCTCCATCTGGTCGGTCTGCAAAATGGAATCAGTCAGCAGCCGAATGGAGGCCAAGGGGGTCTTCAGCTCATGGCTGGCGTCGGAGACAAACCGGCGGCGGACCTCCTCGGTGGTCTGGAGACGGTCTGTCAGGTGGTTGAACTCCTCTGCCAGCTGGGCCAGTTCATCCCGCCCCACCGGCTGGAGCCGGTGGCCATACTCCCCTTCCCCCACGATCCGGATGGCCCGGAGCAGGGCGGCCATACGGGCCGTAAGCATTTTAGAGAAAAAGGCGCTCATTACCAATGTGACCACCGCGATCACCAGGGAGATGCTGCGCAGGTTCTGCTGCAGGTTCAGCAGCAGCGTCCCCTGGGCCTCGTCCACCTCCAACACATAGATGGCCCCAATGATGACGCCCCGGTACATAATGGGGCTTGCGGCGGTGGAGATCAGTTTGCTGTCCTCATACCGGGAATAAAAGACGTCATTGCCCCATAGGGCGGAGACGATCTCCTGGAAAAGTGCGTACTCGTAGCGCTCCTCCGTCGCCTCTTCCCCCTCCCGATCGCTCTTTCGGGTACTGTCATAGAGGATCAGGCCTGCGGGATCGGTGACCAGAATCCGGTCCAGCCCCATGCTGTCCAGCATATTCATCACCTTGGACTCCTGATCGGCGGACAATGTCTCCAGCTCCATCAGTGCCGACCCCATTACCGCCGCCTGGCTTTTCAGGGAGTCCCGCTTGGAGGTGACCAGCAGCTCCTGGGAGGCCACCACCGGGTAAGTGTTGAGCAGCACCAGTACGACGGCGAAGATCACCAGATAGCTCATGGCATACTTCACCTGCAGGGAAGAAAAAAACGGCACCTGATTCTTTTTCGGTCCGGCCATAGCCTCACCTCCTGTCCAGACCAAGATTCATTGCCTCAGCCCTCTTTGCGGCCGCTGAGGTAGTAGCCTACGCCCCATTTGGTGCGGATATATTCCGGGTTAGCCGGGTCCAGCTCCAGCTTTTCCCGCAGGCGGCGGACATGGACGTCCACTGTGCGGTAATCTCCGATATACTCATACCCCCAAACCACATTCAGCAGGTTCTCCCGGCTGTACACCCGTCCGGGATTGCGCATCAGCAGCTCCATCAGGTCAAATTCTTTGGCGGTCAGCTCCACGTGCGTCCCGTCCCGCCAGGCAGAACGCTCCCCCGTGTCCAGACGGATATGGCCCGCAGTAAGGACCCCGCCTCCCACTTTCTGCTCCGTGGCCCCGGAACGGCGCAGCAGAGCCCGCACCCGGGCTTTCAGTTCCAAAATGTTGAAGGGCTTTGTGATATAGTCATCTGCGCCGCACTCAAAGCCCATAATTTTATCAGTATCTTCGCTTTTTGCGGTGAGCATGATCACCGGGACATTGGAAAACTCCCGAATCCGCATACAGGCCTGAAGCCCATCGATCTTTGGCATCATCAGGTCCAGCAGGATCAGGTCAAAGCGCCCCTCCCGGGCCAGCTCCACAGCCTGCTCTCCATCATAGCCCACTTCCACCTGGTAGCCCTCGTGCTCCAGGTTAAATTTGATTCCTTTGACAAGCACCTGCTCGTCATCCACCACCAAAATCTTCGCCATAATTTACTCCTCGTCTGTTATCCGTCCACTGCGGCCACCTGTGCATAGTCCCGCAGCCCTTCCAAAATCCCCGGCCCGATTCCGGATACCTCATCCAGCTGCTCCACCGTCTCAAACGGGCCATGTTCCTCCCGATAGGCGATGATATCCTCCGCCCGTTTCTCTCCGATGCCGGGCAGGCGCTGCAATTCATAGGCATCCGCCGTGTTGAGGTCGATCTTTTCTCCAGGCAAAAGGCTGTCCGGCCGGCTCTGCTCAGCAGCCTCCGGAGGCTGCTGCATAACCACCGTCTCCTCCCGGCGTTCCATGGTAACGATCTGATAATCCCCGTGCAAGCGGTCTTGCCCCCAGAACCAGAGCCCCGCCGTCAGGACAAACCCTGCCGTCAGCCCCAAGACCACCTTTTCATAATTGGTAAGTCCCGCCATATTTCCTCTCCTTCAACTCTTGCGCAGGCTTGACAGGTTTGCTATAATGCAGGTGTCTGCCCAATAATTATTAGTAGTATAACATACCTGTGGAGATTTTCCTATGAAAAAATATTCTTCCCGCCTGCTCGGCGGTCTTCTTTTGATTCCCGTCCTTTTGTCCATGTTTGTCTTTCCCACTGCCGCGGAAGAGACGGATCTGAACCTTTTCTGTACCCACGCCATCTTAATGGATGCCAATTATGACGAAATCCTCTACGAGGACAGTGCATATGAAAAAGCCTATCCGGCCAGCTTGACCAAGGTGCTGACCGCCCTTTTGGTCATTGAAGCCATCGAGGAAGGCACCCTCACCGCCGACACCAAGGTCACCGCCGACGACACCTCTCAGCAGGGGATGGTGGCCGGAGCGTCCACAGCCAATATTAAGGTTGGAGAGACCTTGTCCGTAGAGGAGCTTTTGTACTGTCTCCTTCTCCCCTCCGCCAATGAGGCAGCCAACATCCTGGCTGTGGCGGTGGACGGGTCTATCGAAGCCTTTGTGGAACATATGAACCGCCGCGCAGGGGAACTGGGCTGTAAAGGTACCCATTTCACCAACGCCAACGGCTTACATGATGACGACCACTACACCACCGCCTATGATCTGGCCCTGATGATGACGCAGGCGCTGCAGTATGATCTGTTCCGCACTATCATCGGAAGTGTGAGTCATACCGTTCCCGCCACCAATCTCTCCGGCGAACGGACCCTCTACAACACCAACGGCCTGATCTCCAACTGGTATTACTCCGGCTATGTCTACAGCAAGTGCATTGGCGGCAAAACCGGCACCACCGATGAGGCGGGACGCTGTCTGGTGTCCGCAGCCGAGGATGGGGACACCCTGTTGGTCTCCGTCATTCTTGGTTCCGGCCCCATGGAACAGGAGGGCTATGATAAGCCCCGTCAGGGCCAGCTGGTGGAAAGTACCCGCCTGCTGGAGTGGGGGTTCAGCAATTTCCGCCGTGTGACCATCACTCAGGGGGATGACCCGGTGGCCAAGGTAAAGGTGACCCTGTCCCGTGAGGCAGACGAGGTCAATTTGAAGCCCCAGGGTTCCATCACCCGCACCCTGCCCAAAGATATGGATCTGGATCAGATCGAGACTCGCATCACCATCCCCTATGAATCTGTGGAGGCCCCTGTGGCAGAGGGACAGGTGCTTGGCACCATGACGCTCTCTTATGAGGGCGAGGTTTACGGTACATTGGACCTGGTTGCTGTCACTTCGGTGGAACGCTCCGATCTTCTTTACAAAAAGCAGCAGTTTATCAGCTTCTTCCAGCACACCTGGGTCAAGCTGATTTTGGGAGCTGTTGCCATTCTGGCGGTCTATATCCTGCTGCGGCTGTTTGTATTCCGCAAGAAGCGCCGTTACAGTGTAGGCGCAGTCGGCCGCCGCCGGGGCGGTTACCGGGGCGGGCGGCGATAATCGGATCATTTTACTTAGCTGCTGAAAAGTCCTCCTGCAAGGAGTTCTGTCGCCCACAAGAATAGAATAAATTGAAATCCTGTCATTTCCCAGGGCGTGTACCTGGGAAATGACACTTCTCACGCAAAACGGGCCAACTTTTCTGTAAGGAATCGAGGCCCGTTTTGCGTGCAATCTTTCTCGAACAAGTGGCTATGCCGCTTGTTCGAAAATTTAAAAAAGGCACAGCCCATATGGGCTGTGCCTTTTTTATGTGTTTTCAGCTCACAGGGCTTTCTTCAATGCCTTGGCGATCTGGTCGGGGCAGGAGGTCTGCTTCGCGCCGCAGCGAATGCCCTCCAGCCGGTCAATGGCCTGCTCCACCTTCATACCTCTAAGCAGGGAAGAGATCCCCTGCAGATTCCCGCTGCACCCACCGACTACTTGAATGTCCTGGATGGTGCCGTCCTCCACCTCAATGTGAAAGGAGCGGGAACACACCCCGCGGGGAATATAGTCAATGTTCATGAATTTCGCTTCCTTCCTCCCGTCTCTGTACTGGTTCGACAGACTTCGACAGGTTGCCAGCTTTATACTTGTCAAAGCATAGCAAATCCAGAGGCGAAAGTCAAGGCTTTACCCCGCCGCCCGATTGCGGCGCTCCAACTGGAGCCGGTCGGCGATCATGGCGATAAATTCACTGTTGGTCGGCTTTCCTTTGGCATTGGAGACCGTGTAGCCAAAATATTTCTGAAGCGTCTCCAAATCCCCCCGGTCCCAGGCCACCTCGATGGCGTGGCGGATGGCCCGTTCCACCCGGCTGGCGGTGGTATCGAAGGTCTTGGCCACCTCGGGGTACAGCACTTTGGTCACCGCGTTGATCACGTCCATATCCTCCACGGCGATCATAATGGCCTCTCTCAGGTATTGATAGCCCTTGATATGAGCAGGAACACCCACCTCATGGATGATGGAAGTCACCTGCCGCTCCAAATTATTTGTGCCCTCCCGTTCCGATTCCAATCCCCCCGGGGACATCACCTGCCTTAACCGCTGGCACACGGTGGAGAGTTTACAGGGCTTGGTGAGAAAGAAATCCGCCCCTCTGGCAGCGGCTTCCCCGATCACGTTGCCCCGGATGTAGCTGGAAAGAACCAGGATCTTGGGAGGGTCCTTCAGGGCGGACAGCTCATCCAGCACTTCCAGCCCGTCCATCCCGGTAAGCACCATTTCCATAATCACCGCATCCGGCTTCAGCTCCCGAGCCAGCGCCACCAGCTCAGCCCCGTCCGCGGTCTCTCCCACAACCTGAAAATCCGGTTCTTTCGCCAGCGCATCCGATAAAATAGCGCGAAATTCCACTCCAGTATCGGCAAGCAAAATTCGCTTCGTTGCGTCCATTTCTTCCTTCCTCCTTGTGCAAACCTGACATTCAGCCATCAACAGCCCCATCCTGTGCCAACCTGGGGCGTTTCGACTGAGCAATTACAATTTAGCATACTTGGACTGCTTATGCAAGTCATTATTTGGAAATTATTGTAATACTTTTAGACTTTACTCGTCATTTTTCGACATAATATCTAATATTTGTAAAAAATGTGAGGCCCGGACCATTTGATCCGGGCCTCGTCCATTCAGGTTTAGGATGCCTGCGCCTGGCTTCCAGTGGCCTGACGGAACATATTTTCCGCCAGAATACCATAGCCTCTGGCCGCATCGTTGATCAGAACATGGGTCACGGCGCCCACCAGACGGCCATTTTGAAGGATCGGCGAGCCGCTCATGCCCTGAACAATACCGCCGGTGGCCTCCAGCAGCCGGGGATCGGTGACCTCCAGCATCAGATTACGGGTCCCATCTCCCGGGGCATAGACCTTGGTGATCTCAATGGTAAATTCTTCCACCTCATCCCCCCGGATATTGGACAAAATAGTGGCTGGGCCCACCTCTACCTCGTCACGGCTGGCTACCGGGACCGGCTTTTGGTCTGTGTCCAGGTTTTCCAGGGGCATCTGACCAAAAATCCCCAGGTTGGTATTGGCATACAGCGTACCCAGATCCCGGGTCAGGTCGAACTGTCCATGAAGCTCGCCAGGGTCGCCGCTGGTGCCCTTTTTCACCTCTGACACACTGGCAGGCATAATGCTGCCCGACTCCAGGGGCATGAGCATCGCGGTGTCCACATCGTTGATGCCGTGTCCCAGAGCGGCAAAAATGCCGCTGTCCGGGTCATAGAACGTCAACGTACCGATTCCGGCCATAGAGTCCCGCAGCCAGACTCCCAGCTGGTAGTCTCCCTGCCGGTTTTCCGCGGCGGACGCTGTCAGCTGAAGCTGCTTCTGCCCCCGGACTGCCTGGATGGTCAGCGGCGTGTCACGCTGCTGCGCCACCACAGCTTGGACCTGTTCGATGGTGTCCACCTCTTCGCCGTTGATGTGGGTGATCACGTCCCCTTCTTTCAAGCCGCAGTCCCGTCCGGGATAACAGCTGCCCCCAGTCGTCTCCACCGGAGAGAGCCCCACCACCAGCACGCCGTCCGAGAAGAGTTTAATCCCCACCGCTTTCCCAATGGGGATCACCGTCTCCCCCGCTGCCGTGCCGCAGGTGTGCACCACTGACTGGCTGGGCACTTCTAGCAGGGCGGCTGCCGGAGCCGCTGCCGGCAGAGAGGTCCGTTCTCCTCCCCATGACAGGGAGAACACCAGGCAAGCTCCCACAGCCGCCAACCCGGAGATGAGCCCCAGCACCCCAGGGCCGGATTTCTGCTTTGGTTCCTGTTCCAAAATTCCACCCCCTCACAGTTCCCTTTCAAAATAAAAAAGCGGGCGGCACGTTTGCCGCCCGCCCTCTCATTATGGCCCGGGGATTCGCTTCTCAACCGTGGAGACACCTTCCACCTTTTCCAAGGGAAAAAAGGCCGACAGCCTTTTTTTCAAAGGCCATCCAAATGGGTTGGAATTTTCTTTCTGTTTTACCGATTTTTTAGCTGTTCCTCCCACTGTTCGGGACGAAAGCCCACCAGGACAAAGTACTCGTCTACCAGGACGGGACGCTTGACCAGCATCCCGTCTGTGGCCAGCAGCTCCAGCTGCTCGTCCTCCGTCATACCGGGCAGCTTGTCCTTCAGCCCCAACGCCTTATATTGCAGACCGGAGGTATTAAAAAATTTTTTCAGCGGCAAGCCGCTGCGTTTCCACCAGGTCCGCAGTTCCTGGGCAGTGGGGTTATCTTCCTTGATGTGCCGGTCTGTGTAGGCCGCGCCGTGATCATCCAGGAATTTTTTGGCTTTCTGGCAGGTGGTGCATTTGGGGTATTCTACAAACAGCATGGTGCCACGCTCCTTTTCGCAACAATAAAAACGCAGTCTGTGCCGCGCTCACGGCACCATGGTATCATGTTTTTCCCCCTTGCTCAACCGTTTTCTTGGAAAAAATGTTCCGACAGCAGTTTCAGCTCCCCTAAGGTGGATACGGTGATCCCGCTGTCCAGCAGCCGCAGCTGAGCCCGGGCGGGCATCTGGTCCCAATAGGACAGCAGCTCCGGATCATGGCCCACCACATCCTGGGGCAGGCGCCCGTATTGCTTCATGCCATTCCCTCCTCCCAGCTCAGTTTGCCTCCAACATCTCCGTTCCATTCCAAATAAAAAAGCCGCTCTTTTGAGCGGCTTTTGGGCAGGATGCTTTACTCTTTTTCTTCCTCCGCCGCAGGAGCCTCTTCCGTCTCCTCAACGGCAGGAGTTTCTTCCGCAGGAGTTTCCTCCACGGTCGCTTCCTCCTGGGCATACTCAGCCATGATTTCCTCATCGGCGGGGTCTCCGGGCTGCTTCAGCTCTGCAATGCGGTCCTTATTGGCCTCAATGGCAGCCCGGGCGGCAGTGATCCGCTCGCAGGCGGCGGCATAGGCCCCATCAGGCGCCGCGCCCTTCTCGGCATAATACAGCCGGCCAATCTCCAAATAAGCTTTCTTGATGTTGTCTTCCTCAGACAGATTGGCCATTTTCAGCTTGGCGATCTCCGCCAGACGCTTGGACTGGGCCACACCGGCCTGGGCAAGGTCCATTGCCTTGTCCTTCAACGTATCCAACGTATCTTTAATATCCATGGAAAAACCTCCTTTGTGCGGACTTCCCGCTTGTTGCTTTCATTTTATCCCATTTTGCCCCCTTGCACAAGAGGAACCGAAGTGATTTAATCCATTTTTCATAAATTGGAAGCTCTCCCCCATTCATTCCGGCCAAATTCCTCTCCGCTTTTCTCTCTTCCCCTTGAGACGACAAAAACTCCCCATGACAAACCGTCCCGCCTATGCTATGATAAAAAGCAGCGCGGTTTCGCGCCCATCTCCGGCGGTGTTGCTTCCATATGCCGCCTAACGAAAAAGTGAGGCTTACCATGAATCAAAAAGAATTAAGCGAGCTGCGCCGCCGGTTCCGCCCGGACCGGTGTGCCATCAGCCGGGTCTACGGATGTTATGTCAACACAAAGAAAGAAGTGATCTCCAACCTGGACGAGTCCCTGGGGATGATGTCTCAGGAGGAAGTGGAAAAGTATCTGGGTCTTTTGAAAAAGTCCCTGTCCGGCACCTTGGGCCGGAACCTTTTGGACATTGTTTTCTCCACCCAGCAGGTGGCCGACAGTGAAGAGCACCGCCTGCTCTCCCAGCTGCGCGCCTGCCGTTTGGAGGATGAGCAGCTGCGCCAGGCCCTTTATCAAAAAATCATAGACTGCCTGGAGCTGGAGGAGAACTACCTGATCCTCCTTGCCTACGACCGCTATGATGTGCCTGGAAAGGGCGCGGACGGAGAGGCGCTGGAAGACGGCTCCGACACGGTATTTACTTATTTTGTCTGCTGCGTCTGCCCGGTGAAAAACGGCAAGGCGGAGCTGGGCTTTGTGGCAGGAGAAAACAAATTTCACACCTGTGCCCCCAGCCAGATCGTGGCCCCGCCGGAGCTGGGCTTTCTCTTCCCCGCCTTTGATGACCGCTCAGCCAATCTTTACAACGCCCTGTTCTACACCCGCAAGACTGACGAGATCCACCAGGAAGTCATTGATGCGGTGTTCCACACCCAGCCCCCCATGTCTCCCGCAGAACAAAAAGAGGCGTTCCAAACCGCCCTGTCCGATACCCTGGAAGAGGCGTGCAGCCTGGAAGTGGTTCAGGCCGTCCATGAGCAGCTGCGGGACCGGATCATTGAGCACAAGGAATCCCAAGACCCGGAACCCCTTACTGTGGGCACTGGAACGGTAAGCGCCATTCTCCGGGACTGCGGGATCGCCGAAGAGCGCATCCAGGCGTTTGAGGAGCAGTGCGCCCAGCAGTTCGGCGCAGGTGCCGCCCTCAGCCCCGCCAATCTCATTGACAGCGGAAAATTTGAAGTAAAAAGCTCCCAGGCTACCATCGCCGTTTCCCCCGAGCAGAGCTACCTGGTAGAAACCCGGGTCATTGACGGAAAGAAGTATTTCTTGATCCCCGCCGACGAGCTGATCGAGGTCAACGGCTTCGGCGTACGGCTGGAGGCCCCGGAGCAAGTTGCCCAGTCCCAGGACAGTTTTGAAAAAGTTTAGAGTTTCTCCCCTTTTTCGTTACATTTTTCCCCTATAGTAAAGTGGATGAAATTTCTTCACTGCCGCCTGAGGAGGTACCTGGATGGGGATCAAGCGTCATCTGTTTATTTACAACACCATATCGGTGCTGGTGGCGCTGGTGGCTATGCTGGTAGTAAGTAGCGTTGCCACCCACTTCATCGCCGACAACTACCAGCACCAGTCCCTTTCCTCCGTCAGTAAGGAGGCCTCCCAGGTCCAGCAGCTGCTCCAGGGAGATTCCCTTGCCCTTCACGACTGGCCGCAGCTCAACCGCCAGCTCCAGCAGCTGGGCTTCAGTCTTCAGGTCTCTAAAGGGGACAGGCCTATCTTTTCCTCTTTAGACCCCGCCCAGTCCCGTCTGTACCGGGAGGTGGGCGCGCACACCCAGTGGGGACAGTCCACCCCCCTGATCATCCAGAATCCCGGCGGCACGATGGTGGGTGTGGTGCGGGATGGATATACTATCGTTTCCTTCTCCCTCCCGCCCACCTCTTTTTTCCTGGGCTCCCGCAGGCAGCCCGGGGAGATTGCCGTGCTGTCCATGCTCATCAGCGGGGCGGTAGCCATCGTAATTATCGTGCTCTTCAGTCTTCTGTTTACCAGCCGCCAGGTGAAAAAGCTTCTGGAGCCGGTAAACGCCCTGGCTCAGGCTGCCCGCCGGGTGGAGGAAGGAGACTTCTCCCAGACGGTGGACTACGGGGGACGCAACGAATTTTCCGCCGTGTGTGCCGCTTTCAACCATATGCAGGAGCACCTGCTGGCGGAGCGGGAAAAGACTGCCGCCTACGAACGGGCCCGCACAGACCTGGTAGCGGGCATCTCCCACGATCTGCGCACGCCCCTTACCAGTGTGAAAGGGTATATCAAGGGGCTGCGGGACGGGGTGGCCCAGACGCCGGAAAAGCAGGCACGGTATTTGGACGTGGCTTATCAGAAAGCCTGTGAGATGGATGTACTGCTCCAGCGGCTGTTTTACTTCTCAAAGCTGGAGACCGGGAACCTCCCCATGTTCCTCCAGCCCTGCGACCTGGGCGATTTTGTCCGCCGCTTTGCCCACGAGGCCGCCGTAGAACTGGAACAGGTGGGCGGGGCCCTGGAGCCCCATATTTTTCCCTACCCCCACCCCGTTCAACTGGACCCCGAGCAGTTTTTCCGGGTGCTGAACAATTTAAAAGACAATGCCCTGCGCTACGCCCAGGCTCAGCCCCTGCGTCTGACCATCACCGTATGGCGCCAGGGAAATATGGAGTGCATTCGCTTTGCTGACAACGGCCAGGGCGTCTCCCAGAAGTCTCTTCCCCACCTGTTTGAACAATTCTGGCGGGAGGACCAGGCCCGCAGCAGCAAAAACGGCGAGGGCAGCGGCCTTGGCCTCTACATCGTCAAATGTATCGTGGAGGCCCACGGCGGGACCATCCGCGCCTATAACGACCAGGGGCTGGTATTTGACATTGCCCTGCCCAGACAGGAGAGTGAATCCACATGACAAAACTGCTGATTGCCGAGGACGACCCCGCCATCTCCATGCTGGAGCAGGACTATCTGGAGCTGGAGGGCTTCGAAGTCACCGTGGTGGGCAACGGCCAGCTGGCCGTCACCGAGGCCCTCACCGGACAATACGCTCTGATCCTCTTGGATCTCATGCTCCCCGGCTGCAACGGCTACGATGTGTGCCGCATGATCCGGGATAAGGTAGACGTGCCCATTCTCATGGTCACCGCCCGCACGGAGCTGGTGGACAAGGTCCGGGGCCTGGGGCTGGGGGCGGACGACTACATCGCCAAGCCCTTTGACCCCGCCGAGCTGGTGGCCCGGGTCAAGTCTCATCTCAGCCGCTACGCCCGGCTCACCGGCGCGGCCCATGAGGAGCAGGAGGTCATCACCGTGGGGGATCTGCGCATCTTTCCCCAAAGCCGCCGGGTCTTCAAGGGGGAGCAGGAGATCAAAATGCCCAACCGTGAGTTTTCCCTCCTCCAGTACCTGGCCGAGCATCCCAACATGGTCTTCTCCAAGGAGAAGCTTTTTGAGACCATCTGGGGCTATGACTATGTGGGAGACAGCGCCACCGTCACCGTCCATATCGGTCGGGTCCGGGATAAAATCGAAGATGACCCCGCCCACCCCAAAATCATCGAAACCGTATGGGGCGCCGGCTACCGCCTGAATCGTGCCTAATCAAATTGCCAAAAAAGCCCTCCTGCAAGGAGTCCCGGCGATATGTGCATCGGAAATTACACTTCTTACGCAAGATTCGCCCACAATTTTGAAATAATCGAGGCAAATCTTTCGTGCAATCCTGCTTGAACAAGTGACTGCGCCACTCGTTCGAAAAATCTACGCCTGTGAGAAAAGATTCTCACAGGCGTTTTGAATTGTTTGGAAAGTGTTTCGATTTTGTTGTGATTTTTTTCCAGGGCCGTTCAAATCTTTTCCATACAATGATTTCACTTCATGTTGGAAAGGATGAGCCTTCTCTTATGAATCTTCCTGTGCTGGGTAAAAACACCCCTCCCGCATCTGACGGGAGCACACGCAACAAAAAGAACGGCAGTTTCCGGAAAAAACTGCTGCGAAAAAGAGTTATCTTTCCCGCCGTGGCCTGTATCCTAGTGGCCGCGGCGGCCGTGCGCTTTCTGGGTGGAGGTCAGACTGCGGCGGCGGCTGGACAGAGTTACGTCACAGCCGCTGCGGAGCGCCGGGACATCACCGCCCAGATCACCGGCAGCGGCACCCTCGAGGCCGCCAACTCCTATTCCGTCACCACCTTTGTGGAGGGCACCATCCTCACCGCCGACTTTGAGGAGGGGGACCAGGTGGAGGCGGGCACGGTACTGTACACCATCGATGACTCGGATATGTCCAGCACGCTGGAACAGGCGGAAATTTCCCTCAATCAGTCTCAGCGCAACTACGACAACAAGCTGGAGGAGCTGGAAAATCTGACCCTCACCGCCCCTAAGGCCGGACGTGTCCTCTCCCTGGACGTGGAGGTGGGGGATGAGGTCTCCGCTGGGCAAACGGTGGCCACCGTCCGCAATTCCGATACCATGTGCCTGGAGCTTCCCTTCCTGGCCGACGAGGCGGCGTCTTTTTTTGTGGGACAAAGCGCTTCGGTCACCTTGGACAGCACCTTTGAGACTCTCACCGGCACCGTCACCAAAATTTCTGGGAACAATGAGGTACTCACCGGCAATGTCATCGTTCGGAATGTGACCATTGAGGTCAGCAACCCCGGGGGGCTCTCCACCACCCAGACCGGCTCGGCTTCCATCGGCGGAGTGGACAGCGCCGGAAGCGGCAGCTTTACTTATGAGGCGGAGAAGGCCGTCACCGCCCAGGTCTCCGGAGAGGTGTCCCAGATCTATGTCTCTGAGGGCAGCTGGGTGGATCAGAACGCCCCTATCCTTACCCTGACCAGCGACGCGCTGGAGGATGAGATTCAAAGCGCCTCCGAGTCCCTGCGAAACGCCCAGCTCTCCCTGGATAGCCGCTATGATCAGCTGGACGACTACACGGTGACCTCCCCCATCCAGGGTACCATCATCGACAAGAACTACAACGCCGGAGAGAACGCCGAGGCCAACCAGGTTCTGTGTACCATTTACGACCTGAGCTATCTCACCATGACCCTCAGCGTGGATGAGCTGGACATCTCCTCCATCGCCGTGGGCCAGCAGGTCTCCGTCACCGCTGATGCGGTGGAGGGAACGGTCTATCAAGGGGTGGTCACCAAGGTCAGCGTGGCGGGCACCTCCTCCGGCAGCGCCACCACCTACCCGGTCACCATGCGCATTGATGAGACGGACGGCCTGCTGCCCGGCATGAATGTGGACGCC
>CALWOP010000041.1 GCA_944383195.1 uncultured Oscillospiraceae bacterium
CTCTGGGCACACACCTTCACCGGGGTGGGCTGGAGCTTGTTCTGGTGCCGTCCCACCGGCTTGTCCGGCTGGCTGAAGACTCCCACTACCTCATGTCCTCCCCGCACCAGGGCTTCCAGGGAGGGGACAGCAAAGTCGGGGGTTCCCATAAAGACGATTCTCATGCCTGCTCCTCTTCCTCCTGGGCCATAGCATCCAGCTCCTCGCTGGTGTAGAGCCGGTCGGTGAGTTCCACATAGAGGTGCCCGTCCAGATGGCCCAGCTCGTGGCAGAAACAGCGGGCCGTAATGTCCTCCCCTTCCACCTCAAACCAGTTGCCGCTGCGGTCCTGGGCTTTCACCTTCACCCACTCAGGGCGCTTAACATAGCCCCACTGACCGGGGACGGACAGGCAGCCTTCCAGACCATCCTGCTCCCCCTTCTGATCGATGATCTCCGGATTCACCAGCTCCAGCATCTCTCCGCTGTCATCCACCACGATGACAGCCCGACGGAGGATGCCCACCTGGGGGGCAGCCAGACCCAGGCCGTTGGCTTTGGCCAGAGTCTCTTTCAGATCATCCAACAAATCCCCCAGTTTATCATCAAACTTGGTCACTGGATGGCACATTTTATTCAGAACAGGGTCTCCCTGGGTCAAAATGGTTCGAATCGCCATAGTCCATTCTCCTCTTTCTTAGCTATAGTAGGGGTTTACATCCACATAGACGGACACCCCTTTGTTGTCCCTATCTTTTTGTGCCGCCCGCAGCAGATGGGCCAGTAGGGCCCGGGCCTGCTTCCCTACCGGCCCGGTAAGGGTCAGACGGTAGCGGTAGCGGTGATTGATCTTTGCCACCGCTGCCGGGGCGGGCCCCAGCAGCTCCCACTGACCGGGCAGTTGGGGCAAAGCCCGCTCCAGCTCCCGGCGCAGCCGGGCACAGCAGCGCAGCACCGCCCCCTCCTCTACGCCGGAAGCGGTCAGGAGGGTCAAATCCGCAAAGGGCGGATACCGCCTCAGCTGCCGCAAGGCGATCTCTTCCTGATAAAAGCTGTCGTAATCCTGCCGGGCGGCACAGCGGATCACGTCATTGTCCGGGGTATAGGTTTGGATGACCGCACGGCCGCCCTTCTCTCCCCGGCCTGCTCGGCCCACCACCTGGGTCAGCAGTGAAAAGGTTCGCTCCCCGGCCCGAAAATCATCTACATACAGCCCAAGATCCGGCGCGATCACCCCCACCAGGGTGACGTTTTCAAAATCCAGCCCCTTTGCCACCATCTGGGTGCCCACTAAAACAGGAATTTTTTCTCTCTGGAACTGGTCCAATATCTGCTCATGGGGATGCGCGGCGGAAATGGTATCGGTATCCATCCGGAGCACCGGACAGAAGGGGAACAGCTCCTCTAATTCCTCCTGCACCCGCTGGGTCCCGGTACCCAGGAAACTCAAAATCCCCCCGCATTCAGGGCAGGCGGGAGGCAGCGGCTGGGAATGGCCGCAGTAGTGGCACATCAGCCGCCCGTTGGCCGAGTGATAGGTGAGGTTCACCGAGCACCGGGGGCACTGGGGCACCTTGCCGCACTCACCGCAGAAAACCATGCGGCTGGCCCCCCGGCGGTTGAGAAACAAGATGGCCTGCTCCCCCCGCTTCAGGTTCTCCTCCAGTTCCTGCCGGAGCACACCGCTCAGGTCCGTGTCATTGCCTCGGCGCAGTTCCTCCCGCATATCGGCCACCAGCACATTGGGCATGGCCTTTTGATTATACCGCCGGCGCAGCGTAAACAGGGAATAGTCCCCTTTCTGCGCCTGGTACATGGACTCCACCGAAGGAGTGGCCGAGCCCAGCACCAACAGTGCGCCGTTTTGGACGCAGCGGTATTTCGCCACATCCCTGGCATGATAGCGGGGAGCATTTTCCGACTTGTAGCTGCTCTCCTGCTCCTCATCCAGAATAATGAGGCCCAGGTGATCCAATGGCGCAAACACCGCCGACCGGGTGCCCACCACCACTTTGGCCTCTCCCCGGCGGACCCGTTTCCACTCATCATATCGCTCCCCCGAGCGCAGAGCGCTGTGGAGCAAAGCCACATTTTTGCCGAAGTGTGCGGCAAAAATCCGCACCAACTGAGGTGTGAGAACGATTTCCGGCACCAGTACCAGTGCGCATTTTCCCTGTTCCAGAGCCTCCTGGATTAGACGGATATACACCTGGGTCTTCCCGCTGCCCGTCACACCATACAGCAGCGCTGCCGCCGCCTTTCCTTCCCCCATCAGCGCACGCAGCCCCTCAAATGCCTGCTGCTGCTCCTGGTTAAGGATCGGCGGAGGGGCGGGCTCCACTTCTTCGATTTGAGGACGGCGAAGGACTTCCTGAGACTCCAGGGTCAGGATGCCGCTTTTTTCCAATGATTTGATGGTGGGCATAGAAGCCCCGGTAAAATAGCACAGCTCCTTGGCCGAGGCGGCCCCCAGGGAGCAGAGCAATTCCGTCACCGCATAACGAAGAGGAGCGCTTTTCCGTCTGGGCGCAACTATAGCCATAGCGTCCTCTGCCGGGATCGCCAGCACCGCCAGCTTTTCCTGCTTGTCCCCAATGCCCCGCTGCGTGCTGGTCTCCAGCGTGACCACCTCCGCCTGCGTCAGGCGGCGGATGGCAGGATTGGGGTCCTTGGCACCAAACGCCAGACGGATCTGTTCCATGTCCCCTTTTCCTCCCCAGCTCCAGAGCAAGTCCAGAAGCTGGGTAGATGCTCCGTGGCCCTCTGCGGCGGCATAGGCCCGCTCCCGGTCCACCCCGGCCTTTATGGCTACGCAGTCCCGCAGGGAAAAATACAGTCCCGCAGGGAGCATGGCCTTGACACAGTCATACAGGGTACAAAAATACCGCTCCCGCATCCACAAGGCCAGCTGAATGGCCCCATGATCCAGCACCGGCTCCTCATCCAGGGCCGCTTGGATCTCTTTCAGGGGCTGGCTTCCATCGGCCTGGGAGCCAATGGACAGCACGATCCCTTCCGTGCCCCGGTTTCCCGCCGCAAAGGGCACCAGCACCCGCATTCCCGGGCGTAGCCGGTCCTCCAAGTCCGGAGGAACCTGGTAATCATAGGGGCGGTCAATGGCATAGATTGCCCGGGACACGGCCACTTTTGCAATTTTTCGTCCCATGGCCCTGCCCCCTTAAACGGAAGGAAAGCAAGCGAAGGGGGATGTCCGCCCTACGCTTGCTTTGCGTGTTTTTACTCCTGCTCCTGCTCCGTCTGTTCCTCCTGCTGGGCAGCTTCCGCCTCCAGCTTGCCATCGGCTACCTCCTGGATAGCGATGCTGACGGGCTTTTCCTGAAGGGGCTCCCCCTCCAGCTCCGCCTCCCGGGCAATGCGCCGGGCCCGGCAGGCCACGACATTGACCAGCTCATACCGGCTGGGCACGTGTTTCAGAAGATCTTTCATAGCGGGATAGAGCATCATAACAAAAAACTCCTTATCGTTAATTTCCTTCAATTACGCAAATTGCGCCAGAATCGACGTCCGGTTCTCCACCCGGCACTCAGCGGCAGTGAGGATGGCCTCGATCTCCCGCACCGCGTGGGATACCTTGTCGTTGATGACCAGATAATCATAGTTGGAGATCTCCCGGAACTCTACCTTGGCCTTCTCCAAGCGGCCGGCAATGACTTCCTCACTGTCGGTATTCCGGCTGTGGAGGCGGCGGGACAGTTCCTCAAAGGAGGGGGGGATGATAAAAATGAACAATGCTCCGGGGCAGCGCTCCTTGACCTTGGCCGCCCCCTGGACCTCAATGTCCAGCAGCACATCCACACCCTGGCTGAGCTGCTCCTCGATGGCCTTCAGGGATGTACCGTAGTAGTTATCCACATACTGGGCATACTCCAGCAGCTCATCCCGGGCGATCATCCCTTCAAATTCCTCCCGGGAGACAAAGTTATAGTTCACGCCGTCCTGCTCGCCCACCCGCGGCTGGCGGGTGGTGTAAGAGACGGAGAAATGGATATTTTCACGCTGGCTGAACAGCTCCGCGATAACTGTACTCTTGCCCACACCGGAGGGGCCGGAGAGCACGATGAGCTGCCCTCTCTCTTTCTGTTTCAGCATGGTTCCTCCTTCCCGTCCGTCCCAGACACCCGCTCGGAGATGACCTCCGGCGTGAGGGCGGACAGCACCAGATGGTCATTGTCCAAAATAAGCACCGCCTGGGTGCGCCGGCCGTAGGTAGCGTCCACCAGCTGCCCCCGCTCTCTGGCCTCCTGGACCATACGCTTGATGGGGGCGGAGTCAGGGCTGACCACGGCAATGAGCCGCCCCGCGGACACCAGGTTTCCAAAACCAATGTCAATGAGCTTCACTCCACGGCCCCCTTACTCAATGTTCTGGACCTGCTCGCGGATCTTCTCGATCTCTGCCTTGATATCCACCACCTGGCGGGCGATATCGATGTCGCTGCACTTAGACCCGATGGTATTGGCCTCCCGGTTAAACTCCTGGATGAGGAAGTCCAGCTTCCGGCCCGTCGCGCCGCCCTTAGAAAGCATATCCCGCAGCTGGTCGATATGGCTGCGCAGACGCACCGTCTCCTCGTCCACAGCCACCTTGTCGGCAAAGATCGCCGCCTCGGTGAGAATGCGGGCCGGGTCCAGCTGGGTGTTGGAGAGAACTTCGTTCATTCTGGCCTCCAGCTTGGCCCGGTACTCGGCCACAGTCTGGGGGGATCGCTCTTCCACCAGAGCCACTTTCTCCTCAATCGCCGAAGCCCGGGACAAAATGTCCTCCTTCAGCCGCTCCCCCTCTTTGGTGCGCATGGCGTCAAAGTCGGCAAGGGCCCGGTCCAGCACCAGGCAGATATCCTTGGCCATCTGCTCCACGTCCTCTTCCGCTTTCTCCGCCAACAGAACATCAGGGAAGCGGGACAAAAGGGAGACGGAAATATCGTTGGACAGACCATAGTCCGCCGCCAGCTGCTCCAGTGCGGCATAATATCCGTCCGCCGCCGCTTTGTTTACCGACACCTGAACTTTCTCCGCTCCGGTACTGTCCAGGGTGACGAACACATCCACCTTCCCCCGGGAAATGATCTGCTGCACCCGGCTCTTGATGGCCTCCTCCGCAAACAGATAGAGCCGGGGAATGCGGACATTGCAGTCCAGATAACGGTTATTTACGGAACGCAGCTCCACCGTGATGGTGCAGCCGTTCACCGTCTCCTCCGCCCGGCCATAGCCGGTCATACTCTTGACCAAATGGGTCACACTCCTTTTCTCTGTGCAAGGTCAGCTCCGGCGCCCGCTTCCCAGTCGGGAAGAAAGCATAGCCACCAGCCGGGACAACCCCACATCGTACATCACAAACACCACATTGCCCGCTCCATAGAGAAGCAAGGTATTGTCCCCCAGCCACTGGGGGGGATTGGGAAGAAACAGTTCCCGGAACACAAACCAGCTGATCGTCAGAATTACATTAAAAAACGCCAGCTTCAATCCCCATTCCACCGGCAGGCGCCGCAGGCTCTCAATAGCGCCTTTTACCACAGGATAGAGGCCAAAAAAGGCCAGGAACAGCAGCGCCACACCTTTGTCAGGGAGGATCACAAGCCCCAGCAGGCCCGCCGCTCCCCAACAAAGATAGCCCGCCCCACGGCCTGCAGCCAGGGTGGCAGCCATGGGAAACAGGCCGCCCACCGCGCTCAGGCCCAGGCGGCCCGAGGGAGCCACGCAGGCCAGCCACAGCATCACCAGCGCTCCCGCGGCCAGGACGCCTCCCAAAGCCGTCTTGCCGCTCTGTCCGGAACCCATCGTGCTCATTTAGCAGTGCCCTCCGCCACACAGGCAGTTCAGGCAAAGCATGGTGGTACAGCAATCCAGGCTGTCCATGCCTCCGCCGTAGCCGGCGGGCCGATAGCCGCCCGCGCCCCGCTGCATGATGGCCAGGGCCTGCCGGTACTCCATATTGTTGGGCTCCATCTGGACGGCCCGGGAATAGTTCTGCATGGCCTCATCCATCCAGCCCTTCCGATAGGCAATGCTGCCGCTGAGGAAGTACCACTCTCCATCCCGCTGGTTGATCTCAAAGAGCAGCTGCTCGGCCGTAGCCAGATCCCCCGCGTTGATCAAGTTGCGGATCTGGGCGTAGGAGGAACTGCCGGAGGCGGAATAGCCCTGTTGATAAGACCCGCCGTAGCCAGAGCTGCGCTGATACCCTCCGCCGCCGGCGCGCTGCTTGGTAATGGTATCGTAGGCCTCGTTGATCTCCTTCATCTTCTCCTCTGCCAGATCGGCCAGAGGATTGTTCTGATAGTTATCGGGATGATACTTTCTGGCCAGCTCACGATAGGCCTTCTTGACCTCCTCATCGCTGGCGTTCTGGCTCACGCCAAGGACGCTGTACGGATCTCTCATGTGTCGTTTCTCCATATCTTTTGTTTTTTGATCTGAGCCCAGCTGCCGTCAAACACGGCTCTCTGCACCAAAGGCAGGCCCAGGTATATCATGTTTTCCAAAAGCACCTTCCGGCAGCCGAATTCCCCCAGCTGAAGGGCGGCTCCCATCTGCCCCAGGGACTGATCCATGGTCAGGGCCAAGGCAGCCTCGTCCCCCTCCGGCCCATATCGAGCGGCCACCGGATTATACCGCCCGGCGGTCAAATCCTCTGCCAGATCATCCCGGGCATCGGCCAGGTAGATCCACCGGCCCAGGTGATAGAGCAGCTGGCCCAAGATCCGTCCCTGCTCCCCCTCATTGGGGGCTGCGGATTGGAGCAGCCGCGCAAAGGTGTCGGCTGTTCGATCCAGAGAGGGGCACTTCTCCCCCTCCAAGGTCTCCAGCTCCTCCAGACACTGCTTGACCGACTGGTCAAAGCCAGGACGCCGGACGCGGGCTTTCTTGTAAGACCGGCGCAGCAGTCCGGCCAGCAGCCGGGCGGGCATCCCGCCCCACAGTCCATCATCCTTTATGCTGTCCCGAAGCTTCCACCAAGTCAGGATCACGCTCTCGTCTGCGGCCAGCTCCAGCGCGGGGCTGTCCATACACATGGTCTTTTTCACCAGTGGATTGGCATGGCAGCGCCCCCGGCAAAACTCTGCCTGTCCCTCCGCCTCCCAGAGCACTAAGGCCAGGAATGTAAAGTCGAAATTCAAAAACAGGGGAGCAATCAGGCCGTACCGCCGGCGCAGGCAACGGCACAGTCCGCAGTAAGTGGCACGATAAAGGTCAAAATCCTTACATTTTAGCTCTGGACGGTACGGCCGTACATAACCAAACACGCCGTTTCCCTCACCGCAGGTATTTCAGGATGGAAAACTCCGGCGCCTGGTTCCGGGTCATGGCACGGTTGAGCAGGAATGCGGGGACAAAGCCCACAGCCAGTCCCAATACTGCTGTACCCATGGCGGCCAGATCCCCCAAATTCAGCAGGGCCTGCCCCAGCACATAGCCGGCTCCCAGCCCCACACAGGGAAGCAGGAATACCACCACTGAAGTGCCGATATTGTGCCCAATGGAGGGTTCCACCTCCACCACATCTCCGGGCTTGGCCCCAATGGGGTTGGCGGCCAAGGCCAGGATCTCCTGGGGCGGCTTTGCCGTGCAGCCGGCGCAGGCTCCATCACAGTGGAGCCCGCACTCCATCTGGCGCAGCAGAGAGATCTCCGCCACCCCATCCCGGACAATTTTTTTCACGATTGCATTTTGAACCATGGTTTCGTTCCTCCAAATCTGGGACAGTGCCGGCCGTTACCGGCTGATATTCACCACAATGCTATACTCTCCGATGATGCCGACAGAGCGGTTGGTATCCAGATAGACCCGGACGGGGACGGAGATCTGTCCTGTGGTGGTAAAATCTGTCAGATCCGCCACAATGCGCAGCTGGCTGGCGTCAATTTCAGCCAAGTCCTCCGCTTTGCCCCGCACTGTGATCTGCTTCTCCTGGGTCACCGCAACGGCATCGTATCCGTTGGCCGGCTGGATCACCGAGATGTTATCCACATTATATACCTGGGTGTCCAGTCCCTTCACGGTCACGGTCACAGTGGCCTCTGTCTCTCCGCTCACGTTCTCCAGGCTGGGGTCAAGGGAGATGGGGAAAGTAAAGGTATTGGTTCCCACAACCTTGGACAAATCGATGCTGCCAATAGACAGCTCCGTGAGATTCTGGATGTCGCTTTCTTCTCCCGAAACTGTGATGACCTGCGGCTCAATGTCATAAGTGATGTCATCCGTGGTGGCGCCGCCTCCGTTCTGGAAGTTGACCGTCAGCTTCACTTCCTTTTCCACCACCACCGGGACCACCACATAAGCCGTATCAGAGCTGAGGGTCACATTCAAATCCGTGAGCGGATTTCCCTGACTGTCCAGCAGCGTCAGCGGCAGGTCTCCGGCAAACCGCTCGTCCAGATTTTCATTTTGTAAAACGGCCACCACTTTGGAAACCTTACTGACGTCCTCCGCCGAACCGCTCACCGTGACCGTGGCAGGCTCAATGGTGGGCGTTCCCATCTGGTAACCGTCGGCCACCTGGCCGTCCAGTCGGAAGTCTACATTGAATGTGTTGGTGTAGAGCTTGCCCACCGTCACGGTGATGGTCCCCGGGTCTTTATTTTGCAGCACCACATCGCTGGTGTTGAAATTTTCCGGCCACTTGGGCTGGTAGGCAAGACGGTTTTCCCCCTCTGTGCATCGGGACACATCCAAGGGGATGTAGATATCATCCCGGTAACGGATCAGATTGTTGATGACGCTCACCGTCGCCGAGACCCTCAGGTCCACCGTCTCCGCGGAAATCCCCGTCACGGTCAGGCCCTGTCCGGTCAGGACATTGGTTCCGGTCAGTTCCACCGGGACGTTGTGAATGGTCGTGCTGTCCTCCGGGTCCACTTCGATGCGCACATACATCCAGAAAACGATCGCCAGCACAAGGGACAGCAGGATATACACCCATCTGCTGTTTCGAAGCCGTTCCATCATTCCCGGTCACCTTCTTTCCTTCCGCTGCCGAAGATCTGGCTCAGCAGGGGGATCTGTCCACTCTTCTTCTCCTCCTCATTATCATTGAGCAACTCATTGCGCAGCAGGCGCTCCAGTGTCTCGGGGGCCAGATGCCGCTTGAGCATACCGCCCACCGCCGCGGAAATGGAGCCTGTCTCCTCCGAAACGATGACCACCACCGCATCGGAATGTTCGCTCATTCCGATGCCGGCCCGGTGGCGCATTCCAAGGTCCCGGCTGAGGTTCACATTTCCAGACAGGGGGAGCATACAGCCAGCTCCCACGATCCGGCCCTCCCGGACGATGACCGCCCCGTCATGGAGGGGCGCCTTGTTCCAAAAAATATTTTTCAGCAGCTCGCTGGAAACCGCGCAGTCCAGGGCAGTGCCGGTCTTGATCACATCATCCAGCAGATTCTGCCGCTCAAAGACCATCAGCGCCCCCACCTTGTCCCGGGACATATCGGCATAGGCCTCCGTGGTCTGCTGGATGGCAGTCTCCAGCTCCGCCCCCGGCTCCTTGGTGGAGGCAAAAACCAACCCAAGGCCCCCGCTTCCCATTCGCTCCAGGAAACGGCGGATTTCCGGCTGGAAGAGGATGACCAGCACCAGCACCCCCAATTCCACCACCTGTTTGAGCAAAAAGCTGGTGGCGGTCAGGGAGATGGCCGAAGAAACCACCATGGCCAGCAGCAGGATCAAGATCCCCCGCAGCACCCGGCCGGAGCTGGTTTTCCGCAGCATCCACAGCAGCTTATAGATGATGCCGGTCATAATGGCGATATCCAGCAGGTCGGCCAGTTGGATGCGGATCACAGGAAAATAGCCCTGAAACAACATCTGGATCATCTCAGCCATGATGCTCCCTCCTTAGGCGGTAAAGTTCTTCATCATGTCATTATACGATATTCCGGCCCCGATGGCAACACGAAACCGGGAGGGCAAAATGAAAATTTTATAAATTTTTCTTGAATTTTCCCCGGGCTCTTTGTCACTTCCGGCCCATTCTTCCGTTTCTCCCCCAACAGCCCTTCCTTTCGGGAAAAACCGCATGAAACGACAGGACCTCCCCGCCTCCCTCAGCGAGGGAAGGTGGGGAGGTCCTTCAAGACTGTCGAAAAAGTGGCTGTGCCAGGCCCGGTCAGGTTCCCTATTCAGGAGGGCGCTCCCCCACCGGAAGCCAGTGTGCGCAGAGTCCGCAGCAGCTTTTCCGTCTCCCGGTGGGTATTGAACACAGACAAACTGGCCCGGACGGTCCCCTGTTCCAGGGTACCCGCGCTCTCATGGGCCAGGGGGGCACAGTGGAGCCCCGCCCGCAGGGCAAACCCGCGCTCACCCAGCGCATCCCCCAGCGCTTCACAGTCCCAGCCCTCAATCTGAAAGGAGAGCACTCCGGACTGGGCCATAGGATCTTGCGCCAGAAAGACCCGCGCACCCGGGATTCTCTCCATGCCCTCCCCCAAATGGCGGATCAGGAGGCTTTCCTGGGCGGCAATGTTCTCCACGCCGCGGCGGCGGACAAAGCGCAGGCCCTCCAAAAGTCCGGCCAGCCCCGGCATATTGTGGGTCCCCGCCTCCAGGCGGTCCGGCAGAAATGCGGGCATGGTCTGAAGTCGGGACTCGCTGCCTGTCCCCCCTGCCAGCAGAGGCTTGGGGTCCATACCGCACAGAAGAAGTCCCGTCCCCTGAGGGCCGTAAAGCCCCTTATGCCCCGGCATGGCCACAAAGGCCGCCCCCAGCGCTTCAAAATCCAGAGGCAGGCATCCCGCAGACTGAGATGCATCTACAATCAGCGCAACGCCCTTCTCCCGGCACAGGGCGGCGATCTCTTCCACAGGGAGAATGAAGCCGAAGACGTTGGACACATGGGTGCAAACCGCCAGGTCCGCTCCCCGGTCCAGCTCCCGGCGAAATGCCTCCAGAGTCGCTTGCGGGTCAAAGAGAGGGCCGCGTGCCACCCGCAGTTCCAGCTCCGGAATCCCATGGAGGGGCCTGGTCACAGCATTGTGCTCGTAGCCTGAGATCACCACCCGGCTGCCGGGCTTGGCCAGGGTCCCAATGGCAATGTTCAGTCCGTGGGTGGCGTTGAAGGTGAACACCACCCGTTCCGGCTGAGACACGTGAAAAAGCTTCGCCGCCTCTTCCCGGCAGGCAAAGGCGGTTTCCGCCGCGGCCATGGCGGGGCGATGCCCGCCTCGGCCGGGGCTTGCCAGATGTTCCATTGCCCAGGCGGATGCCCGGGCCACCGAAGCGGGTTTTTGCATTGTGGTGGCGGCGCTGTCCAGATAGATCATAGCTCCACCTCCTGGTAGCTTCCGTTCCCAGCGGTGATATAGATCCGTTTGGGTGTCAGCCCCAGCCGCTGCAAAATGCGAAGGGCATCTGGCAGGTTGCGCTGGGATATTTTTACAGAGTGGCTGCACCCTTCCCCGGAAATGCTTTTGGGGGAGCGCAGCACCCGGGCGGTGATTCCCGCCCGCTCCAGGGCGGCCGCGGTGCGCTGGGCATAGGTCAGCGAGCGGCATACAATGAGATAATAGAGCATTGGCTCGTTCCTTTCCCGGGACGGCCCGGGGCCGTCTCACAGAACTTGCGTAGAGGGGCCCGTTTGGTCCCCCTCCCGCCCATTCTATGTCCGGGCGGCGGGCGCCGACACCTTACCGCACCGCCAGAGGATAAAAAAGGCCGGAGGAGCATAGAGCTCCTCCGGGCGAAAATATCAAGTGTGAACGTTCAGCTTCTGCGCCGGCCCAAAATACTCAGCAGCCGGACAAACAGGTTCAGAAAATCCAGATACAGCTGAAGGGCAGAGAAAATCGACGCCTTGGCCAGCATATCGGGATAGCCTGCATAGTAGTTGTAGTAGTCCTTGATGCGCTGGGTGTCATAGGCGGTGTAAGCCAGGAAGATGGCAATGGCTCCCATGGAAACCAGCCGGTCAAAGGCCATCAGTCCCGGAATAAACAGGGACAGGAAATAAAACCCGATTAGAAACACCAGGCCAAACAGAAAAATGGGCCGCAGGAAGGACAGGTTGGACTTGGTAAGAAAACCGTAAGCCGCCAGAGCGCCAAAGTAGAGGGCCGTTACCAGGAAGACCAGCAAAATGCTCTCGATCCGGTAGGCGTACATGAGCAGGGAGACGTCAAAGCCGAACAGGGCAGAGAATACCAGGAACAGGGTAATGGCCGTCCCCACAGACATTTTCTCAATCCGGCCCACCATGGTAAAGGAGATGATCAGCGTACCTACCAACAAAATCAGGTGAAAGCCCGGAATATCCCGGTACACGATCCAGGTCAGGTCAGTGCTCCAGCCCACAATACCAACGCCGAAACTCACCAGCAGGCCCACCATCATCCACAAAAAGGTTTTGGCGGTGTACTGGCCCAGTGTCTCCGGCACATTTCTGCCGTAGCTGCGGTCAAATTCATAGGGATCAAAACTCATAGGAAACACTCCTTTCCACGGGACTGCCTCATTAGGCTTTCCCGTATTCCCAGCTATTATTATCGCACACTCTCGCTGGAAAATCAATTACTCCCGTTTCCGTGAACACGGTAATACTCACTTACAGCGCCAAAGGCATAGTCATAGAAGTTGTTTTCCACGATCATGTCCGTGCATTCCAGCTTATACTGTACCAGCTTCTTCATGGTGGAGACATAGCTCTCCTGCTCCTCGGCGGTCATAGTGACGCCGGGAGCGGGCGTAAACTCCCCGGTATAGCGGTTATAGAAGCCCCGGTCGGTCTCCCAACACCGGGAGGTAAAGATCACCAGTCCCTCGCTGTCGGAGAGGATATCACTGCCGGCGAGCATCCGGGAATCGTACTCCAGGCCCAGAAGGTTGGACAGAGTGGGCAGAATGTCCACCTGGCAGCAGGGCTTATCGATCTGGATAGGCTCCTCCATGCTGGCCGACCACATGATGAGCGTATTCTTGTACACATCAAAGTCGATGGCCGACTCATCCAGGGACTCCAGAGCCTTGGAGCTGCCAAAGCTCTTGCCCGCCAGCTCCTCCAGGGTGTCCACGTTAAAATAGGGGATGTGGTCGCCGGTCGCCACGATCAGGGTCTTATCCAGCTTTCCCGCCTCCTCCAGCTTTTGCAGCAGCAGCTCCAGGGCGCGGTCTACCTCCATGGCGGTGGCCATATAGTTCTGGGTGGTCTCGCTGTAGGGCAAAGCCCGTACCGTATCCCGGTAGGGAGAGACGATTCGGTTGTTGGAATAGGGCATATGGCCGCTGATGGTCAGATAATACACATGGAACGGCTGGTCACTGTTGATATAGTCGTCTACGCTGTTTTCAATGACCTGGGTATCCCGGGCGGGCCATGCAATATCTCCATTGGCGTTGGTGTCCACTTCCAGGCCGGAGCCAAACTGCTTCCAGTTATAGCCCAGGTTGGTGTGGGATTCCTGGCGGCCGTACATCTCATAGTTGCCGTGGTAGCCGTTGACCAGATAGCCCTCTCTGCCCAGCTGCTGGGCCAGGGAGAAGTAGCAGTTGGTACCCAGCTCCCCGGTACGCTTCATGGTGATGGGGTTGCCGTTTTTGGGATAGAGGCCCAGAAGCGTCTGGCACTCTCCATTGGAGGTGCTGGTATAGTGGAGGGCAGTGTAGTAGTTGTTGAACACAAAGCCCTCATTGGCCAGCTTATAGAGGGTGGGAGTCAGTTCCGGGTCGATGGCATAGCCGGAAAAGCCCTCGATGACCAGCTGGATCACATTATACCCCTCAAACATACCAGTGTACTCGTTCTTGTTGGTAGGGGTCACGCTATTGAAGTAGTTACACAGCCACTGGATATCGCTGTTGTTGGTGTTCTGGGCCATTTGGGTCAGGTCTACATCCATCACATTGGGAGAGGTGTCAATGACCGGCTGTTCCTCCTGGGACGTATCCCCTTCGGAAGAAGCGGAGCTTCCACTTCCGTTCCCGCCCAGCTCGCCCAGGCCGCTGAAGTCCGCGTCCACATTGCGGGCCGGCTTGAAGAACATATGCTTCACATCCAGACGCAGCATGGTCCACATCCCCAGCTGCTCCACCTGATCGTCTATATTGGTGTCTGTCTGATAAAGCTGCTTAGGGGTCAGATCTCCCTTCCAGGGCAGGTGGATGACACCCAGTCCCACCACATGGAAAATGGCCGCCGCTGCCAGTACCAACCCCGCAAAGCGGATGTCAAAACGTTCAAAGCCCAGGATTCTCCCGCTCAGTACGCAGATGAGTATGCTGGGCAGCATCACCAGGATAATGATGGGGATGCAAGCAAAAATGGTGGATACAATGACCTCAGAATAGTCCGTCAAACGGTTGCCGGCGGCAGTACCCAAGGTGCTGAGCGGGTAATAAGACTGGAGGATTTTTTTCGCAATGATCTCCACGATATACACCAAGCTGATCACAACTGCCAAAACCCCGGTCACGATCCCGTTGGCTCTGCGGTGCCATGGGAGGGTAAACGCGGAACAAAACAGTCCTCCCGCTATGCTGAACACCAGATACACCGGGAAAAAGCTTAGGGTGTTTTTCATTACAATGTGAAGCACCAGCTCCAAATAGAGGATCAGCGCCGGAAACAGCAGCACCCGTCCCAGGATCTGAGCCGGCTCCACGCTTCGGCTGCGGGCGGAATAGCCTCCCCCATACATCCGCTTTCCACGATAAGACATAGGATCATAACCTCCGGATCGCATTGAAAACCCGGAGCCCAAATCCTGAGCTGTCCGGGCAATTCTTCACAAGGATTTAACACCCATACTTTACCCATTTCCACCCATCCAGTCAAGGTCTCTCGTGTAAATTTTCTTTTTCTTTTTCCTGAAAAAACGACAGCCGGACCCGACGTGGTCCGGCTGTGCTGGGTAACACTCAGGTGAATATTCTTTTCGCTGTACATTATTTACAGCATGGAAAACAGTTCCATCTGGCTGGTCTGGGGCAGGTCATCCATTGGGCGGGCCGCATAGCCCGCCCGATGGAATCCTGTTTTATAAAAATCCTCGGGTGAAATCAATTCACCCTGCGGAATTTCTTTGCCTCTGGCAAAGAAAT
>CALWOP010000042.1 GCA_944383195.1 uncultured Oscillospiraceae bacterium
TGCATTGATTGCGGTGCCTGTGCCGGTACCTGCCCCATGAGCGCGATCTCCGAGGGCTGATTCTCAACCTGAAAAAACAGCGCCGGCGAACCGGCGCTGTTTTTTTATATCTTTTAATCTAGTTTTTAAAACTATATTTAGTCATATTGCATATTGATAATTTTTGTGATTCCGCATATACTGAACTTGTAATCTATCATACCCCAGAAAGGAGCGATCCTTATGCGTGCCGATGCGTTAACCGCAACAGCCCCCATTCTCATGCCCAAGCCAAAGCGCCGCCGTGAAGTGCGCGACCCCTACGACGGACTGCGTCCCTGGTCGGCCATCACCCATGGCGTCGGCGCGGTTCTGTCCGCTGTTGGCACGGTCCTTTTGTTGATCCGAGCGGACCAGATGGAAAACTACCTTCTCCTGGCGCTCTTTGCAGTCTACGGTCTGTCAATGTTTTGCCTTTACACCGCCAGCACCCTCTACCACTGTCTGCGCACGTGCGTCAAAGGGCGGATCGCCCTGCGCAAATATGACCACTGTTCCATCTATCTGCTGATTGCCGGCAGCTACACCCCGTTGTGCCTCACCGCCCTGCGTGAGAACGGAGGCGTACCTCTGCTCATCGCCGTCTGGACTCTGGCCGCAGCGGGCGTAGTGCTGACCATCGCCAAACTATCTATTCCCCGGTGGCTCACCAGCGCCATCTATCTCTTTATGGGCTGGCTGGTGATTTTTGCCATTGTCCCAATTTTTGAAGCGCTTCCTACCGCGGGATTTCTGTGGCTGCTGGCGGGCGGACTTTTCTATACCGTGGGCGGAGTGCTGTATGCTGTAAAATGGCCCGGTCGAAACAACCCCCGCTTTGGCTGCCATGAGATTTTCCATGTGTTTATCCTTCTGGGCAGCGTGTGCCACTTTGTGCTCATGTACCAGATCGTCCCTTGGCTGTAACCTCTGATATCACAACAAAAAACTGTCTTTTCCCCGACAAAGCTCCCTTTGTCGGGGAATTTTTTGCCCAATGACAGTTCAAATTCAGCGTATTTTCCGGGCAAAATTTCTTTCAAAAGGTGGTTGGCTTAAGCGCTTTTTGCATGTATAATATAAGCTGTATTGTTTTGCCCTGCCTCTTTGCACAGGCAATGAGCCAACCAACTACAAAAGTCCTGTTTATGGGACAGTCAAACGTGTATGCTAAACATGGATCTACCACAGACGGAGGCGCTCCCCATGACTATGTCTGACGCAACTGCATATAAAATGTCTACCATCAATAACCGGCGGTATCTGGGCAACAAGTATAAACTTCTCCCCTTTATTACCCGGGTGGTGGAATCGGAGTGTCCCCAGATCGAAACGGTGGCGGATATTTTCTCTGGGACGGGGGCGGTTGCCTCCGCCTTTCAGGACAAGGTTCTCATCACCAACGACCTGATGTACAGCAATTACATCTGCAACTACGCCTGGTTTGGCGCCGAGACCTATGATCCCCAGCGCATCGTGGACTTTGTCACTGCATACAACGCCAAAACCCGCCTGGGAGAAAATTACATGACCCGGAACTTTGCCGACACCTATTTCAGCAAAAGCGACTGCGCAAAAATCGGGTACATCCGTGAGGACATTGAGCGCAGTTACAAGAAAGGCCTTTTAAACCGCCGGGAGAGAGCGCTTCTTATCACCTCCCTGCTCTACGCCATGGACCGGATCGCCCTGACCTGCGGGCACTACGATGCATACCGGAAAGGGGCAAAGCCGGAGGGAACTCTGGAACTGTGCGTCCCCATGGCCCAGGTACATAATAACCCCCTCAACCAGTGCTTTAACGAGGACGCAAACAACCTGGTCAAGCGTATGGAGGCAGACCTGGTGTACATTGACCCGCCTTACAACTCCCGGCAGTACTGTGATACTTACCACCTGCTGGAAAATGTGGCCCGCTGGGACAAGCCGGAGGTCTTTGGCGTGGCCCGAAAAATGGATCGGACGGGAATGAAGAGCAAATACTGCACGACCAGCGCGCCCCGGGCTTTTGCAACACTCATTGAAGACATTAAGGCCAGGTATATTCTCCTGTCCTACAACAACATGGCGGAAAGAGGAAACTGCCGCTCCAACGCTAAGATCTCAGACCGGGATATTATGGAGATTTTGAGCCGGAAAGGCAGCGTTCAGGTATTTGAAGAGAGCTACAAGGCTTTTACCACCGGGAAATCAGACCTGCCGGAAAACGCGGAGCGGCTGTTCCTGTGTACCTGCCGGGACGGAGCGTGAATTCATGATCCAATCGCCGCTGAATTACACAGGAGGAAAGTATAAGCTCCTGCCTCAGATCTTACCGCTTTTTCCCCCACACCCCCGGCTGTTTGTAGACCTGTTCTGCGGGGGCTGCAATGTGGGTCTCAACGTCCCCAGCGACCGCGTGATCTACAATGACCTGAACCGGGAACTGCTGGGGCTCTATGAGACACTGAAGGAGTTGGAGGCGCAGACCATATTGCGGCGGGTCTATGAAATCATTGGGGAATATGGTCTGTCGCTGGTCAGCCGGTACGGCTACTCCTACTACGGCTGTGACAGCAGCCGGGGGCTGGGAAACTACAATCGGGAGGGCTATCTTCGCCTGCGTGAAGATTATAACCGTCTCAGACGAGAGGGGCTGTACGACTCTTGCTCCCGGATCATGCTGTATGTTTTGATCGTCTACTCCTTCAACAACCAGATTCGATTCAACGCCCGGGGGGAATTTAATCTGCCCGTGGGCAAACGGGACTTTAACCGGCGGATGGAAGAGAAGCTGATGGCTTTCTTGGCACGCATCCGACAACAGGACTGCGCGTTTACCTGCCAGGACTTCCGGACGTTTGATACCTCAGCTCTTACTGGGCGAGACTTTGTCTATGCGGACCCCCCTTACCTCATCACCTGCGCCACCTACAACGAAAAGGGCGGTTGGAACGAGGAACTGGAGCGAGAGCTGCTGGCCTTTCTGGACCGGCTCCACGCCCAGGGCGTCCCCTTTGCCCTATCCAATGTACTGCGGAGCAAGGGGCGTGAGAACGGCATTCTCCTCCAGTGGCTGGAGGACCGCCGGGGCCTCTACCGCCCTGTCCCCCTGCGATACAGCTACGCTAACTCCAACTATCAGACCAAAGACCGGACCTCTTCCAGTGAAGAGGTGTTGATTGTCAACTATTGACGAAGCCAGGAGGCGGGGATATGGTCATCGGGGAAAACCAGATTTTTAATCTGATGGACACAAATGGCAGACGCAGCGACGTACTCAACGCCCTGAAAATTTATCTGGACTGCCTGGAAGATCTGAGCAATGAATATCCTACGGAGCGCTGGAACCGCTACCCAGTCAGTCTGGCCCAATTCCTCTTTTACCAAAAGGCGCTGGAAAAGTCCCCGGGAACATTCCGCCGCCATGGTCTTTATGACCACTTTATGAAAGAGCTTGGAGCCGACCAGAACCTGTTTTTGCGCAAAGACCCGGACTGGGTGACGCGCAAGCTTCCTCAATTTCAGCGAAAGCTGGATCAGGACATTGAAAAACGTGCCCGACATTACACCAGCACCCTGGTCAAAATGGGCTTTACCCGCGCTGACCGAACCATCACGCCGGCAGGCTATTCTTATCTCCAGGGGCAAATTCAGCCCGACCCCGTCGAGGCCATTCTTCCGCTGGACGCCATCAACCTCAGCCTGCTCCGGCAGCTGCTGAAGCTGAAAGTCTTTTCCCAGGCACGCCCGGATGGATCGAGGCAGTTCTATGCGCCCTTTCGGATGGCCCTTTATTTGCTGCTGAACGGTCCTCTGGACCGGCAGACCTTCGAGGTGGTGGTCCAGGGGCTGAGTCCCTATAGCAGCGAAGCTCTCCGGCAGGCGGTCCTTAACGGCGCCTCCGCGGCGCAGCTGGAGGCGATGATCCAGCGCAGAGACATTCAGATTCCTCCCGAACTTACAAGGGAAGAAATACTGTCCTTCCCCCATTTCCAGCTCTACTTCAAAAGCTCCAAGCGCAGCCAATCCACGGTAGGCACCTACTATGCTTTTTACACCGCTTTGCACGATTTTCGTCAGCTGCCCACCCCTTCCTCCTATCAAAACCTGCTCACCTGCCTGGAAGAGAATGGGGATCTGCTGCAAAAGGCTTTTGGCTACGGTAAGGCGGTCTTTCAAATCGGCAACCGTGGGAACCGCTATGATTTGGATACCTTTTTACAAAAGAACCGTACCCATCCATTGCTCACCACTGACCACTACAACCGCACAATTTACCTTACTTATGCCTCCTCCAAGTGGATTGATGGCATTCGGGAGTATTCCGACACCACCGTGCGCCTGCTCAGCGCCACAGGCCTGTTCAAATTTGAAACCCTGCCGGAGTTGGCCTTTGAAGACATCCTGGCCCGGGTTTTCCATGCTGACGATCTGCGCAAGAGCATTTTTGGTGTTATGTCCGAAGAAGACTATTTCCACTACGAGGGAGCCGAGGACTGCTATTTCGGTCAATGCCACTCTTTGCTGCATATTCTGGACTACTCAGAGCAGCGCATCCATCAGGTCGTGGACGATTTGCAGCAATTCCTGTGCGTGGACAATTCCAGCCAGGCCAAAAACCTGCTGAAGCGAAGAAAGGCCCGGCAGTTTCTTGACCATATCCGAACGAAATACCCCAAGCCCCAGCTCATGTCTTTACTCTCTCTGTTTTCCGACCGCTCCAATGACGCTAAAATCAAGAAAGCCGTCAACGATGCCGCTACCGTCCCCACCATCTACGAGTATATTGTCGGCATCGCCTGGTTCTATCTCTCCGGTGAGGATTTCGACCTGTACTCCAGCCTGCGCCTGACCCTGAACGCCGACTTCGAGCCGGTTTTTCACGCCAGCGGCGGCGAGGGCGATATCGTGATCCAGTACGACGACATAACCGTCATGCTGGAGGTGACCTTAATGAACAAGCAGGCCCAAAAGCGGGGCGAGTGGGAGCCGGTTCTGCGCCATTCTCTGAATCTGAAGGCAGACAATGCCCCCAAAGAGACCTTCACTTTCTTTATTGCCGACGAGCTGGACCACAACACCATTAACATCTGGCGGGCCGTTGCCTCCGTGCCACTGGAGTCTACCAACACCCACCAGAAAGTCAGCGGAGTGGTCATCATGCCTTTTACCAACGCTGAGCTTCAACAGTTTCTCCAAAAAGGAACCACCCGCCAGCAGATCATCCAGGCTACACGGGATTCTTTTCAAAGTATCCCCCAACTGACAGACACCCAGTGGCATCAGGAAATTCTGTCCGCCCTGCTGGACTAGGGCGCAGTTCACAAAAAACCAGCGGGCATAAGCCAAAGGCTATGCCCGCTGGTTTTTTCAATCCAAAACGCAGGGAATTTCATTTGAAAGCACAGTTGCCCGGCGTTTCTTACGCCTGGGCCGACTGCCGCATGGGAAAGATCTCCTTGTGATAGACCTTTCTCAAAAAGATACAGCTCAACGTCAGAGAGAAAAGCTCTGCAATGGGGAACGCCCACCACACCGCTTCAAGCCCTCTGAACCGGGAGAGCAGAAATGCCACCGGCAGCAGCACCACCAACTGACGGACCACCGACACAGTAAGAGACAGCACTCCATGGCCCAGAGCCTGGAACACGGAAGAACACACGATGGCAAAGCCTGCAAACAGGAAGCTCAAGGAAATGATCCGCAGCGCCGGCACACCGATGGTAAGCAGATCGCCCGTGGTCTCCCCTTCCGCCATAAACATCCCCAGGAACACTTGAGGAATCACCTGGAACAAAATCAGGCCCACAAACATGATGCCCACAGCATAGATCACGCTGAGCTTGATGGTCTTGGTGATTCGGTCGGGCTTTCTGGCTCCATAGTTATACGCTACAATGGGCACCATTCCGTTGGTCAGTCCAAATACCGGCATGAAAATGAAGGACTGCAGCTTGAAATACACCCCAAACACCGCCGTGGCCGTAGCAGTAAAGGCAATCAGGATCTGATTCATCCCAAACACCATCACCGAACCGATGGACTGCATGGCGATGGAGGGGATACCCACACTGTAAATCCCCAAAATGATGGACTTTTGGGGCCGGAGATTTTTCAGAGAAAGCTGAATGTCCGGGTTACGGGTCAGGTTGAAGAACAGGGCCAACAGTCCTCCGCAAACCTGACCAATCACTGTTGCCAATGCGGCCCCGGCTACCTCCATACGTGGGAAGCCGAACAGCCCAAAAATCAGAATGGGGTCCAGAATAATGTTGATAATGGCCCCGGTGGCTTGGGTGATCATGGTATAGAACGTACGGCCGGTGGCTTGGAGCAGGCGCTCACAAGTGATGGACAAAAACAGTCCCGCGCTCACGCCGCAGCAGATGCGCAGATAGTCCGTACCATAATCCACAATGGTGGTAATATCCGTCTGGACAGAATAAAAAAGCCGTGAGCAGGTCAGTCCCAACAGCATAAAAACCATACAGCTGATGGTCCCCAGCAAAAGTCCATTCATCGCCGTTTTGTTGGCCCGTTCCTGATCCTTTTGTCCCAGGCTGCGGGACAAAAGGGCATTGATGCCCACGCCGGTTCCCACGGACACAGCGATCATCAAGCTCTGGATCGGAAAGGCAAGGGACACCGCATTCAGTGCGTCCTCACTAAGCTTGGCCACGAACACACTGTCCACCACATTGTAAAACGCCTGAACCAGCATGGACGCAATGATTGGCAGCGCCATGTTGAGCAGCAGTGGATTGACGGGCATAATGCCCATTTTGTTCTCTCTCGCAGGCTCTCCCACCTGGATTCCTCCTTTGTACTATGTAACCTCTTCATTTTTATGTAACTATATTATTATAAAGGATTCATTTTTTAATGTCAATGATACATTTTTTAGAGTTTCTGATTCCTGATTTCGGTATTTCAAAAGCAGGGGATTGCACTGTCTTGCGTACTTTTCATTGACTTACTTCCTGAAAGTGAGTATGATTAAAGTCAGACAAATTTTTAAAAGGAGATTCTCTATGCTTTCCCTGGATGCGTTTAAAGAAGCCCGGAGCGTTCTTCATGGCGTACTCCGGCCCACGCCGCTGATCCACTCCCCCTATCTGACCCGGAACTGCGGCAACCATGTGTACATCAAGCCGGAGAATATGCAGGTCACCGGCGCCTACAAGATCCGGGGCGCCTACTATAAAATCAGCACTCTTTCCCAGGAGGAAAAGGACCGGGGGCTGGTCACCGCCTCCGCCGGCAACCACGCCCAGGGGGTGGCTTACGCCGCCCAGGCCGCCGGCGTCTCCGCAACGATCGTCATGCCCACCACCACCCCCCTGGTGAAGGTCAACAACACAAAGGATTATGGCGCCAAGGTCATCCTCCACGGCGAGGTCTTTGACGATGCCGCTGCCTTGGCCGCACAGCTCTCCCAGGAGGAGGGGCTTACTTACGTCCACCCCTTCAACGACCTGACCCTGGCCACTGGACAGGGTACCATCGCCTATGAAATTTTTCAGGATCTGCCCGACGTAGATGTGATTCTGGTACCCATCGGCGGGGGCGGTCTGGCTGCGGGTGTGTCCACCCTGGCCAAACTCCTCAACCCGAATGTAGAGATCATTGGCGTGGAGCCCACAGGTGCGGCCTCTATGAAAGCCAGCCTGGATGCCGGCCATGTGGTCACACTCCCCACCGCCACTACCATCGCCGATGGCGTCGCGGTAAAGACACCGGGGGACCTGGTGTTCCCTTACATCCAAAAAAATGTGGACCGCATCCTCACCATTGATGACGGCGAACTGGTGGAGGCCTTTTTGGACATTATGGAGCGCCACAAGATGGTGGTGGAAAACGCCGGACTTTTGTCCGTGGCCGCCCTGCGGCACCTGGACTGCAAAGGCAAGAATGTGGTGTGCGTGTTGTCCGGCGGAAATATGGACGTGATCACCATGTCCTCCCTAGTTCAGCACGGCCTTATCTGCCGGGGCCGGATCTTCACCTTTGCTGTCCAGCTCCCCGACCGGCCAGGCGAACTGCTGCGGGTGGCGAAAGTTCTTTCGGAAAATAACGGCAACATTGTCAAGCTGGAACACAACCAGTTTGTCAATATCAACCGCCAGTCCGGTGTGGAGCTTCGGGTCACGCTGGAGGCTTTTGGACACGACCACAAGAATCAGATCATGGCCGCTCTGCGCCAGGCGGGTTACCAGGCCACCGAGACGGACACCAACGATTTCTATACCTGATCTTATCTTCTTGTCTCTTCTGCCGTCCGCCGGAGAATACTCCCCGGCGGACGGCTATCTGAAAAGCGGCGGGTCCTCCGAACCGGCGGGATGGATTTGGGCCGTGGGCTCGGCCTGGAGCGGTCCTCCCGTTCGGGTGCCCGGGGAGCGCAGAACGCCGCTCCCCCTCTCCGCTGACGTATCTTATGCGCGCCGAAAGCAAACCGCGCCTGTCCCTCCGGGACGGAAAGGAAGGGAATACTTATGGTCAAGATCGCCCCATCAATTCTGTCTGCCGACTTTGTAAACCTGGAGCGAGACATCAAAAAAGTGTCCTCCGCCGACTACCTCCATGTGGATGTGATGGATGGCTGCTTTGTGCCCAACCTCACCATCGGCATCCCGGTGGTCCAGTCCATCCGCAAGTGTACCGATATGTTTTTGGACGTGCACCTGATGATCGACAAGCCCCTGCGCTACATCGAGGACTTCGCCAAGGCGGGGGCCGACCTGCTGTCCATCCATCTGGAGGCCGACCACCCCACCCGCATCGCCCAGGCCCTTAACGTAATGGGCCAGTGTGGAGTCAAGAAGGCAGTCGCCCTGCGGCCCATTACCTCCGCCAATGCCATCCTGCCCTATATCGAGCAGCTTGATATGGTGTTGGTGATGACGGTAGAACCCGGTTTCGGGGGTCAGTCCTTTATGGAGTCTCAGCTTGACACCATCCGCCAGGTACGCGCCATCATTGAGAAATATAACCCCGCCTGTGAGCTGGAGGTAGATGGGGGCATCTCCCCCAAGACCGCTCCTCTGGTGGTGGGAGCGGGAGCCAACGTACTGGTGGCGGGTTCCGCTGTCTACGGTAAGGAGGACATTCCCGCTGCCATCGCCGCCCTGCGGGTATAATATCCCAGCTTTTATCTTTCATTTCCCTGGAGGTCTTAACCCATGCAGTACTTTCCCCCCGCTCTGGAAAATCTGGTGGAGCACTTTGCCAAGCTCCCCGGCATCGGCCTGAAGTCCGCTCAGCGCCTGGCTTTTCACGTCCTTTCCCTCCCCCAGGAGGAGGCGGAGGCCTTTGCTCAGGCCATCACGCAGGCAAAACAGGCTATCCACTGCTGCCCCATCTGTCAGAATCTCACAGAGGGGGACGGTCCCTGTTCCATCTGCCGCAGCCCCAAGCGGGACAGTTCCATCATCTGCGTGGTGGCAGATCCAAAAGACGTGGTGGCCATGGAGCGTTCCAGGGAATACGGGGGGCTCTACCATGTACTGCATGGTGTCATTTCCCCTATGAACCATGTAAGTCCTGACGATCTTCACATCAATTCCCTGGTAGAGCGGGTGGCGGAAGGAGGCGTGGCTGAGGTCATCATGGCCACCAATCCGGACACGGAGGGCGAGGCCACTGCCATGTACCTCTCCCGGCTTCTTCGGCCCTTTGGCGTAAAGGTGACTCGCCTGGCTTACGGCATCCCAGTGGGCAGCCATCTGGAGTATGCCGACGATGCCACCCTTATGCGGGCTCTGGAAGGCCGTCAAGAAATGTAAGAAACGAGGAGCGGATGGTTCTATGCTGCCAAAGCCTACAGCGCTCACCCGAAAGTATCTGTGGGCGGTAACATTCCGTCTGGGGGTATTTCTGCTGGTAGTGCTGCTCTATATTGGAAACAGGGACATTCTGGACTTTACACGCTCCCGCTTTCCCTCTCTGCCTCTATGGGTGCTGTGGGCCGCAGTATTGTTTTCCATGGCCGCCCAACTCAACCCCAAAAGCGGACTGACCGCCGGGTGTATGAAGCAGTTTCCCAATCGGTTTTCTCCTGTTTCCAGCTACTCCACCCGGGACTTGAACAAAGCCGTTGCCTATCAGAATCGGGGCGCCCTGAAAGTGGCTGGCACCTGGGTGCTGGTCAACCTGTTCTTTGGCGTTCTCTATCTGCGGGGAACGCTGCGCGCCGCGGAGCTGGTGCTGCTGTGTGCGCTCTATTATCTGTGCGACCTAATCTGCGTGCTTTTTTTCTGCCCGTTCCAGACCTTTCTGATGAAAAACCGCTGCTGCGTCAACTGCCGGATTTTTGCCTGGGGCTCCTGGATGATGGCCATTCCCCTGGTGTTTGTGGTCCACTGGTTCTCCTGGAGCCTCGTGGGCATGAGCCTGGTGGTACTGCTGGTGTGGGAAGTACGGTTTCGCCGTTACCCAGAGCGGTTTTGGTCCGGCTCCAACCAGCTGCTCCAATGCTCCCACTGTCAAGAACAGCTGTGCCGATACAAATATCCCCGCTCGCCCAGATTTCGTTGACATAAAAATGGATGGAACGAACTTCCCGTTCCATCCATTTTTTCATAATACCACAGGTACCGTTCCGCAGACACTGAGAGAACCGGGGGTAACGGCACACTCCACCGCCAACACCTCCACTCCCGCTGCCGCTGCCCGGCGCAGGGCCTCCCCAAACTGAGGATGGGTGCTGTCATTGGGTTCCACCCGCTTCATACCAGGCATCTGCACTACAAAACACACCCCAGCCCGGTAGCCTTCCGTTTTGGCCCGGACCAACTCTTCCAGGTGCTTTACCCCCCGGAGTGTAGGGGCATCGGGAAAGCGTGCCACTCCGTCTTCCTCCAGGGTCACCCCTTTCACTTCCCAGAACCCCCGCTCTCCTGCGTACTCCCAATAAAAATCAAAGCGTGAATCCCCATAGCGCCTCTCCGGGCGAAGCAGGTCAGGGACGAATCCCAGGCCCCCCGCCGCCGCCCACTCTCCAAACACCTGATTTGGGGCCTGAGAATCCATATTGATCGGAAGCAGCCCCTGTGGAGTCTCTTTTTCCACTCCGATGAGATCATACCGGGTTTTTCGGGCCGGGTTGCTGCTGCCGCTGAGCCATACAGTACAGCCAGGAATCAGCAGTTCCCGGCATCGGCCGGTGTTCTTTACGTGGCAGACCTCCACCCCTTTCTCCGTCTCCACATGGGCAATGAAGCGGTTGGGCCTGGCCAGAAATTTCCCCTTCAAAATATTTTGATAGACCATCTTGTCTTTTCCTCTCGCAATTTGGTATAGTATGCAGTATAGTCCATTTTGAAAAGAGCGACAAGTCTATGTTGGGAAAAGCGTATGTAAAAATTATTACCGCTGCCGCCCTGTGGGGGTGCATCGGCATCTTTCTGAAGCTGCTGACCGGGGCAGGCTTTACTTCCATGGAGGGGGTTGCCATCCGCGCCCTGGCCGCTTGTCTGATCTACGGCGGCTTTTTGGCTTTTACTGATCCCGGAGCACTGAAAATCCGTCCAAAAGACTGGTACTATTTCTTCGGCACCGGAGTATGCTCTCTGCTGTTTTTCAACTGGTGCTATTTTAACGCCATTTCCCGCAGCTCCATGTCTGTGGCGGCGGTGCTGCTGTACACTGCCCCGATGTTTGTCACTCTCATGTCCGCGCTTTTCTTTCGGGAGACGATCACTCTAATCAAGCTGCTGGCGCTGGCTGTCACCTTTGCCGGCTGTGCTCTGGTGACCGGACTTTTCCCCTTGGGGCAGGAATCCGTATCCCCTGGGACCATCCTCTTTGGCCTGGGTTCCGGCTTTGGTTACGCCCTCTACTCCATCTTCAGCAAATTCGCTTTAAAAAAATACGCCCCTTCTACCATCAGTTTCTACTCCTTCCTCTTTTGCGCCCTGTTCTCTCTGCCTCTTTCCGGACTGCACCGGGATCTAGCCGGCTTTGGCTGCTGGCAGGCATGGGTGGGCGCTCTGGGCATCGGCGTGCTGTGCTGCGCGGTGCCCTATGTACTCTATACCGATGGACTTCGTCTGGCGGAACCCGGCCGGGCCGCGATCCTTGCCACCATTGAACCCTTCGTGGCTGCCGCCCTGGGAATTCTCCTCTACCGGGAAGAAGTGACCGGCTATAAACTCGTCGGCATGGCTGCGATCCTGGGCTCCGTTTTGCTCATCAATCGTCAAAATCCTGCAAAAAACTAATCGTTCTATCGGTTTATTTCATAGCTGGTCCTTTTTAGGACCAGCTTTTTTATTTATAATATCAAAATTATAGAAGTTCTCTTTGTCATTTTTGATATTTTCTACGCTTCCCACAAATATAATTTTGCAAGTTATTTTCTCTTGACTTGCATTTTTTCTGGTGGTATAACTTTACTACGCTAAGTCACTAGCGAGCTTGTCCCTCTTTTTCAGGAGCGGTCAGCATATGAAGGTATTGGGAGGAATTGGAACATGAGCATTCAAAACGAGTATTTAAACGGACTTATGGAACGAATCATCCAGCGGGACCCCAACGAACCTGAGTTCCAGCAGGCAGCGCGTGAGGTTCTCACCTCTCTGGCCCCTGTATGCAACGCCCGGCCGGAACTGATCAAGGAAGGCGTGATGGACTGCCTCATCGAGCCTGAGCGCACCATCAAATTCCGCGTTCCCTGGGAGGACGATCAGGGCAACATCCATGTCAACCGGGGCTACCGTATCCAGTTTAACAGCGCCATCGGCCCCTATAAGGGCGGTCTTCGTTTCCACCCCTCCGTCAACGAGAGCATCATCAAGTTCCTGGGCTTTGAGCAGACCTTCAAGAACAGCCTCACCGGCCTGCCCATCGGCGGCGGCAAAGGCGGCTCCGACTTTGATCCCAAGGGGAAATCTGATTCTGAGGTCATGCGCTTCTGCCAGTCCTTTATGAACGAGCTCTTCAAGTACATCGGCCCCGACACTGACGTACCCGCCGGCGATATCGGCGTGGGCGCCCGGGAGATCGGCTACCTGTTCGGCCAGTACAAGCGCCTGCGCAACGAGTTTACCGGCGTTCTCACCGGCAAAGGGCTGAGCTACGGCGGTTCCCTGGCCCGTAAGGAGGCCACCGGCTATGGACTGTGCTACTTTGCCGATAATATGCTTAAAGATGCCGGCCGCAGCTTTGACGGGGCCACTGTGGTCATCTCCGGTTCCGGAAACGTGGCAACCTACGCCTGTGAGAAGGCCACGCAGCTGGGCGGTAAAGTGGTGGCAATGTCCGACTCCAACGGCTACGTATACGATGCAGAGGGCATCGACCTCTCCCTTATCAAGCAGATCAAGGAGGTGGAGCGCAAACGCATTAAGGAATATGTCCAGCGCAAGTCCAATGCCCAGTATTTTGAGGGCTGTGCCAAGATTTGGACTGTCCCCTGTCACATCGCTCTGCCCTGTGCCACCCAGAACGAGCTGGACGGTGAAGCCGCCAAGACCCTGATTGCCAACGGATGTTTTGCCGTGGCTGAGGGCGCCAATATGCCCTGTACGCCCGAGGCGGTGGAAGCTATTCAGCAGGCCGGCGTCCTCTTCGCCCCCGCCAAGGCTGCCAATGCCGGCGGCGTGGCCGTCTCCGCCCTGGAAATGAGCCAGAATTCCATGCGCTTCTCCTGGTCCTTTGAGGAGGTGGACAGCCGCCTGAAGACCATCATGACCGACCTGTATCACAACGCCTCCAACGCCGCTGCTCAGTACGGAATGCCCGGCAATCTGGTGGCTGGCGCCAACATCTCCGGCTTCCTGAAGATCGCCGACTCCATGCTGGCCTACGGCCTGGTGTAAAGGAGGTCCTACTATGAATGAATATGCTGTCCGTGTTGCCGCTCAGCTGCGGCAGCGGTACGCCCACGAGCCAGAGTATCTCCAATCGGTCCAGACCTGGCTGGAGATGATCGATCCCGCTCTGGACGACCCCCGCTATGAAAAGCTGGATCTGCTTACCCGCATGGTGGAGCCCGATCGTATGTTTATGTTCCTGGTACCCTGGGTGGATGACAAGGGCGTGGCCCACACCAACCACGGCTACCGCGTCCAGTTCAACAGCGCCATCGGCCCCTACAAAGGGGGCCTGCGTTTCCATCCCAATGTCACCCCCTCAGTGGTAAAGTTTTTGGGCTTCGAGCAGACCTACAAAAACGCCCTTACCGGCCTACCCATCGGCGGCGCCGCCGGCGGCGCTGACTTTGACCCTCGCGGCAAGAGCAACCGGGAGATCATGCGCTTCTGCCAGTCTTTCATGAACGCCCTGTACCGCTACATCGGCTCCGACACCGACGTGCCCGCCGGCGACATCGGCGTGGGCGCACGGGAGATCGGATACCTGTACGGCCAGTACAAACGTCTGATGAGCAAGGCAGAGAGCAGCGCCCTCACCGGCAAGGGGCTCACCTACGGCGGCAGTAAGATCCGCCAGGAAGCCGCCGGCTTCGGAACGGTCTACTTCCTGGCCCGAATGCTGGAGCACCAGAAGGACACCATCGAGGGCAAGACTATTGCCGTGTCCGGCTTTGGCAACATGGCCTGGGGCGTATGCCGCAAGGCCGCCGAGCTGGGGGCCAAGGTAGTCACCCTCTCCGGCCCCGACGGCTATATCTACGATCCCGCCGGTGTCAGTACTCAGGAGAAGTTTAATTTCCTGCTGGAGATGCGCAGCAATGGACAGGACCGTGTCTCCCTCTATGCTGACCGCTTCGGCGTCCCCTTCTTCCCCGGCAAGAAGCCCTGGGAGGTCGCCGTGGACGTGGTCATTCCCTGTGCCACCCAGAACGAGCTGGACGTGGAGGATGCGGTGCGTATTCTGGCCAATGATGTGCGCTACTATGTGGAGGGCTCCAATATGCCCGCCACCGCCGAGGCCCTGAAACTGCTGCGCCTGAGCCCCAAGATCCTCACCGCGGGCGCTAAGGCCTCCGGCTCCGGCGGCGTGGCCGTCTCCGCTCTGGAAATGGCCCAGAACTCCATCCGCTACAACTGGACCCC
>CALWOP010000043.1 GCA_944383195.1 uncultured Oscillospiraceae bacterium
TGTCTGCACCAGGATGAGGACTTTGAATCCGTCACCATTATGCGCCAGCCCCTCTATCTGGCGGTGCCGGAGCACCACCCCCTGGCCAAGCGGGAGGCGGTGACCTTTGAAGACTTTTGCGGCGAACCCACGGTCATGCTGGATAAGCCCAGCAACCTGCGTAAGCAGCTGGATCAGATCTATCACGAGCACAAGGTGGAGCCCAACGTGGTGTTTGAGGTGCGGGAGTGCAATGCCGCGCTGCAATATGTGGCCCTGCGCTTTGGCGTCTCCGTCCTGCCCCAGGTCCCGGCCATGGAAAACGAGAAAGTGGTGGTCATCCCCATCCAGGATGCCCAGCATCGCTTTGTGCGCACCGTGTATTTCTCCTGGATGAAAAACAGGCCGCTCTCGCCGGCGGCCAAGCGGGTGCGCAGCTATATTGTGGAAAACTGCGCCACACCTTGACGAAATATGAAAAAAAGAAGTATGGGACGTTCCCAGGGGAACGTCCCATACTTCTTTTATGTAATGGAAAGAAAGAGAGACAAACGTTAGTGGTTGGACAAAATCAGGTCCTTGGCCCGGCCGGCCCGGAGGATGTAGCTGTCCAGGTCGTGATCCAAAAGGCTGCGCAGCCGTTTGGACAGCTCCATGACCTTGACGATATCCACGCCGGTCTCGATGTTAGACTCATCGCATAGATTGAGCACATCCTCGGTGGAAATGTTGCCCGCCGCGCCGGGGACGAAGGGGCAGCCGCCCAGACCGCCAAAGGAGCTGTCAAACTGGGTCATGCCCGCCTCCATGGCGGCCAGGATGTTGGCCATGGCTAAACCCCGGGTGTTGTGGAAGTGGAGCCACCAGGTAGCTTCCGGGTACTTCTCCCGCACATGGGTACACAGCTGATAGACCTGGTTGGGGATGGCCATGCCCGAGGCGTCGGACAGAGAAATTTCAGTAATGCCCACATCCAGATAGGCCTGGATGATGGAGTCCACATCCTCCACGGGAGTGCGGCCCTCCCAGGGGGAGGCGAAGGGCATGGAGATGGAACCGGAAATGGCAATGCCGTTTTCCTTTGCTGCCTGCACGCAGCCGGCAAAGCCGGCCACGCTCTCTTCCGGGGTCATGTTCAGATTTTTCAGGTTGTGCTGGCGGCTGGCGGAGACGTTGAGCTTCACTTTCTTGCAGCCGCAGTCCACCGCCCGCTGAACGCCCCGCAGGTTGGGAATGAGGGCGCGCAGCTCCACGCCGGGAACGTCCCCAATGGCCTTGTAGACCTCGTCGGTGTCCGCCATCTGGGGAACCGCCTTGGGGTGCATGAAAGAGCCTACCTCGATGACCTTGAAGCCGGCGTCGATGAGGCCCCGGAGCAGGGAGACCTTTTCCTGAGTGGGAAGCAGCGTCTTTTCGTTTTGCAGGCCGTCCCGCAGACCGACCTCACACAGGGTAATGGAAGAGGGCAAATTGTTCATAAAACTACCTCCCAAACGTTAAATCCGGCCAAATTGACCGGGTATTTTTTGTGATTTCATCATATCCCAAGGGGCGGGCAAAATCCAATACAAAATTTGAATCGAGCCATAGAAACCGTCCATAAAAATCGCTCCCCGGACCTAAAGTCCGGGGAGCGGGAAACACTTATTCAGAGCATAACGAAATCACATGGGCAAAAAGACCCAGAACTGAACCCCGCCAGGGCGGTTTTCCACACCGCAGCTGCCGCCGTGGGCCTGGGCAGCGGCCCGGACAATAGCAAGGCCCAGGCCGGTGCCGCCGCTTTCACGGCTGCGGGCTTTATCCCCACGATAAAAGGGCTCAAAGAGGTGGGGCAGGTCCTGGGCGGGGATGGGCAGGCCGTCGTTGTCCACGGTGAGACGTGCGCCTGTTTCTTCCTCCCGCAGTGTGACACAGATCTGTCCGTCGGAGGCGCAGTGGCGCAGGGCGTTGGAGGCCAGGTTCTCCGCCATCTCCCGTAGCCGCTCCCGGTCCCCCTGTAAAATGAGCTTTTCCAGATCCAGGGAGAGGGAGAGGTTTTTCTGCTCCATCTGGAGAGACAGGGGGACCCACACCTCCCGGACCAAAGCGGCAAGGTCGATGGACTCCCGGCGCAGAGCCGCACCGGCCTCCAGACGGGAGAGCTCCAGCAGGCTGCCCACCAGCTGGGCCATGCGGTCACTCTCGTCTAAAATGATGTCCAGATACTGTGCCCGCTTTTGTGGGTCAATATCCTCCCGCAGGGCCTCGGCGTGGGTGCGCAGGACGGCCAGGGGGGTTTTCAGCTCGTGGGCAGCCCCACGGGTAAAGGCCCGCTCCCGCTCCAGCTGTTCCTCCAGCTGGTCCTGGGCGGCGTTGAAGGCCCCGGCCAGGGTGTTGAGCTCCTTGACCGGCCCATCCTCCCGGCAGCGGCCGTGCTGGGCATCCTGGCTCAGCTCCTCCACAGGCTCCGTCACCTTTTTGGACAGGTGGGCGGAGAGGAGGAGCATCACAGCCGCGGCAAATCCCAAGGAAATCAAGTATTGTCCCCACTGTTCCTCCAGAACCACCGGCCGGAGATCGCAGTGGATGGAGTACCAATAGGAAATTCCATATTGGTCTGTGCCGGAGGAGAGCTGCCCCCCTTCCTTTAGCACCGGACGGCGTTCTCCTGCCCGGTCCCGGTCGATGATGGCCTGGGCCTCCCGAAAGCTGGCCAGCCGCCGCTCCATATGAATGGGCTCATCCTTCCCGTTGCCCAGACGTCCAGGGAGAAGTACGCTGCGTATCTCCATCTGGGTCAGATCCAGGGTGATGCTGCTCTTGCCGGGAGTATCTGTCGCCAAAACCCACTCCTGGCTGCCGTCCGGGTGGATCAGGTCCATGGACTGGACCTGCACCCCGCCCCCGGGGAGCTCCACGCCGGTGATCCGGGCAAAGGTGCCGTCCGCAGTGCTTTCGCCTCTGTTCTCGCCGGGAGGAAAGAGTTCGTAAGACCAGCCGTCCCGGTGGGCCATCATCCAGCGGGTAAAGTCCATCTGCCCCTGGTCGTCCAGCCCCTGGTCAAAGTAGAGAAACCACGCCTGCTCATTGTCTGCCTCATAGCCACGCCCCCAGGTGATCTGGCTGCGCACCAGGCTGTCTCCCGTCTGGACGGCCAGGGCGGCCCCGCCGTCTATGTTGGAAATCCCGTCCAGCTGCAGATTGCTGAGACTTTCCATGAGCAGGTGATCCGACCGCGGGCCCAAGCCGTCGGCCCGGTTTTCCTGGTCGGTGGTCAGGGTTCTTTGCTGTAAGCTGGTTTTCGTCCGCTGGTAGATGTTGCTGACGGAGTCCTCCAATTCACCCAGGCGATTGTTGTAGACCATCAGCAAAAATCCAAGCCACAAAAGCAAAGTGGAGACGATCAGGGCACGGGCCAGCCGCCAGCGAAGCTTTCTGGGCCTATGTTTGTTCATGCTTCCCCCTCCTCCAGCTTATACCCGGCTTTGAAGACCGTTTTGATCTGCTTTCCCGCATCCCCCAGGGCGGCGCGCAGGCTGCGGATGCGCACATCCACCGCCCGATCATCCCCCTCAAAGTCCAGGCCCCACACCTTGTCCAGCAGCTGCGCCCGGGTGAGCACCTGGCCCCGGTTTCGCATGAGGCACAGCAGAAGGTCATATTCCCGGGGGGAGAGTTTTATATCCCGGCCTCCGGCTGAGCACAGGCGGCCGCGGGTGTTCAGGGTGATGGCCCCACAGCAGAGAAGTCCCGCATCTTCCGTACCCCGTCCCCGCCGGATGAGGGCCTGGGTCTTTGCCAGCAGCACCGCCAGGGAAAAGGGCTTGGTCACGTAATCGTCACATCCCAGAGCATAGCCCCGGAGCATATCTTCCTCTCCACCCAGGGCGGTGAGAAAGAGAATGGGCACCGTGCTTTTTTTCCGCACTGCCCGGCACACCCCAAAGCCGTCCAGGTTTGGCATGAGAATGTCCAGGAGGATGGAGTCATAGTCGTGGTCCTGCAGCAGATCAAGGGCCTCCGCTCCATCCCGCGCCAGATCGCACCCCAAACCGTGGGCTGAGAAGTAGTCCCGGACGATGCCCCGCAGGCGGGGCTCATCCTCCACAAGCAAAATGTGTTCCATGGCATTTCCCCCCTTTCAAGACCAGGGTAGCAGACGGTTGTGTCAAAGTTATGTCCATGTGATATCGGGATTATAAGCAGGGGAGCGCCGCGTCCCAGGTGGCCCAGGAAAACAGGCCGGGGAACAGGACCAGGATCACCGCCACCAGCACGATGAGGGCGCTGAGCTTGATCACGTGCCTGCCCAGCTGCCCCACGGAGCAGCCCACACTGGGGCACAGTACGAACAGGCACAGACCGCACAGGGGGCTGCACAGCCCCACGGCCTGGCACATGATGATGGCCACAATGGAAGTGTACGGGTCCAGACCAAAGTGCAGGATGACCGGAGCGAAGAGGGGCACCAGAATGGCCATGGCCGCACCGCAGTCCATGAAGGCGCCCAGAAGCAGCATACAGCCCAGCACCAGGAGGATGAGCACGCGGCTGGACACACCGGAGTGGATGAGGGCGTTGGCCAGCCTTGCGGGGATGTCCAATGCGCTCATGCCGGCGGAGAAGACGTTGGACAGGGCGATGAGAAAGCAGAGCGGGGCGGCGCTGAGGATACACTGACGAAGCAGGGGCAGGATCTCTTCAGGCCGAATGGTGCGATAGACAAATACCGCCACCAGAATGGAATAGGCCAGGCTGACCGCCGCGGCCTGGGCAGTGTCGGCAATGCCGCTGAAAATCGTCCCTAAAATCAGTACCGGCGTCATCAGGGCCCAAATACTGTCCTTAAAAACCAACCGGAAGCTCTGCTGGCGCAGCTCATCCACAGACTGATGGATCACCGCCCGGTCGCCGTCCCCCCTGATCCGGCAGTGGAGATAGGCATAGATGATGAGCAGCAGGCCGGCACTTACCCCGCTCACCGCGGCGATCTGGTACAAGGGAACCAGATCCAGCCCCCCGGCCAGTCCGGCGGCCCCGGTGAGGGGGACGCTGGGCGGGATGACCATGCCCAGACAGCCGGCGGAAACCAGGATGCTGGCGCTGAAAAACTTGTCGTATCCCATCCCCACCAGCATGGGATAGCACATAGCGCCCACTGCCGCGGTGGTGGCGGGGCCGGAACCGGAGATCGCCCCGTAAAACATACAGGTGATAATGGAGGCAATGGGCATAAAGCCGGTTCGTTTCCCACAAAAGTAGGCAAAGGTGCGGAAAATTTTTTCGGTAAGCTTGCCTTTTGCCATAAATTCCCCGGCGATCATAAACAACACGATGGTCAAGCCCACATTGTTGTCCACCGCCCCGTGAAAGGCCTGACTGCTCAGCTCTCTCCAGAGCAGAGGCGTATCGCAGCCGGAGAACAGCGGGATGCTGGCGGTGGAGATCAGGATGGCGGTGGCGATGGGAAAGGCAAGCAGGATCAGGCTGCCGAAAAATAAAAGCAAAAACAAAATAGTCATGTTCCCCCGCCCTCCGTCTTCCCGGTGAGGATGTTCCGGATGGAGGCCGCCATGCCCAGGGCATAGCCCACCACGGGAGCGGCATAGGCCAGGGCCAAGGGGATCACCGGGGCGCTGGGGCTGACCGCGCCCGAGGAGATGGAGGAGAGAAGATCCCGGATGCTCAGTACGCACAAAAGTGCCATCAGCAAAAGCAAAATGCCATCCCCTGCCAGCTTGAGGGTGGCTTGCAGCGGCTTGGGATACCGGCAGGCCACAAGGTCAATACGCAGAAACACCCTCCGCTTAATGGTAGGCCCCAGGGAAAGGAACACAGCCCAGCCGTAAGCATAATAGGACAGCTGGGTGACCAGCGCCTGAGCCTGCGGGGAGATGAATTGGAGCACCATGCCCAGCAGAGTGAGGGTCGCTGCTATGAGAATGGCGGCTACCATAAAATGCTGGGTCAGATGATCCAAACGATCTTTCGTTTTTTCCATATATGGGCCTCCTTTCTTGCTGTGAGGGTATCACACCACTCCGTCCCGCTCCCCCAGCCGGCCCAGCGGGAAAAAGTCCCGGGGCGGGATCTGGCGGATGTGCCGGTCAAAAAAGCGGACAAACTCAAAGACATTTTCATCCTGCCGGAAGACAGGGTCGGAGTGCTCCGCTGAGTCAAACAGCCGGATGGAGATATTCTCTTTGCCAAGCAGCTGGACATAGCGCTCATAAAAGCGCACACACTGGATATAAGGAACGGCATGGTCTGCCGTTCCGTGCTCCACGTAGAAAGGAACAGTCTGGGCGCTGAGCTGGCAGATGGGACTGGCGTGAGCCAGCCGCTGAGGAAACGCACGCAGAGGGTGCCCGAACAAATAGGCCTCGGCACTGACCGTTTCCGGGAAGGGGCGGTCTGGGTAAGCCGCGTTCCAGTCTGACTCCCAGTTGAGAAAGTCGTAGATGCCAAACCAGACAAACACCGCCTGTACGTCGCTGGAAGCGTCGGGGCAGCCCATGGTCAGGTCTTCATATTCCGGCTGTCCGTTGGTGGTTCCCAGCATGGCGGCCAGATGGCCGCCGGCGGAGTTGCCCACCACGCCTATGCGCTCCGTATCCAGACAAAAACGACGGGCGTTGGCACGGAGAAAGCGAATGGCCGCCTTGCAGTCGTGCAGGGGCAGGGGCCACTTTGCCTCATCGGACAGGCGGTAGTTAAGGCAGCATACGGCATAGCCCGCATAGAGCAGGCGGTAGACCGACTGGGTCTGGACGTGGCTTTTGTCCCCAGTGAGCCAGCCGCCCCCGTGGATGAACACAACGGTGGGGAAAGGCCCCTCCCCCTGGTTGGGAAGTACCAGGTCCAGGCGAAGCGCCGGGGAGCGGTGGGAATAGGGAACATCCAGAAAGGAGCGGGGAAATCCGCTCAGGTCGGTACAGCGGGGAACACGGTCGCTGCCGGGGATGGTGCTCAACACCTGCTCTTTTGTAACGGAATACATCACTTGGCCTCCTTGTGGCGGGACGGTATGGCGAACGGATCTTCTGCCGGTGGACTTCGGGGAAATGGACTTATATCAGCGCGGCTTGGGACGCAATGCGATAAAAACGCCGGGTACGCTTCAAAGGAAACGTACCCGATGTTTCACGTCTGGTCAGGCGGTAAGCACATATTTACGAAACTGCATGAAGCACTGAGCGATCTCAGATCGGGGCGATGAAGAAGAGCGCCTCACCGGGGACGCAGCTGCCAGAAAACGACTGCCCCGGCGGCGGCCACATTGAGGGAGTCTACCCCGTGGCACATGGGGATGCGGGCCACAAAGTCACAGTCCGCGATGGTGCGCTCACTCAGCCCGCTTCCCTCTGACCCCAGGATGATCGCCAGCTTTTCCGCCTGGGTGAGGGCCGGGTCCTCGATGGAGATGGACCGTGGGTCCAAAGCCATGGCGGTTGTCTGGAAGCCCAGCTCTTTCAGTCGGGACAGTCCGGGCTGGGGCCATGGGGCAAAGCTGCCGTCAGCCCAGGCCCAGGGAATGCGAAAGACCGCGCCCATGCTGACCCGCAGGGAACGCCGGTAAAAGGGGTCACAGCAGGAGGGGGTGACCAGCACAGCGTCCATCCCCAGGGCGGCGGCAGAGCGGAAGATGGCCCCGATGTTGGTGGAGTCGGTGATGTGTTCCAGCACCACCAGGCGGCGGGCGGTCCGGCACAGCTGCTCAGGCTCGGGCAGCGGGGGGCGGCGCATGGCGCACAGCACGCCCCGGGTCAGCTCATAGCCGGTGAGCTGGGCAAGGACCTCCCTGGGGGCGGTATAAATGGGGAGATCGCCCAGGCGATGGAAAAAGGTTTCGGGCAGGGTGTGCAGCTGCCGCTGCTCCAAAAGCAGAGAGAGGGGCTGGCATCCCGCATCCAGAGCGCTGGAGATCACATGGATGCTCTCGGCGATGAGGATGCCCTGCTGGGGGTCCCTGCGGCTGCGCAGCTGGGCGTGGGTGAGCTGGGTATAGGGAGCCAGCTCCGGGGCGGAGAGATCCGTCAGGGAGATGAGGTTGGACATAGCGGCGCCTCCTGGCAGAAAGATGTGAAATAAAAGGCCGGCCCGGGGGCGGCCTGTCTTCATTATGCCATAGGGCGGTGGGGAAACACAACCGTTTTCCTCTTCCGGCGGGGAAATACAGCCGTGAAAAGAGGGGGGCGCGGGTGAGAGGAGGCGAAGAAATATTTGTGGGAAGATTGAGAATCTGGTATAATGAAAAAAACGCCGCCGGGGGAAAACTGCCGCGCCTGCGTATGGGAAAGGAAGGTGCCGACATGACCGCAAAGACGTTGTATACCGTGGTGGTCGCCGATGACGAGGACGAGCTGAGAGAAGCGGTATGTACCATGATTCCCTGGGAGGACTACGGGTTCTGCCTGGTGGGAAGCGCCAGCAACGGGCTGGACGCCCTTCAGCTTGTGGAAAAGTATGAGCCGGACCTGCTGCTCACGGATATCCGGATGCCTTTTATTTCGGGCATTGAGCTGGCGCGGCAGGTGCGGGAGGTGCGTCCGGCCACCAATATCGCGTTTTTAAGCGGCTATGATGACTTCAAATATGCCAAACAGGCCATCCAATATAACATCATCAGCTATATGCTCAAGCCCCTGACGCTGGAGGGGCTGGGGGCGGAGCTGCGTACCATCCGCCAGAAGATCGACGCCCAGTTTGCCATGTTCCGCCAGACGGCGCCCCGTGGGGACGGCCAGGATCTGCGGGCGGCCATGCTGATGCCTCTGGTCCTGGATGACTACGCCGAGCCGGAGGGGGACTTGCAGGCGGAGGAATACGCCCGCCAGTGCGGCCTGCTCCGGGACCGGGAGGACCGTCCCTGCTATACCGTAATGGTCACCACCCTGCTCAATGAGGACGGGACCAACGACACAGCCCCCTCCTTTGTGGCCACGGTAGACCGGCTGGCCTCCAAGTATCTCCGGGCCGTCAGCTTTTTCGCATCGGGAAAGGTCATCACGGTGCTGCTGGGAAATCCGTCAGACTTTGAAGAGTACCTGCATATTTTGACCGATGAGATCCCCCAGATGGCGGTGCGTGTGTTGGGCAAGCGCTGCCGCATCGGCGTCAGCCGGATGGCCAGAACGCTGACCGCGCTTCACAATGCCTATCGGGAGGCCATGGAGGCCCTGCGGCAGGGGGACAAGAGCGAGGGGGGCGCCCAGTTCATCAACGACCTGTCCCCCGGGATCAAGGGAGGCAGCCTTCTGTGCAAGCGGGCACTGGACACACTGGACCAGTACTATATGGATGCCAGCTTGTCCCTGGTATCGCTGAGCGGGATGCTGGATGTCAGCCCAAACCATCTCAGCGCCTGCATCAAAAAGTACGCCGGCGAGACCTTTATCAATATCCTCATTCGCAAACGGATGGAGGCGGCCCGGGAGATGGTATGCACTACCACCCTGAAAGTGCAGGAAATTTCTCAGCGCTGCGGCTATACCGACCAGCACTATTTCAGCTACTGTTTTAAAAAATACTGTGGGGAGTCCCCCAACGCTATGCGCCGCAGGATGGGAGCCCAGAAAGCGGGTGAGGGGACGTGAGAGAGCGAAATCCCCGCACCGGCCCGCGTACCACCACCATTCTGGTCTCTATGGTGGTGGGCGTGGTGGCTATTATTTTGTGCTGCTGCATTGTGCTGTTTTTAGACCGCTACCGCAGCGCTATGGTGCAAAGCGCCCGCACCAGCACCGCCCAGGCTGTGTCTCAGGTGTCCAGCACCGTGGGCGACTATCTGTGGGATATGGACCAGGCCATGGAGCTGGTGGAGCAGTCCATGTGGGAAGAGGCGCAGGTCCGGGATGAGCTGCTGTCTGCGTTTTTGAAGTTTCGGCCGGATGTGGTGGCGGTGACCAGCTATTCCCGGCAGGGAGAATTGCTGGATTGCTGGTCGCCGGACCGTGAGCCAAAAGAGGAGATCCTGCAAAATCTTTCCTTTGATCTGGAAAAGGCCCAGTCCTCCCAGTCTGCTTACATGACCGCCCCCCATGTGGAGACAATTTTTGAGGGGTATTATCCCTGGGTGGTCACCATGACCGCGCCTTTGGCCCAGGACGGGGAGGCGGCGTGGGTGTCCCTGGACCTGAGCTTTTCCAGCATTTCCAGTTACATCAATAATGTGAGCATCGGGCAGCGGGGTTACTGCTTTTTAATGGACAAAGAGGGGAATATCGTGTACCACCCCCAGCAGCAGCTGCTCTATGCGGGGCTGAAGTCGGAAAATACCTCGGCGCTGGCGGCTCTGGAGGACGGCGACTATGCCGATGATACTGTGATCTACTGCATCACCAGCGTGGCGGGCAGCGATTGGCGGATCGTGGGCGTGAGCTATGTGGATGAGCTGGTCAACCGCAACGTCCATGAGATGATCCGGCTGTCTTTCCTGCTGGCCGGGATCTTGCTGGCCGCCGCCCTGCTCACCAGCTGGCTGCTCTCCCGTATGCTGGGGCGGCCCCTGCGGGGGCTGGCCTCCGCCATGGAGAGCTTTGAGACGGACGCGGATCACTTTACCTACCGGCCGGTGAGCGGGGCGAGAGAAGTGCGGGAGCTGTCCGCATCCTTCGGGCACATGGTGCTGCGCATCCAGCAGCTGATGACCACGGTGCGGGAGGAGGAGATCAATCTGCGCAAAACGGAGCTGAAAGCGCTCCAGGCACAGATCAACCCCCATTTTCTCTATAACACCCTGGACTCCATCGCCTGGATGTGTGAGCAGGGCCGCAACGCGGACGCGGTGAAGATGGTCCACGCCCTGGCCCGGCTTTTCCGCATCAGCATCAGCCGGGGCCATGAGCTCATCCCCATTGCCAAGGAGATCGAACACGCGGAGAGCTACTTGCAGATCCAGAAATACCGCTATAAGAATCAGTTTACCTACTCCTTTGACGTGGAAGCGGAGTGTCTGGACTATTACTGCAATAAGATCACCCTCCAGCCCATCATTGAAAACGCCATCAACCACGGCCTGGACCTGCTGGTGGAAGAGGGGAGCATTGAGGTGCGGGTGTGCCAGGATGGGGAGGACATTTTGTTCTTTGTGCGGGACAACGGCGTGGGCATGACGCCGGAGCAGATCGAGTCCATCATGCAGCACGGGCCCAAGGACCGGACGGGCATCGGCATCAAGAACGTGAACGACCGGCTGGAAATTTACTTTGGAAAGCAGTATGGGCTTCATATTACCAGTGAACCGGATGTGGGGACCTGTGTGGAGATCCGTATGCCCAAGATACGGGAGGGAGACTATGAAGGGAAATAGGCGCGCTGTCCTCTGGGTGCTGGCGGCGCTGGTCTGTCTGTGTGCCTGTTCCGCAGATGGTACTTCTTCCACACGGCACGCGGTGGCCCTTGTGGCCAAGTCCACCGAAACAGAGTTTTGGCTTTCCGTCTTTGCTGGGGCCAGGGCTGCCGCCACAGAGTATAATCTGGATCTGAGCATCATGGGGCCGGAGACGGAGGAGGACTATGAGACGCAGAACCGTATGGTCTCCGAAGCGGCCCAGACAGGGGCGGAAGCCATCGTGTTTTCCGCCATCGACTATGAGAATAACGCCACGGCCATTGACGATGCCGCCCGCAGCGGCGTAAAAATCGTGGCCATCGACAGCAGCGTGGACTCCCAGGCGGTGAGCACCTATATTGGCACCGACAACTATGCCGCCGGCCAGATGGCGGCCCAGGCCGCCCTGGATCGGGTGGATGGGCCGCTGCGGGTGGGGATCGTCAACTATGACATCAGCAGCGCCAATGGTCAGGAGCGGGAGCGGGGGGCGCTGGATGTGTTTGAGCAGAGCGGCCGCTCCCAGGTGACAGCGGTGATCAATACACTGGCCCAGGCGGACTATGCCCGGCGGGACACTGCCGCGCTTTTGAAGGAGCACCCCCAGATCAATGTCCTGCTGGCCTTTAATGAGCCTACCAGCGTGGGAGCCGCCCAGGCGGTGGAAGAGCTGGGGCTGTCTGAGGACGTATTTTTGGTGGGATTTGATTCCAACGTCAGTACCGTAGACGGCCTCCAGGAGGGCAGCGTGGATGCGCTGGTGGTTCAAAATCCCTATGCCATGGGCTATCTGGGCGTGGAGAGCGCCTATAAGCTGCTGTCGGGCCAGGGGGGCGATCTTAAGCCCACAGTGGATACCTCCACTCAGGTCGTGGACCGGGAAAATCTCTTTACCATGGACAGTCAAAAGGCGCTTTTTGCCTTTGAACAACACATGGATTAGGCAAAATAGACAAAAAGCGGCGGGGGATTTTTTGCACACTGTTGAGTCTGGATAAAATTTTGCCCCTCTTTCGGTAATTTTTCCCCTTGCTTTTCAGGACAGGTTCTTCTAACATTAAATTAGCGTTAAATGGGCGCGAACATCCCATTTAAACGGTTTTATGAAAAGGAGAATTGCTATGAAAAAAGCTCTTGCACTGACCCTCGCGGCCGCTATGGCTCTGAGCCTGGTGGCCTGCTCCGGCGGAAACGGCGGAACTTCCCAGGCCTCTTCCGGCAGCGCCGGCAGCGCCAGCAGCGCTACCAGCTCTGCCCAGACCGGCACTGTGGCCAACAAGGATAAGCCCCTGGTTTGGTTCAACCGCCAGCCCTCCAACAGCTCCACCGGCGAGCTGGACATGACCGCTCTGAGCTTCAACAAGGACACCTACTATGTGGGCTTCGACGCCAACCAGGGCGCCGAGCTGCAGGGCACCATGATCCTGGACTACATTAAGGCCAACATCGACACCATTGACCGCAACGGCGACGGCATCATCGGCTATGTTCTGGCCATCGGCGACATCGGCCACAACGACTCCATCGCCCGTACCCGCGGTGTCCGTTCCGCTCTGGGCACTGCCATTGAGAAGGACGGCGCCATTGTCAGCGATCCCGTGGGCACCAACGCCGACGGCTCCGCCACTGCCGTGCAGGACGGCACTCTGGAAGTGAACGGCAAGACCTACATCGTCCGTGAGCTGGCTTCTCAGGAGATGAAGAACTCCGCCGGCGCCACTTGGGACGCCGCCACCGCCGGCAACGCCATCGGCACCTGGTCCGCCTCCTTCGGCGAGCAGATCGATGTTGTTGCTTCCAACAACGACGGCATGGGTATGTCCATGTTCAACGCCTGGTCCAAGGCCAACAATGTTCCCACCTTTGGTTATGACGCCAACGCCGACGCCGTGGCCGCTATCGCCGAAGGTTACGGCGGCACCATCAGCCAGCACGCTGACGTGCAGGCCTACCTGACCCTGCGCGTGCTGCGCAACGCTCTGGACGGCGTGGACGTGGATACCGGCATTGGCACCGCTGACGACGCTGGCAACGTGCTCAGCTCCGACGTGTACTACTACAACGCTGACGAGCGCTCCTACTACGCTCTGAACGTGGCCGTGACCGCTGAGAACTATGAGAACTTCCTGGACTCCACCAAGGTCTATGAGCCTGTTTCCAACCAGCTGGATGCTACCGAACACCCCGAGAAGAGCGTGTGGCTGAACATCTACAACGCTGCTGATAACTTCCTCAGCGCCACCTATCAGCCCCTGCTGCAGAACTACGACGATCTGCTGAACCTGAAGGTTGAGTACATCGGCGGCGACGGCCAGACCGAGGCCAACATCACCAACCGTCTGTCCAACCCCGGCGCCTATGACGCTTTCGCCATCAACATGGTGAAGACCGACAACGCGGCCTCCTACACTGGCATTCTGGCCCAGTAATTTCAACGCCCGAAAGGGCTGGGATTCCCAAGTAAGGAATCAATAACGTCTTGCTGTTAGGGAGAAGGAATTCTCCGTTCGGAAGAGAGAATTCTCCGTTCGGCGGAAGGAATTCTCCCTAACAGCAATTTTAAAGAAGAATCCGGCAGAATCAGAGTTTTCGCTGAAACTGCTAATATGGATAAACGGGAGTAACGAGAATGGCAGATGCGAAAGACGATATTGTCCTGTCAATCCGCGGTATGAGCAAGTCTTTCGGCCGAAACCGGGTGCTTGACCATATTAACTTGGATGTAAAACGCGGAACGGTCATGGGACTGATGGGCGAAAACGGCGCCGGTAAGTCTACCATGATGAAGTGCCTGTTCGGCACTTACCAAAAGGATGAGGGAAAAATTTACTTAAACGGGAAGGAAATCAGCTTTTCCGGTCCCAAGGATGCCCTGGAAAACGGAATCGCCATGGTTCACCAGGAACTGAACCAGTGCCTGGAGCGGAACGTGATCGACAACCTGTTCCTGGGCCGCTATCCCACCACCACCGGCGGGATGGTTGACGAGAGCAGTATGAAAAAGAAGGCTTCCGAGCTGTTCCGCAAGCTTGGAATGACCGTCAATCTGACCCAGCCTATGCGGAATATGTCTGTTTCTCAGAGACAGATGTGTGAAATTGCCAAAGCAATTTCTTACAATTCCCAAGTAATCGTCCTGGATGAGCCCACCTCCTCTCTGACTGTGCAGGAAGTGGATAAGCTCTTTGAAATGATGCGGATGCTGAAGTCCCAGGGGATCTCGCTGATCTATATCTCCCATAAAATGGACGAGATCTTTGAGATCTGCGATGAGATCTCGGTGCTTCGTGACGGCAATCTGGTCATGACCAAGAGCGCCAAGGACACCAACATGAACGAGCTGATCACCGCCATGGTGGGTCGTTCCCTGGAGAG
>CALWOP010000044.1 GCA_944383195.1 uncultured Oscillospiraceae bacterium
GCGTGGATGACGTTCTCGCTCTCCCGGTACTTCCGGGCCAGCTCCACGCCGATCTGCACGTGGGAGCCCTCCACCTCATGGTCGATGGACTTGCCCAGGTCGTGGAGCAGACCGGCGCGCTTGGCCTCGGCCACATTGGCGCCGATCTCGGCGGCCAGCAGGCCGGCCACATGGGAAACCTCGATGGAGTGGTTGAGCACGTTCTGACCGTAGCTGGTGCGGTAGCGCATCCGGCCCAGGAGCTTCACCAGCTCCGGGTGCAGGCCGTGGACGTTGGTCTCAAAGATAGCCCGCTCGCCTTCGGCCTTGATGACGGCGTCTACCTCGCGCTTGGCCTTCTCCACCATCTCCTCGATGCGGGCGGGGTGGATGCGGCCGTCCAGAATGAGCTTCTCCAGAGCCAGCCGGGCGATCTCCCGGCGGACGGGGTCGAAGCAGGAAACGGTGATGGCCTCAGGCGTGTCGTCAATGATCAGGTCCACGCCGGTGAGGGTCTCCAGGGTGCGGATATTGCGGCCCTCACGGCCAATGATCCGGCCCTTCATTTCGTCGTTGGGCAGGGGTACCACGGAAACGGTGGCCTCAGCCACATGGTCCGCGGCGCAGCGCTGGATGGCCAGAGAGATGATCTCCCGGGCTTTGGTGTCGGCCTCATCCTTGAACCGGGCCTCGATCTCCTTGATCTTCATGGCCGACTCGTGAGTGACGTCCTCCTCCAGCTGCTTGAGCAGGTAATTCTTCGCCTCAGCGGCGGTAAAGCCGGAGATGCGCTCCAGCTCCTCGGTCTGTTTCTGTTTCAGCTCGTCCACCTGAGCCTGGCTGGCGTCCAGCTTGGCGAGCTTGGAAGAGAGCTGCTCTTCCTTCTTTTCGATGTTTTCGGTTTTCCGGTCCAGGTTTTCTTCCTTCTGCTGCAGGCGCCGCTCCTGCTTTTGCAGGTCGGCCCGGCGCTCCTTCTCCTCACGCTCGTAGTCGTTTTTGGCTTTCAGAATTTCTTCCTTGGCCTCCAACAGCACTTCGCGCTTTTTGTTTTCCGCGCTTTTATAAGCCTCGTTTACAATGCGGGTGGCCTCATCCTCCGCGGAGCCGATTTCACGCTCCGCAGTGGCCTTGCGCCGATTCCAACCGAACAGAGCACCTACTACACCGGCAACGGCGATGCAAATGATCGCCTCGATGATATAGGGCAAAAATTCCATTTTGGTCTGTTACACCTCCAAAAAGTTAAGTTGCTGCGGCGGACAGCCGCGAAAAGTGCAGATAAAAGCCGCAAGAGCGCGGAGCGAGGGAGGCCCCTTTACCCTTGCGACAACTGAAAAACATCCCCAAAGTTTTTCATATTTGTCCTGCTTATATTGTAAAGGCAACCAGCTTTGATGTCAAGATTTATTCCTGGCCCCCCAGGCAGGTTTTTGCGAAAAAACGGGGACCTCCGCCCCCATAGGAAAGGAAGTCCCCGGAAAAATACTTACCACAGGGCATCTACGTGAGCGCCGGTATAGTACCAGGTGAGGATGTCTTCAAAGGAACTGCCCTCCTTGGCCATGGCGTTGGCGCCGTACTGGCTCATGCCCACCCCGTGGCCGTAGCCGGTGACCTCAAAGGTGAAGTTTCCATCCCCATAAGATACCGTAAAGGTGGCCGAGCGCAGGGAGAACAGGGAGCGCACCTGGCTTCCTGTAAGGGTCACGCCGCCCAGGGGAATGGAAATGACCCCGCCGCCCTCGTTCCGGCTGGCCTGGCCGAACCAGCCGGAGGCTTCTCCGGACAGGTCCGCTCCGGGGTAGGCGGCCAGAGTGAGGGATTTTACCTGGTCGGCGGAAAAGACAGCCTGGGTGTGGTAATTGGGCACCTCGTCCCCCTCAGGGCTGTCCACGCTCTTTAAGTAGTCCACAGAGTTGCCCCAGACCTCTACCGCGTCCACGGTTCTCCCCGCGGCGGAGGAGAAAAACAGCGCCTGGATGGGCTGGCCGTTGTAGAGGATACCCAGGCCGTCCGTACCGGCCACGGCCCGTTCAATTTTTTCTGCATACTCCTGGGCGTTGAGCCCCCACCGGGCCTCCGCGTCGGCCCGGTCGATATAGGCCTGGCAGCAGGTGCTGTCGCCGCAGATGTCCGCGTCCGGGTGCTTGTCGGAGGGGTGGTTCTGGCGGGTGACCGTGTAGGTCCGGGCGGCGCAGGCCTGGGCTTTCAGCGCCTCCTCCTCAAAGGAGGCGGGCATCTCCGCCGCCACCACGCCCCACAGATACTCCGCCATGGTCAGTTCTACCACTTGGCCGTCGTCCGTTTTCAGCCGTACCGCCCGCCCCTTGTCCCGGGCAGAGGCGGTGGTGATGGTTCGGTCAATGGGGAGGGTGGCGCCCTCTGATTCTGAGCTTGTCTCCTCTTTTTGGTAGAGAGGCTCTCCGTTCAGGGTCAGCAGGGGGAGAAAAAACAGGATGGCGGTCAGCAGCAGTGCCACTGTTACCACAGGCCGCAGACCAGGGCCAAATATTCCTGGCGTTCGTTCCTCACGGTTTGTCATAATTCCATCCCTCCTTGTCCTATCTCCATCCTATGGAGGAGGGGGAGGGGATATGAATAAAAAAGGGCGGCCCAAATGGGCCGCCCCATAATTTTTACTCCTCGTCCCGCTTGAGGACAGCCATGGCGTCGAAGCAAAGTCTATTCTGCTCGCAGCGCCCTGACAGGCACTTCTCGCTGCATTTCCTTGCTTCTCCTTTTCCCGTCAAACCCGCTGCGCTAGCTTTGACGGGAGAGGTGCCGCCTGCGGCGGCCCCGTTACTCCTCGTCCAATTTGAGGACAGCCATAAAGGCTTCGTTGGGCAACTGAACGGTGCCCAACGTACGCATTTTCTTCTTGCCTGTTCCCACACGGACCAGTCCGTGTGGGTTCCCTCTTTTTTCAATGCTCGGGCGGAAGTGAATTCCGCCCTGCGCAAATTCTCCGTTTTGCTCCGAATTTACGGCGCAAGCGCCGCCCCGCTGTGCGGGGCCCCGAGGAAGGCAGAAGAAAATGTTCTTACTCTTCGTCCAGCTTAAGCACAGCCATAAAGGCTTCGGTGGGCAGCTGAACGGTGCCCAGGGTACGCATTTTCTTCTTGCCTTCCTTTTGCTTTTCCAGCAGCTTCTTCTTTCGGGTGATGTCGCCGCCGTAGCACTTGGCCAGCACGTCCTTGCGCATGGCCTTCACCGTTTCCCGGGCAATGATCTTGCCGCCGATGGCCGCCTGGACGGGCACCTCGAAGAGCTGGCGGGGAATGTTTTCTTTCAGCTTTTCGCAGATTCGCCGGGCACGGGGATAGGCTTTCTCCCGGTGGACGATGAAGCTCAGCGCGTCCACCTGGTCGCCGTTGAGCAGCAGGTCAACCTTTACCAGGTCGCTCTTTTCATAGCCCTCCAGCTCATAGTCCAGGGAGGCATATCCCTTGGTGCGGGCTTTCAGGGCGTCAAAGAAGTCATAGATGATCTCGCCGATGGGCATGGAGTAGTGCAGCTCCACCAGGTTGGTGTCCAGATACTGCATATCTTTGAAGATGCCCCGGCGTTCCTGGCACATGGGCATGATGTTGCCCACATAGTCCGGGGGAGAGATGATGGACACCTTGGCATAGGGCTCACGGGCCTCGGCAATGGAGCCGGGATCGGGGTAGTTGTGGGGGTTATCCACCCGGACCACAGTACCGTCTGTTTTCGTGACCTCATAGATGACGGAGGGCAATGTGGTGACCAGGTCCAGGTCAAACTCCCGCTCCAAGCGCTCCTGAATGATCTCCATGTGGAGCATTCCAAGAAAGCCGCAGCGGAAGCCGAAGCCCAGGGCCACGGAGGACTCCGGCTCAAAGGACAGGGAGGCGTCGTTGAGTTGGAGCTTTTCCAGAGCGTCCCGCAGATCGGGGTATTTGGAGCCGTCCTCGGTGTAGATGCCGCAGTAGACCATGGGCTGGGCGGGGCGGTAGCCGGGGAGGGCCTCGTCAGCGGGGCGCTCCACGCCGGTGATGGTGTCGCCCACCCGGGTGTCCTTCACGTTTTTGATGGAGGCGGTGAACCAGCCTACCTCGCCTGCGGTCAGCTCCCCGCAGGACTCCATACCCAGGGGTTTGAGATAGCCGCAGTCCAGCACCTGATAGCTGGCCCCGGAGGCCATCATCTTCACGTTCATGCCCTTTTTCAGGGTGCCCTCCATAATGCGGAAGTAGACGATGACGCCCACGTAGGGGTCATACTGGCTGTCAAAGACCAGGGCTTTCAAAGGGGCCTCCCGGTCGCCGGTGGGGGCGGGGATGTTGTGGACGATGTCTTCCAGAACGGCGGGGATGTTGATGCCCTGCTTGGCGGAAATTTCCGGGGCGTCCTGGGCGGGGAGGGCGAGGATGTTTTCTACCTCCTCCTTGACCCGCTGGGGGTCGGCGGCGGGCAGGTCGATCTTGTTGATGACGGGCAGGATCTCCAGGTCGTGCTCCATGGCCAGGTAGGTGTTGGCCAGGGTCTGGGCCTCGATGCCCTGGGAGGCGTCCACGATGAGCACGGCGCCCTCACAGGCGGCCAGGGAACGGGAGACCTCATAGTTAAAGTCCACGTGGCCCGGGGTGTCGATAAGATTGAGATGGTAAATTTCCCCGTCCTGGGCCTGGTAATCCAGACGCACGGCACGGGCCTTGATGGTGATGCCCCGCTCCCGCTCCAGGTCCATGTTGTCCAGCAGCTGGGACTCCATTTGACGCTCCGTCACTGCCCCGCACAGCTCGATGAGCCGGTCGGACAGGGTGGATTTTCCGTGGTCAATGTGGGCAATGATAGAAAAGTTACGAATTTTAGATTGGTCGGTCATAAAATGATATTCCTCCTTGGGAAAATCCACCCGGGGCCCCATAACAAATGGGGCGGCGCAGAAAGCGCCGCAAATTCACAGCCGCAGGCGGAGAATTTTCGCAGGGCGAATTTACTTCGCCCGAGAATTATTTGCTGTGCCGGGCGGCCATCAGGCCGTTTATGCGCTCGCCGGCTCCGTGGATGAGCTGGTAAAGGGACTGATAGAGAACGGGATAGTTCTGTGCCAGAGCCTCGTGGCTCATATCGGGAATGGGCCCCTTTTCCTTGGCGTGGGCGGCCAGAGCATCCTCCAGCTCGGCCAGGTCACACTTCATGTCCGCATCCGCCAGACCGGCCTCAAAGTGGCGGGGCGAGACGGAAAAGAAATCGGGATTATAGCCGGGGCTGGCCTGATAGAGCCGGCGGTAGATCTGATACACCCCGGTGGACAGATAATTGGCGCTGGCCTGAATGGCATCCCGGCTGCCCGTCCGGGACAGCAGGTCAAACAGGGCGCCGATGGAATTGACCAACAGCTTTTTGGACAGCATAGCCAGTACGCTCCCCTTCAGGGAGTTGCCCTTTTCGTCGCTGAGGTCATATAGCTCCTCGGCGGCGATGGTGGTGCCGTCCCGGCTCAGAGTGCGGCCCAATAAAAAGTCGGCGGATACGCCATAATAGTCACAGGCCTTGACCACAAAAGACAGCCCCGGTTCCCGGATGCCGTTTTCATAGTGGCTGAGCAGCGCCTGGGAGATGCCCAGGGCAGTGGCGGCGGTGCGCTGGCTGACGCCTTTCTCCTGACGCAGCAGGGAAAGGGTGCGGGGAAATTCTGCGTTCAAACTTTCTCACCTCAACGATTACTGGCCGGAGGGGGGAGGCCGCCTCCGGAAAGGACACGGAAATACACTTTGTATAGTATAACTGAAAGCAATACGCCCCGTAAAGAGAAAAATCAAAAATAGTTTGCCGCGGACCGGGAAAATTTCATCGATCCAGTGAAGAAAACCATGGTATTTCCCTTGCAATTTAACACGGGAAATGCTAGGATTAACACCAGAAAGAGGTGTGCTGCCGCACCTATTTTTTGAGTTGGAGGGAATATTCATGTTTAAAAAACTCATCGAAATTTTGAAAGCCCATCCCCGCAAGATCGTCTTTACCGAAGGCACCGACCCCCGCATTCTGGAGGCCTCTGCCCGTCTGCTGTCCGGTACGTTCCTGACCCCCATTCTCATCGGCAATGAGCAGGAGATCCTGGCCGCTGCCGAGGAGGCGGGCTTCAATATCCGGGGCGCTATCATCATTGATCCTGAGACCTATGAGGATATGGAGGCCATGGTGGCGCGTATGGTGGAGCTGCGCAAGGGCAAGATGACTGCCGACGAGTGCCGCGCTATGCTGAAGAAGGGCAACTACTTCGGCACCATGCTGGTGGCCATGGGTGAGGCTGACGCTCTGCTGGGCGGCGCTACCTACTCCACCGCCGATACCGTCCGTCCCGCCCTGCAGCTGGTGAAGACCAAGCCCGGCAACTCCATCGTCTCCTCCTGCTTCATTCTGGTGCGTCCTTCCGCCACCGGCGACAACGATGTGCTGGCCATGGCCGACTGTGCCATCAACATCAAGCCCACTGAGGACGAGCTGGTGGAGATCGCCTCTGAGACTGTCTCCTGTGCCAAGATCTTCGGCATCGACCCCAAGGTCGCCTTCCTCAGCTACTCCACCTTCGGTTCCGGCAAGGGCGAGGATGTGGACAAGATGCGCAACGCCGCCGAGAAGGCCAAGCTGGCTATGCCCAATGTGCCCATCGAGGGCGAGCTGCAGTTTGACGCCGCCGTCTCCCCCCGTGTGGCCCAGACCAAGTGCAAGGGCTCCAAGGTGGCCGGCTACGCCAACACCTTTATCTTCCCCGACATCAACGCCGGCAACATCGGCTACAAGATCGCCCAGCGTTTGGGCTCCTTTGAGGCCTACGGCCCCATCCTGCTGGGCCTGAACGCCCCCATCAACGACCTGTCCCGCGGCTGTAATGCCCAGGAGGTCTACTCCATGGCTATCATCACTGCTGCCCTGGCATAAGAGAGCTTTCCCAAAGAGGGACCTGAACTGGGTCCCTCTTTTCTTTTTGGCCATGGAGTAGACCTCCTGGCCCCATGAAAGATGGGGCGGCGCTAGCGCCGTAAATTCGGAGCACAGCGGAGAATTTGCGCAGGGCGGAATTCACTTCCGTCCGAGCATTGACATAACTGAGGGTTCCCACAAAATGCGGCGCATTTTGTGGGAGCTACTCCATGGCTATCATCACTGCTGCCCTGGCATAAGAGAGCTTTCCCAAAGAGGGACCTGAACTGGGTCCCTCTTTTTTATTTTCCCACGCAGAACTTGGAAAAGATCCGGTCGGTCACGTCCTCCCGGACACACTGTCCCGTCAGCTCCCCCAGGGCCTGGAGGGCCTGCTCCACATCGGTGAGCAGGGCGTCGGGGGTGACCCCGGCCAGCAGGGCATCTTCCGCCCGGGCCACCGCCTGGCGGGCCCGGCGGGCGGCCTCCTCCTGGCGCTGGTTGGTGAGCAGCTGGCCGTAGGGGATGTCCTCATGGCGGGGGAAGAGGGCGGCCACGGCGTCCTCCAGCTCCTGAAGCCCCTGGCCCGTCTTGGCGCTGATGGTCACCACGGGGGGCATGGGGTCGAGATGGGGGAAAGGCACCGGAGCGGAGGGGAGGTCCCCCTTGGTCCACACCAGGATGGTGGGGGCCAGCTTCATAGCCTGGCAGAGAAGCGCTTCATCCTCATCTGTAACGGGCAGGGAGCTGTCCCACAGGACCAGAATGAGCTCTGCCTCAGACATGGCGCTGCGGCTGCGCTCCACGCCAAGCTGCTCGATGGGGTCGCTGCTGTCCCGCAGGCCGGCGGTATCAATTAGGCGCACGGGAAGTCCGCCCAGCTCCAGGGAGACGTCCAGGGTGTCCCGGGTGGTGCCGGGGATGTCGGTGACGATGGCCCGGTCATAGCCGGCCAGGGCGTTTAGCAGGGAGGACTTGCCCGCGTTGGGCCGCCCCACCAGGGCGCAGGAGAGCCCCTGGGTCAGCTGCCGGCCCCGGCGGCAGGTGGCCAGCAGGGCGTCCAGAGCCTCCCGCTGGGCACCCAGCGTTTGGGAGAGCTCCTCCATGCGGAAGGGGTCGATATCCTCGTCAGGGTAGTCCAGCACCGCGTGGAAATGGGCCATCACGTCCACCAGGGCGGAATAGATGTCTGCGATTTTTTGGGACAGAGCGCCGGTGAGCTGCCCGGCCGCGTGGCGGGCCCCCTCCCGGCTGCGGGCCTCCAGCAGGTCCCCCACGGCCTCTGCCTGGGCCAGATCCAGACGGCCGTTGAGAAAGGCCCGGCGGGTGAACTCTCCCGGCCCGGCCTGGCGGGCGCCCTGAGAAAACAGGGCCTCCAGCCCCAGAGACAGGACCATGGGGGAGCCGTGACATTGAAATTCCGCCGTGTCCTCCCCGGTGTAGCTGGCTGGGCCCCGGCTGAAGGTGCAAAGGCAGCGGTCAATGGGCTGCCCGCCGCTGTCCAGAAGGTCGCCGAATACCAGCTCCCGGGGGCGGTGGTCCAGCAGGGGCTTGGAACCCAGGGGACGAAATTGCCGCTGGGCGATCTCCAGGGCAAGGGGGCCGGACAGGCGGAGAATGCCGATGGCGGCGGGGAAGGGCGGAGTGGAGATGGCGGCAATGGTGTCAGTGGCAGTGGACATGGACAGGGCTCCTTTCAAAAATCGACAGGAAAAGCAGATTTTCCTGCAAAACAGCCTTTGGTAAAGTTTGTTTAAAATTTATTCTTGACAGAAATTATGGAAACCGGCAGGGGTGCAAACAGGGCTGGAAAGTTTCCAGAATCCAATGTGGAAAACTCTGTGGAGAATGTGGAGAACCCGTGGAAACAGTGGAAAAGCCGGGGGAGAGCTCCAGCGGCGGGGGAGAAGAAAAATGTGTATAGGGAACTGTCCCATAATAATTCCAATAAAAGTAAAAAAAGAGAGATCTGCAAGTGTGGGGTGATTTTGCAGGAACGCCGCCGCTCCCACTGGGGTGCGGCGGCGCATTGAGGAGAAAAGAAAGGGTGTCTCAGGAGAGGCGGGCGGCAACGGCCCGGGCGGCCTGGACGCCGGAGGCGCCCGCCTGGGCCAGACCACGGGTGACCCCGGCTCCGTCGCCAGCGGCAAAAAAGCCGGGCAGGGCAGTTTCCAGGTCCTGGGACAGGCTGAGCCGAGCGGAATAGAACTTGACCTCGGCGCCGTAGAGCAGGGTGTCGTAGTTGGCGGTGCCGGGGGCCAGCTTGTCCAGCTGGTAGATCATCTCAATGATGTTGTCCAGCTGCCGCTTGGGCAGGGCCAGAGAAAGGTCGCCAGGGACGGCAGCGGTGAGGGTGGGCCGGACAAAGGACTTGCTCATCCGGTGTTCGTTGGTTCTCCGGCCTCCCACCAGATCCCCAAAGCGCTGAACCAGCACGCCCCCGGCCAGCATATTGCTCAGGGAGGCCACGTGCTTGCCGTAGCGGTAGGGCTCGTTAAAGGGCTTGGTAAAGCGGTTGGACACCAGCAGGGCAAAGTTGGTGTTCTCGCTGCGCAGGGCGGGGTCGGCATAGGAGTGGCCGTTGACCGTATTGATGCCCTCCACATTTTCCGCCACCACATGGCCGTAGGGGTTCATACAGAAGGTGCGCACCTGGTCCCCGTACTGCTTGGTGCGATAGACCAGCTTGGACTCATAGACCACGTCGGTGATGTGCTCAAAAACGGCGGCAGGCAGCTCCACCCGCACGCCGATATCCACCTGGTTGTTCAGCAGCTCCAGACCCAGCTGCTTACACTGCTCCGAGAACCACTCCGCCCCGGAGCGGCCGGGGGCGGCGATGAGATACCGGCAGGAGATCTCCCCGCCGTTGCTCAGACACAGCCGGTAGCCCCCATCGGCCTGTGCGATGGAAGCCACAGGGGTATTGAACCGAAATTCCAGCTTATCCTGAAGACCCTCATAGATGTTGGTGAGGATGCGCAGGTTGTTCTCCGTGCCCAGATGCTTGCACCGGGCCTGGAGCAGATGGAGGTCATAGGCCAGGGCCCGGCGCTCCAGAGCCTTGGCCTCGGGGGTGGCGGTGGAGAAGTACTCTGTGGTGGCGCCGTGGAGGACATTGATAGAGTCCACGTAATCAATGAGCTCCATGACCTTGCCGGGCTCCATAAAATCGGTGAGCCAGCCGCCGAACTGGGTGGTAAAATTGAATTTTCCATCGGAGAACGCGCCTGCGCCGCCGAAGCCGCACATGGTATGGCAGACGGGGCAGTGGATACACTCCCGCACCTTGCCCGCTACGATGGGACAGCTCCGGTGGTAAATATCCTGCCCCTGGTCCAGGGCAAGGATCTTCAGCTCAGGGCGGAGATGGGCAAGCTCGTAGGCGGCAAAGATACCGGCCTCGCCGCAGCCTAAAATGGCGACATCATAATTGGCAGACATAGAAACGGTCTCCTTTTCCGTAGTTCTGAAGTGCCTGGGAAAGACCGACGGCACATCAAATAGTATACCATATTTCCGGGCAAAAGAAAGGCTTTTCCACAAAAAAGCCCTGCCGCGCAGTGTCGGCAGGGGGAGAATCAGCTGTTTTCCTGAAAGCTGGCGCCGCAGCTGCGGCAGGTGACGGTAATGCGACCTTTGCCCCGGGGGACACGCAGCTGCTGGCCGCAGTTGGGGCATTTAAAATAGCGGTGATCCTTGTCCCGGTGAATGGTGCGCTGAAAGCGGAACCACTGGATGACTGGGCCGGCCAGGCGCATAAACTGGGCGTTTTCTTTCCGGCGGGCGGGAATATTCCGGGAGAGCAGGCGGAACAGGGAAACGAAGACCAGCACCAGAGAGACCCAATAGAAGATCTCCAGGTGGGTCAGAGCAAAGAGCAGATACAGGGAGAGATAGAGGACGATAAAAAACAGATTCAAGGAATCGTTTCCATATCGGCCATACATAAAGCGTTGAATCGCGTTGCGGATCATAGGCGCGCCTCCTTAGAGGAGAGTGTCGGCAGGCGCAACCGCCTGCCGAATGATTTTAATTAATGATAGCGCGCAGCCGGAAAATCGTCAAGAAGCCATTCGTAAACAAAATGTAAATTTCCATCCCTTTTCGGGTGTTTTCTGACAAAAGTTGGCGATTGCCAAAGGACTTGCGGGAACGAAGAAAATGCGATATACTGTCGATAAACCAGATGTTCCATAGGAGGGGCCGTTTGTGAATCGCATCGACAAAGAGAATTATTACCTGGATATTGCCGAGACCGTGCTGGAGCGGTCCACCTGTCTGCGCCGGTGCTATGGCGCGATTATCGTAAAAAATGATGAGATCGTCTCCACCGGATATAACGGCGCCCCAAGAGGGCGCAAAAATTGCATGGATCTGGGCTACTGCACCAGAGAGGCTATGAACGTCCCCTCCGGGGAGCGGTATGAGCTGTGCCGGTCGGTCCATGCGGAGATGAACGCCATTATTTCCGCCGCCCGCCGGGATACCCTGAACGCCACGCTGTATTTGGCCGGACGGGAGGCGAAAAATGGGGAGCTGCTCCACGACGCCACATCCTGCTCCATGTGCCGCAGGATGATCATCAATGCCGGGATCGAGCGGGTGGTCATTCGGAATACCCAGCGGGAGTACAGCGTGGTCCATGTGGAAGACTGGATCAGGGAAGATGACTCCCTGCCCAAGCAGATGCCTCAGGAATAAGAAAACCGGACGCCTGAAGGCGTCCGGTTTTTTCTTTCGTCATCAGACCCAGGGCAGGCCCTCTACAGGCCCTGTCTGGGGCAAGTCCTGCTTGGTGGGCTGCTGGGCCAGGTATTCCTCAAAGGTCAGGTCCTGTTCCATGCAGGCCTTAGCGATCTCCGTGCCCACATAGCGGTAGTGCCAGGGCTCAAAGCGGTAGCCGGTGATGTCCTCCTTACCCTGGGGATAGCGGAGGATGAAGCCGTAGTCGGCGCAGTGCTCCACCAGCCAGGCGTAAGCGGGGGTGTTCTCAAAGTGGGCGCTCAGGCTGGCCACATTGATGTCCAGCGCCAGAGCGGTCTGGTGCTCGGAAAAGCCCGGCCGGGCGGAGTAAGAGTCCACTGAAGCCTGGGTGTCTTGCCTGAGGTAGCGATTATATACGCTCTCCTGCCGCTGATAGGAGCGGTAGGCGGATACGCTGCGCAAAGAGATGCCATCGGCCCGGGCGGCATCCGCCATGGCCCGGAATGCGGCAGCAGCTTCAGGACGAAGAGAGCCGGAGCCGTAGGGGGAGCCCAGGGTTTCCAGCTGCGGGATGTAGTCCTGGGGCAGAGCGTGGTATTTGTTGACCAGAACCGTGAGACTGTCCGGCTGGGCCACCACATCGGTGTCCTCATAATAGGCTTTATCCAGGCCGATGTTGACAGCCAGGACCACCTGTTCAGCAGAAAGCTGGGGATTGGCTTCCCCCCAGGCCAGATAGCGCTCCTCCAAGTCCGGGATGCTGTTGGGGAGCAGCTGATAAGGGGACAGAGAAGCAATGGGCTGGGCAGGAAAGAGAGTAGCGGCTGGCTGGCTGTTCTGGATCGGAGCCGGGGCCTGATCCTGGCTTTGGGGCTGGGTGGGGATCGCCTCCTGGGTCAGCGCGTAGGACGGAAGGGGGGAGGCCAGCAGGACGGCGGCCGCCGCCAGGGCGGACAGGGATAGGGAAACGCGGGAGAAACGGTTGTGCATGATTGGTTACCTCATTTGTACTGGTTGTGCGGGTCAGCGGGCGGCAGCCTGCTGACACAGAGTCAGAAAATGGGAGAGAATGGGCGCTCCGTCAATGGTGTCGGGGCGACGATGGGAGAACGCCATACGCTCCGGGTGAAACTGCACCCCGAAAATGGGACGGCCCGGGCAGTCAATGGCCTCGGCAAAGCTGCTTTCCGACCAGGCGATGGCCCGAAGCCCCTCTCCCAGGCGATGAACTGCCTGATGGTGGATGCTGTTGACGGGGAACAGGGGGCCATAGAGCTGGTGAAGCAGCGAGCCCTCCAAACTGCGGATGGGGTGGACCAGTTCCTCGTCCCCATTGCCGTGGAACACACGTTGGTCAGCGGGCAGATCCTGGATCAGATCGCCCCCCAGCGCCACATTGATGACCTGCATTCCCCGGCAGATGCCCAAAATGGGCTTACCCGCCTGATAGAAGGCGTGAAACAGCGCAAGCTCCGCCCGGTCACGATCCACATCGGGAGGATTGGAGCCCCGGTTTTCCTGGCCGAACAGGGTGCTTTCCAGGTCTCCCCCTCCGCAGAGAAGAAGTCCATCACAGCTGAGGTCGGGCAGCGGGCAGTATCCCGGCAAAGGGCACGCCCCCAGACAGCGCAGGGCATCCTCATAGCGCCCGGTTTTGCCCTGTGAACCGGAGAGCTGAATGGTCAGCGGTATGGATGTACTCATAGGGTGTCCAGAGCGGCCCGGGCCTTGACCAGGGTGGAAATGAGCTCCACAGCGCCCTCGATGCCCGTGGTGCTGGAGTTGAGGGTCAGGTCATAGCGGCGCATATCGCCCCAGTTGTGGCCAGTATAATAGTTATAGTAGTTGGACCGGCCCCGGTCCATTTGGATGATCCGGCGCTCCATATCGTCAGAGGGGATGTGATAGTCCTCCACACACCGGGCGATGCGGCTGGGCAGGTCGGCATAGACAAAGACCTTCAGGCACTCCGGGCGCTCTCCCAGCACGTAGTCGCTGCACCGGCCCACGATGACGCAGGGCCCCTCGTTGGCCAGCTCCCGGATGACCTCTGCCTGGGCAAAAAAGGCCTGGTGGCTGACCGGAACCCCCTGATGGGCAAAGGCGGGCGTGCCGATGCCGATGGGAGCGATGGACAGATGGAAACGGCTGCGGGCGCGCTCCTCCGCCCGGGCGATAAAGTCGGGGGAGAGGCCGCTTTTTTCCGCAGTTTTTTGAATAATGGTCCGGTCATAGCAAGGGATGCCCAAATGGGCGGCCAGGCGCTTCCCGATCAAGCGACCACCGCTGCCGAACTCACGGCTGATGGAAATCACATAGTTGCTCATGATATGCGCCTCCTTAAGGGGCAGAGAAGACCCCAAGTTTACACAGGACTTTTTATATTTACTATATTATAGCGGATGGTTTCAAAAATGACAACGAAAATATGCGAGATTCTCCCCAGCAGGCGCCTGGGAGCTGGACAGGATTCACAAACCGGGGCTGTGGAATTTAATGAAAACGCCAAAGTTAGTTGGAAATGACAAAATCTGCTTGCAAATTTTGCAAAAGATGGTTATTATCATAAGTAGAAAAACTGGAAACGATTCCGGTAATGTTTCCAGTCGAAGAGACAGCTTATTTTTTATGAGTTTAAGGAGGATTATCAGAATGAGCAAGAAACTATTGTCTCTGGCCCTGACCGCCGCCATGGCGCTGACGCTGCTGGCCGGCTGCGGCGGCAATACCAGCGCCGGCACCAGCAGCTCCGGGGCTGCTGCGTCCGGCTCCAGCACCGGCGCCGACGGTTCCAAGGGAGCGGTCTACTACCTGAACTTCAAGCCCGAGCAGGATGAGGCGTGGCAGGCTCTGGCCGCGGCCTACACCCAGGAGACCGGCGTGCCTGTCACCGTGGTGACCGCCGCCTCCGGCACCTATGAGACTACCCTGATGAGCGAGATCGCCAAGAGCAATCCCCCCACGCTGTTCCAGGTGAACGGCCCCAACGGCCTGGCCAACTGGAAGGACTACTG
>CALWOP010000045.1 GCA_944383195.1 uncultured Oscillospiraceae bacterium
ACCCGTCAGGCTGCCATCCAGGCCCAGGGGGAGGAGCTGGTGGAGCGGGTGGGCGGCCTGTCCCTGTTTATGACCGCCTTTTTGAGCGGACGCAAGCTGACAAAAGAGGAAGCGGAGGAGCTTAAGGCCCTCATTGATGAAAAAATGGGGGAGGGATAGGCCATGATCGCCTTCTTTCAGGCACTGGGACGATTTGGAATTCTGTATCTTAACCTGGGGATCGTCCTGGGCTTTACCTTTGGGGCCCTGATCCTGCTGCGGCCGGTGACCGGGCGGCTGCTGCGGCCGAAACATCAGGTGTGGCTGTGGTTTGCAGGGTGGTATGCGGGTTTTTTAATCCAAATTTATAATTTTTTAGGTCTTGTGGTTCGCCTTCCCTTTTCCTTCCGGGACCTGGTGATCCCCCGGGTGCAGGTGCGGGGCGGGGAGCGGGCTATGCCTTTATACATATTGGAAGAGGCGGGGGAGGGGCCCACGCTGCTTTTGCCGGGCGGCGTGGAAGCCACCCTTCCCAATGATGTGTTTGAAACGCTCCTGGTGGTGATTGGAGTTATTTGGCTCGTGACGTTTGTGGCCGCCCTCATCTGGAACAAGAAGCAGGAGCGGCTGCTGCAGCAGCTGGGCCGACAGGGGGAAAAGATGGACCGGGAGACTATGGCCCAATATGGCATCCTTCAAGACAATGTGGTGGTGCGCCTGTGTGAGGGCCTGCCCGCCAGCTTTGTCCGCTTCGGCCATGAAGATGGCGTAGGAGACGGGGTGCGCTTTGTCATCTGTCTCCAAAAGGAGCTGCCCCAGGAGCAGCTTCGCCTGATCCTGCTCCATGAGATGGAACACATCCGCCTCCACCACGCCTGGTACAAAGCAATCATCGTGGGGGTACAGACCATCTTTTACTGGTGGAACCCTGTGATGTGGCTGGCCTACCGGCTCACCTGCCGGGACATGGAGCTGGCCTGTGATGAGGCGGTCTTGGAGAAGCTGGAGCCCGCCCAGCGTCGGGAGTATGCCCACACCCTGGTGGAGCTGGGGGCGGGGCGACCGCTGTGGGGAAACCTCACCTCCTTTGGGGAGTGTGACGCCGCTCTGCGGGTGCGCCGGGCGGCCGTCTGGAAGCGCTGGGGGGAAACTCGCACAGGGTTGTCCGCAATGCTTGCGGTGGCACTGACGCTGTTTTTCTACTGCGGCGGCCCGGTGAGCGCCAGCGGGTATGTGGAGGCCACCACGGAAGACTGGGACACCTATTACCAGAGCATGGCCTGGGTGGAAGAGGCGCAGGAGCTTCTGGAAAACCCCCAGTGGCAGCCCAAGGAGATCTGGAGCCGGGCCGAGGAGCGGCTGCTGGTTCTGGATACGGAGGATCAGTGGTATTCCCTGGGCTTTTATTGGAATGGGGAGGAATATTACCTGGGCCGAGCCAACCCCATGGAGCAAGCCTTCCACGATGGATATACCCGGCTTGGATAAGTCATGATACCCGCCTGAAAAACCGGCAAGGCGGTCTGGTGGAAAAGTCAGAGCAGCGCAAGGTGCTGATCATAAAAATAGGGAGGGGTAGGCTGTGAACATTCTGTTTTCCTTTCTGGGGAGGATAGGAATTACCATTGTGAATGTGGGACTGTTCATGGGTCTGGCCTTCGGGGCCCTGGTCTTGCTGCGGCCGGTGACCGGGAGGCTCCTGCGGCCCCGGCACCAGGTTTGGCTGTGGTTTATTGGATGGTATATGGGATATATGTTTACGCTTTTTGATTTTTTAGGCATGTGGATACCCGTTCCCTATACCTTCCGGGCCTTGGTGGTCCCACGGGTGATGGAGCAGGGATTTAATAGCTATCCCATGTATATTTCCGTTGGAATGAAAGAAACACCCTCTTTCATGCTGCCCGGCGGCGCGGAATTTCAGCTGCCCTCCGACCTGTTTGACCGGCTGCTGCCAGTGATTGGAGTGGTGTGGCTTACGGTATTTGCGGCCGCCATCATCTGGGGCTCTGTGCAGGAGCGGCGGCTGCGGCGGCTGGGACAACAGGGGGAGCGGATGGAAGCGGAGACTATGAAGCAGTACGGCATTACGGAGAAGGGAGTGGCGGTGCGCCTGTGTGAGGACCTGCCCGCCAGCTTTGTCCGCAGGGGACATGACACCGGCCGGGGAGACAAGGTGCGCGATGTGATCTGCCTGCAAAAGGGACTGCCGCAGGAACGGCTTCGTCTGGTGCTGCTCCATGAGATGAAGCATATTGAGCTGAACCACACCTGGTACAAGGGCATCATTATCATCGGTCTTACCGCTTTCTACTGGTGGAATCCTATTTTGTGGCTGGCCTACCGGCTCACCTGCCGGGACATGGAGCTGGCCTGTGACGAGGCGGTGCTGGAGGAGCTGGAGCCCATGGAGCGCCGGGAGTATGCACGGACTCTGGTGGAGCTGGGGTCGGGGCGGCACCTGTGGGGGAATGTGACCTCCTTTGGGGAGTGCGACGCCGCCCTGCGGGTGCGCCGGGCGGTGAACTGGAAGCCGAGAGGGATTTTGCTTCAGAATGCTTCCTTGATTTTGGCCGTTGTTCTGGCGGTATTTTTCTACTGCGGCGGCCCCAGATACGATTATCAGGACGAGGTGAAACCAATCCCAATCCCTGAGCCAACATGGACAGAGTATCTGGCTCAGGGAGACTGGGCCCAGCGGCTGGAGGACATGGTGGGGCAGCAGCAACAGGTCTGGAGCGGGGAGGAAAAACAACTGCTGGTACTGGACAAAGACGGACAGTGGTATGAGATTACGTTCTCTCGTTGGGGGAACGGAGATTACCGTCAGGTGTTGGTTTCCCATAGGGAAGAGGTTTCCCTGGAAGGCTGTAGCCGCCTCACCTGAGCAAAAGTGTCAAACAGAAGTTTTTTTGACAAAATGAGTCCCGGGAACGGTAAGTTCCCGGGACTTTTTTATAATTCAGGGAATTTTTCCTGCCTGCGCTGTACCAAGTGTTCCATCATGGCCCGGTCAAAGGACAGGCAGCAGCCGAAGGGGTCGATGACAAAGCCTGCCGCCCGGCCGTCCTGAAGGACCATTTTGGCGTAGTCGGGAAAGGAGAGTACCAGGGTCTGCTGATTTTTGGGGCCGCAGAGCTTCCGAAGCTCCTCCCAACTGGTGAAGGCGGGGAAAAACGGCTGGTTCATTTGGTTGGGAAGCAGCTGGAACTGGATGGTAGTCTCCGGGGCGGCGGCATCTTCGCCGGGAGCGGGGGTGATGGTCACCGGGGCGAGAAAGCGGGCTGTGGAGATGACCAGATCCAGTACTGCCTCCCGGCTCTCTCGGCTGTGCTCCCGGTTCATCCGATCCACGGCTGCGAGCAGCTCCGGATTGGTCAAGGGCTTTGTTTCCTCCATAAACGAACCTCCAAAGATCATTTTTTCCCATTGTACTACCAAAGCGGGCTGGGGACAACCATTTTTCGCTGGACAAGGGGGCGGGGGTGTGGTAAGATACCTGCGACGAGTTTGTACCATCTCGTCCAAGCAGGAAGAAGCGCGGAGGCGTGCGGAGCAGCACGGATGGACCGAAGCGAGAACCAAAACCAAGGGCCGCCGGGGCGGGCCGGTTTTGGTTTGAGACGGAGGGAAGCCGGGCGTCGCGCAGCCGCCGCAGCGTGACAATGCCAAGCGTGGAGGCGTGCGGAGCAGCGAGCCGCCGCAGCGCGACAAAGAAAACTTCTTCCTGTTCGTTCGGCCCATGGGCCGTTCTCTAAACAAAAAATGGAGGTTTTTTTATGTCCAAAATGTCCCTTCGCAACCTGACCCTGGCCGCGGTGCTGGCGGCGGTGTACGCCGTGATGACCGTAGCCCTCCCCATCCCTCAGTATGGGGCTATCCAAATGCGCATCTCTGAGGCTATGACCGTGCTGCCCTTCCTGTTTCCTGCCGCCACCCCGGGGCTGTTTGTGGGCTGCTTCATTGCCAACCTGTTTTCCCCCTACCCTCTGGATATCCTGTGCGGTTCTCTGGCGACCCTGCTGGCCTGCATTGCCACCCAGCATATGCCCAACCGCTATCTGGCTTCCCTGCCTCCGGTCATTTTCAATATGATTATCGTGGGTGCGGAGATCGCCTGGTTTGAGACCGGCTTCGGCCCCGGCTTCTGGTCTGCCTATGCCTTTAACGCTGTGACGGTGGGCGTGGGTGAGCTGGCCGCCTGCTTCATCCTGGGACAGATGCTACTGTCCGCCCTGCCCAGAGTGGAGTCCCTGCGCCCCTATATTCCTGAAAAACGCCTGAATGCGTTGGTGAGATAAGAAAAAGTGACCGCGTCCGCACAGTATGCCGGACGCGGCTTTTTCTTCCCCTTGACAAATAGGGCCGTTCGCTCTAAACTATAGATACCCCCCGGGGGTGGGGTATATTCCCGGGGAAGTAGAAAGTCTGGTGAAGTATATGAAGCAGAAATTCAACATAACAGGGATGACCTGTTCCGCCTGCTCCGCTTCCCAGCCAAACAAGCTGGTTTGGCTGGGGGCCCTATGATTTAAAATCCTCGGGCGAAGTGAATTCGCCCTGCGGAAATTCTCGCTGCGCTCAAATTTGCGCCGCACTGGCGGCGGGGGCGCGTTGCGCCCCTACATGGGCGGAGCAAGAAAGCTTGAGAGGTAACAAACATGAAGCAAAAATTCAACATAACTGGTATGACCTGTTCGGCCTGCTCCGCCCATGTGGAAAAAGCGGTTAACAAGCTGGAGGGGGTGGAGAAAGCGGAGGTCAATCTTCTGGCCAACTCCATGGTGGCCCAGTTTGATGAGAGCCATCTCACCGCCCAGGATATCATCAAAGCGGTGGAGGATGCGGGCTATGGGGCGTCCCTTCCCGAGGAAAAGGGCAAGGCGGCCCCATCCAAGGACCGGACGAGCGGCATGGAGGGGGAACTGGCTGCCATGAAGCACCGGCTGGTGTGGTCCTTTGTGTTCCTGATCCCCCTCTTTTATATCTCCATGGGCCACATGATGGGGGCGCCGCTGCCCTCCTTCCTCACGGGAATGGAAAACGCTTTGGCCTTTGGCTTGACCCAGCTGCTGCTCACATTGCCCATCCTTTATCTCAACGATAAGTATTATAAGGTGGGATTTAAAACTCTTTGTCATGGGGCGCCCAACATGGACTCCCTCATTGCCGTGGGTTCGGCGGCGGCTGTGGTCTACGGCGTGTTTGCCATCTACCAGATGGGCTATGGCCTGGGCCATGGGGACATGGAGCTGGTGGAGCGGTATCACATGGATCTGTACTTTGAGTCCGCCGGGATGATCCTGACGCTCATTACCCTGGGCAAGTTCCTGGAGACCCGGTCCAAGGGCAAGACCGGAGAGGCCATCACCCGTCTGATGGACCTGGCCCCCAAGACCGCCCGGGTTCTGCGAAACGGGGCGGAAGTAGAAATCCCCGTGGAAGAGGTGCGGGTGGGGGACAGGGTGGCCGTCCGGCCGGGGCAGTCCATCCCCGTGGACGGGGTGATCGTGGAGGGAAACTCCGCCGTGGACGAGTCCGCCCTCACCGGCGAGTCCATCCCTGTGGACAAGGGCCCTGGGGACAAAGTGGCTGCGGCGACCCTGAACAAATCCGGATATTTCGTTTTTGAGGCCAGCCGGGTGGGGAAAGACACCACCCTGGCCCAGATGATCCGCCTGGTGGAGGAGGCCTCCGCCTCCAAAGCTCCCATCGCCAAACTGGCCGACAAGGTGGCCGGGGTGTTTGTGCCGGTGGTCATGGCCATCGCGGCGGTGACCGCCCTTGTCTGGTTTGTGGTCAGCGGCTATGACGGGACGAAGGCCCTCACCGCCGGAGTGGCCGTGCTGGTCATCTCCTGCCCCTGTGCCCTGGGCCTTGCCACCCCCGTGGCCATTATGGTGGGCACCGGAAAGGGTGCGGAAAACGGTATTTTGGTAAAATCCGCGGAAGCGTTAGAGAAGCTTCACACTGTGGACACGGTGGTGCTGGACAAGACAGGCACCCTTACCCGGGGGGAGCCGGTGGTCACCGACATTTTGCCCGGGGAGGACATGGATGAGGAGGGGCTGCTCACCTTAGCCGCCTGCCTGGAGGCCCCCTCGGAACATCCCCTGGCCGCCGCCATTGTGGCGGAGGGGAAAAAACGGCAGCTTCCTCAAGCTCGGGTGGAGGACTTTACTGCCGTTCATGGCCGGGGCGTCCGGGCGGCCCTGAGAGGGAAGCGTTTCCTGGGCGGAAACCGGGCCATGATGGAGGAAAACGGCGTGGATTTGGGCGGTTTTGCCCAGAAAGGGGAGGAGCTGGCCGGGCAGGGCAAGACGCCTTTGTACTTTGCCGATGAGAAGCAGGTACTGGGTCTTGTTGCGGTGGCCGACACGCCCAAGCCAACCAGCGCCGCGGCGGTGGCCGCGTTCCGGCAGCTGGGACTGGAAGTGGTCATGCTCACCGGGGACAACCAGCGTACCGCCGACGCCATTGGAAAAGAGCTGGGTGTGACGCAGGTGATGGCCCAGGTAATGCCCCAGGACAAGGAGCGCAAGGTACGGCAGCTCCAGGATGCGGGGAAAAAGGTGGCTATGGTGGGCGACGGCATCAATGACGCCCCGGCCCTGGCCCGGGCAGACGTGGGCCTGGCCATTGGAGCGGGCACCGACGTGGCCATGGAGAGCGCGGACATCGTGCTGATGAAGTCCGACCTTCTGGACGCGGCGGCGGCGGTGGAGCTCAGCCGGGCCACCATCCGCAACATCAAGGAAAACCTCTTCTGGGCCTTTTTCTACAACTCCCTTGGCATTCCCCTGGCGGCGGGGGTGTTTTACCACTGGACTCAGTGGCAGCTCAACCCCATGTTTGCCGCCGCCGCCATGAGCCTGAGCTCCGTGTGCGTGGTGAGCAACGCCCTGCGTCTGCGCTTTTTCAAGAGCAAGTTCCGCAGTGAACAAGGGACAGCCCCCTGTGTAGGAAGCTGCCCCCTGGAAATAGAAGAACAAACCAATCTGGAAGAACAAAAAGGAGAATCTGCTATGAACAAGACCATGATCATTGAAGGTATGATGTGCACCCACTGCACCGGCCGGGTGGAAAAGGCCCTCAGCGCCATCGATGGGGTGGATAAGGTGGAGATGAGCCTGGAGGGCAAGTCCGCCACGCTCACCCTCTCCAAAGAGGTGGACGATCAGACCCTCACCAATGCGGTGACCGAGGCGGGGTATGAGGTGGTGTCCATCCAATGAAAGCCGATCACGCCCAAGTGACCCGCCTGCTCAAAACGGCCCGGGGCCAGATCGACGGCATTTTGAAGATGGTGGAGGAGGACCGGTACTGTCTGGACGTGTCCAACCAGCTCATGGCCACCCAGTCCATCCTGAAAAAGGCCAACCGCATGGTCCTCCGGGCCCACATGGACTGCTGTGTCCGGGAGGCGGCCGCCTCCGGCAGCCCGGAGGAGAAGCTGGAGGAGCTGAAGCTGCTGCTGGATAAGCTTACCGATTGACCCTCAGGCCAGAAAGAGCGACACGGCGCAGTAGACCAGCAGCAGGGCCAGAATGGTGTTGACCACCCGGGCGTGGCGGGAGAAGAGCGTCTGGAACACAGAGCCGAACGCTGTCCAGCACAGGGTGAACACAAAACCGATGAGGGACAGCAACACGTCAAAGACCAGCAAAGTCAGAGGCTGGCTGCTGTACAGAGGCAGGATATACGCCTCCATGGACATGATGCAGTAGATGTAGATTTTGGGGTTGATAAATTGCAGGAGAAGCCCCGGAAGAAATCCGCTGCGGGAGTGGTCCTCCTCGATGAGGCCGGAGGAGCGGAAGATCTCCCAGGCCAGATAGAGCATATAGGCTGCTCCCAGAATGAGCATAGGCGTTTTGATTTTTGGGATCAGTGTGGACAGCAGGGTACAGAATAGGGTGCACAGGACCATTACCATGGAAAAGCCGGTCAAAATGCCCAGGTTAAAGGGAAGCGCCCCACGAAAGCCCTTTCGGACTCCGTTGGACATGGACATGATGTTGTTTGGGACTGGGGTGGCGGCGGTGATGACGGCGTAGGTGAGAAAGGAGAACCACGGAAACATATTTGACAGCTCCTATCTGCGATGATATGATATTGATAAAAAAATACAGTATTTTGGACTTCTGTTATATTATACTGTTAGTACAATATCTTGTCAAGAGGTGAGGGCAATGGATGTAACATCGGTGGTGGCCGCAAACGCCAAAGCGATTCGGGAAGAGAAGAAGCTGACTCTGGACGGGGCGGCGGCAGCCACGGGAGTGTCCCGGAGTATGTTGGCCCAGATCGAGAAGGGGGAGGTCAACCCTACCATCTCAGTGCTGTGGAAGATCGCCAACGGCTATAAGGTATCTTTTACATCACTGGTAGAGCGGCACGGAGAAAAGGTGCGCCTGGTCCGGGCCGGAGAGCTGACCCCTTTGCTGGAGGATCAGGGACGGTATGAAAACTACCCCATTTTTCCCTTTGAGGAAGGAAACCTCTTTGAAACCTACCGTATAGTGATAAAACCAGGAGGAACATTGTCCGCCCGCCCTCATCTGGCGGGAGCGGAGGAGTACATCACCGTGTTTACCGGAACGCTTGAGCTGCAGGTAGGGGAGGAGCACTATGACCTGAGAGAGGGGGACTCCATCCGCTTCCGGGCTGATGTGCCTCATTGCTATGAGAATCCCGGACAGGCGACGACACAACTGAGCATGATGATCCATTACCAGAGCTAGTGTGCATGGAAGAAACGGAATACTTTTAAGACAGGCTGGCATAGGAGCATTCCGATGCTGTAATGGCTGTGAATACACCCGAACGCATTCCGGGAAGAGGGGGATGCTGTTCGGGTGCTTTTAAAAGGGGTGAGCGGTGTGTCGGGAGATATGATCCGGGGTGGATTGGCAAAGAGCCTCATCCAATTTAGCATTCCACTGGTGCTCGGCGGGATTTTGCAGCAGATGTATGCCTGGGCCGATGCGTTTGTAGTGGGGAATCTGATGGGCGAGGGGGCGCTGGCTGCCATCGGAGCCACCACGGCGCTGAACAATCTCTTTGTTATGTCGATCACGGGGCTGGCGCTGGGGATCTCTCTCCTGGCTGCCAAGCTGTATGGTCAGGGGTCTGGGGCAGAGATGGAAAGGCTGCTGTCCACCTTTGTGCTGACCTTGGGCGGAGCGTTTTTGGTGATTTCTGTAATTGGAAGTCTGATGGCGGGAAAGCTGCTGGAGCTTATTCATACCCCTGAAGATATTGTGTACCAGGCACGGGCATATTTGCAGATCGTGCTGCTGGGACTTCCCTTTGTGGCCATCTACCAGGTGTATGCTGCCGTTTTGCGTGGGATGGGGGAGAGCAAGGCACCGCTCTATGCGGTACTGGTGGCTGCCCTGATCAATGTGGGCTTGGATGTTATATTGGTGGGACCCTTGCGCATGGGAGTGAAGGGAGCGGCGGCGGCTACTTTAGCGGCCCAGGGCATGATGGCGGCGTTTATGTGGTTTTATGCCGCCAGACGCAGAGGGCTCAGGCTTCCCGCATGGACAAAAGGCGGCTGGATCAAGGGTGAATTCTTGAAGCGGGGAATTTATCTGGGTGTTCCGATTGCCATCCAGTCCAGCATCACTTCGCTGGGCAGTGTGGTGCTGCAGAATTTTATGAATGGCTTTGGTTCGGCTACAGTAGCGGCCATAACTACGGCCTACCGGGTGGATACGGTCATCATGCTCCCGGTGACCAATTTGAGCGCGGGGATTTCCACCGCTGCCGCCCAGAATATGGGTGCTCAGGAGCCGGAGCGGGCCAGACGCGCCCTTTGGGTGGGCAGCGGAATGATGGTGGTGGTGACTGCCGCGCTGGCCGTACTTGTTGCTGCAGTGGGCGGAAGCCTGATTGCTATGTTTGGGGTGTCGGAAGAGTCTACCGCGATTGGCCGGACTTTCTTTCGGAGTATTTCAATCTTCTACCCGATTTACGGACTGGCTATGTCTCTCCGGGGCTACCTAGAGGGGGTGGGAGACGTGCTGTTCTCCAGTGCGGTAGGGGTGAGCGCCTTGGCGCTGAGAATTGTGCTGTCCTATGCCCTGGCAGAAGCGGTGGGGAATCAGATCATTCCTTATGCCGAGGCGGCATCTTGGGGGGCCATGCTGCTGTTCTTTTCACTGAGATTTATTTGGAGGGAACGCAAAGCGAGAAAGAGACAGGCGGCAAGAGAATGATATATACATAAAATCCCTCCGTTTTCCACACACTACCTGGGAAACGGAGGGATTTGCGTTGAAGAGGAGCACATGGCACTATCTGGCGGCCGGGGCGGCGGCAGGGCTGTGCAACGGTTTTTTCGGTGGAGGCGGGGGCTCGGTGCTGGTGCCTGTCCTGACGGGATTTTGCGGTCTGGAGCAGCGGCGGGCCTTTGCCACCTCAGTGGCGGTGATTTTGCCCCTGTGCGCCCTGTCGGCAGGGATTTATCTGCTGCGGGGCGGCCTGGACGTGACGGCTGCCCTGCCCTACCTTGTGGGGGGGACGCTGGGTGGCTGGCTGGGCGGAAAGTACTTCAAGGGGGTCAAAATGACCTGGCTGAAACGGGCCTTTGGACTGCTGCTGATCTACGGGGGAGTGAGGAGCCTGCTGTGAGCGACTGGGTTTTGCCCCTGGTGGTGGGGGCGGTGACGGGAGTGCTCTCCGGATTTGGGGTGGGGGGCGGCACGCTGCTGCTGGTGTATATGACGGCCTTTGCCGGGCTTCCTCAGCCCCTGGCCCAGGGGATCAACCTGGTGTATTTTCTGCCGGCCGGGGCGATGGCGCTGCCTGCCCACTGGAAAAACGGTTTTGTGGAAAAACAGGCCCTCCTGCCCGCGATTGGGGCGGGGCTGTTGTGCGCCGCCCTGGGGGCCTGGGCGGCCACGGGACTGGATGTGGAACTGCTGCGGAAATGCTTTGGAGTTTTCCTGATCGTGGTAGGGGTACGGGAGGCATTTGGGCGGGAGAAAACGTGAAACGGCTGTGACAGAGGGCAGTCCTCGTCACAGCCGTTTTTTTACATCAAAGCGAAGCGGGAGCGGATATACCCCTCCAACAGGTCGGTGGTGGCCTCGATCCCCAGCTTGGCGCTGTTGACACACAGGTCGTAGTTGCGGGAATCCCCCCATTTACCCCGGCAATGCTGGTTGTGGTAATATTTCCGCCGGCGGTCCGCCCGGGACATAAGCTCCAGGGCCTCCTCCTCCGTGGTGTTGCCCCGGGTCATGGTGCGCTCCTTTTTAAAGGCGATATCGGACAGGACAAAAATGGACACCAGACAGGGATAGTCCTTCAAAACCTCCTCAGAGCAGCGGCCCAGGACCACAAAGGATACGCCTTCGTCCGCCTTGGCACGCAGGTAGCGGAATTGCATCTGCGCCACCTGTTCCTCCGGGGAGTTGCTGAAACCTTTCACATTTCGAGAGGTGAAGATATTTTTGGGGGATTCATCATAGGGCTCCAGGCGGCGAATGTTCAGGTTGTGTTTACAGGCGATCTGTTCCAAAATACTTTTGTCATACAAGGGCAGGTTGAACCGGCGGGCCAGTTCTGAGGCGATTTCGTGTCCGCCGCTGCCGAACTCTCTGCTTATGGAAATAATCAGCTGTTTCTCCACGAAAAACCCTCCCTCACATTACAGATACCGGACGAAGATGATAACTGAGGCCACCACCAGCACTAAAATGGTGGCAGGAGCCTGTGCCTTGCAGTATTGCCCCCAGGTGACCGGGAAGCCGTTTTTTGCGGCGATGGAGGTACCCACCACGTTGGCGGAGGCGCCGATGGGGGTGGCGCTGCCGCCGATGTCGGTCCCCATGGACAGGGCCCAGGCCAGGGTCTGCAAATCCACCCCCTGTACCGAAGACAGGGTGCGGATGACGGGGATCATGGTGGCGGCGAAGGGGATGTTGTCAATAAACGCGCTGGCCAGAGCGGAGCCCCAGATGATGATGGCTACCATCACGTAAACGTTGCCGCCGCTGACGAATTGGATGAGCTGGGCCAGCAGATTCAAGACCCCGGTATATTCCAGGCCGCTCACCGCCACGAACAGTCCGATAAAAAACAGCAGCGTAGCGTAGTCCAGCCGCTTCAGGAGCTTGCCGGCCTGTTTCCCTGCCGCCAGCAAGGTGGCCAGCCCGATGGACAGTCCAATGGTAGCCACGGTCAATCCGGTCTGGGCGTGGGTAATGAGCAGGAAAACCGCGGCGGCAAAAATGAAACAGCTGACCAGAAAGGCGCGCATGGATGTGATGGCATCTCTGGGGTTGGGGAAGGAGGCGGGGTTGGCCCCGGCGCCGGAGGGAACCAAGTACTTGCGGAAGAAAAAGTAGAAGTAGGGAACCACCAGTACCATGGCCGCCAGAGCAATGACGCCGGTGTTGCTGATAAAGTCAAAGAAGGAGTAGCCCAGAGAGGCGCCGATGATAATATTGGGCGGGTCACCGCACATGGTGGCGGAACCGCCCAGGTTGGCACAGAAAATTTCCGCCAGAATGAACGGTGTGGGGCTCAAGCGCATAAGCCGGGCCAGTTCAGCGGTCACTGCAGCCAGGAACATGATGACGGTAATACTGTCAATAAACATGGACAGGGCGGCGGAGAGGATCATAAAGAGAATGAACAGGGGGGCGGGCTTGAAATGGACCATCCGGGCCAGCTTGATGCACAGCCACCGGAAGAAACCGCTGTTTGCCATCCCCTCCACCATGACCATCATGCCGGCGATGAACAGGATAGTTTCCCAGTTGATGCCGGTTGTGGTCTCGACCTCTCCGGAGGAGTACCAAAATGTGGGGGCGATAAAGCTTTTTAAGCTCAGAGATTCGGCGATGGCGGCCGGGTCCTGCATACAGATCCCAAACACGATCACCAGTGTGGCCAGGCCACAGGCCAATGTCACAAGATGCCGGGGGAACTTTTCTGTTACCAGCAGCAAAAACATCACCAAAAAAATAGCCACCGAAGCGATCTGAGCAGAAGCCATGACGCTTTGCCCCCTTTTTGTTATTCCGGCGTCCTCCTGGGGCGCAGCGGGACTTTATGGCACTAGCTTAGTCTCTTTTATGGGCATTGTCAATGAAATGGGAGACAGAAACCATTGTTTAACGGTTTCTTAACCCAGCGGGGCGGAATAACCCCCAAAAGGACGTGATTTGCCATAAAAAACGGTCTTTGCCAGAAGTCTGACAAAGACCGAAGATCATGCCCCTCAGCCGGAGATCTGACTTAGATCGTAAGGGGTGGTCTGGTATACATAGTAGTTGAGCCAGTTGGTGTAAAACAGCTGGCCGGAGGAGCGCCAGCGGACCACGGGCTCCAGCCCGGGATCATCATTGGGGAAGTAGTTCTTTGGCACTTCAATGGGAAGACCCTTGGCCTTGTCGCGGAAATACTCCCGGGCCAGGGTGTCTTGATCGTATTCCGGGTGGCCGGTAATGAAGAAACGGCGGTTGTCTTCGCTCTTCACTGCAAAGACCCCGGCCTCGTTGGACACAGCCAACAGCTCCAGCTCAGGGATTTTAAGAATGTCCTCCACATGATTTTCCGTATGTCGGGAGTGGGGGATATAAAATTCGTCATCGAACCCCCGGAACAGCGGAGACTGCTTTTTGACAGCGGTGTGGGGGAATACGCCGAAGAGCTTTTTGGGCAGGGAGTATTTAGGAATATTATAATGGTAGTACAGCCCTGCCTGAGCGCCCCAGCACACATGGAGGGTGGCGTGGACATGGGTCCGGGTCCACGCCATGATCTCACACAGCTCAGGCCAATAGTCCACGTCGGTAAAGTCCATGTTCTCCACCGGGGCGCCGGTGATGATCATGCCGTCATAGCGCCGGTCCCGGATCTGATCGAAAGTGGTATAAAAGGAGGAGAGATGGTCGGCATCTGTGTTGTGAGAGGTGTGGCTGGACATCTGCAAAAGCTCCACCTGGATCTGGAGGGGGGTATTGGACAGCTTGCGCAGCAGCTGCGTCTCCGTGACGATCTTGGTGGGCATAAGATTTAAAATCAAAAGGTTCAGAGGGCGCATATCCTGGTGAATGGCGCGGTATTCCGTCATAACAAAGATATTTTCGCTCTCCAATGTGGCCCTGGCGGGCAATGAGTCTGGGATTTTAATGGGCATAGGGTTCCCCCTCCTTATATGTAAATGTGGATAACGTAAGGGTATCACAAGTAATGTGCTTCCGCAAGAGAAAATCCCGCGGCCAAATGTCCGCCTGTGGTGGATTTTTTGAGAGAAAACAGGGCGGGAAACGAAGAATGTGGAAAAAAATCAAAAAAATTGAAAAAAGGTGTTGACAAGCGCGGGGGATTTTGCTATTATAAGCGAGCGCTTCAGGCAGGGCCGCTGAAAAGCCTTGCAGCAGAAGCGGTTGAGAAGCTCTGTAAAGAAAAACTTGGTCCGGCGCTTAAAATTCGGTTTGAAAAACCTGAAAAAAGTGCTTGACAAAGGAAAAGAGCTGTGGTAGGATAAAAGCCCGCCGCTGAGAGCGGTGTGCACCTTGTAAATTAAACAACATGACAAACACGAAGCACCAGAATGAAT
>CALWOP010000046.1 GCA_944383195.1 uncultured Oscillospiraceae bacterium
GTCTGTCCGCCGTCTGGTGTGTGACTCTGCTGTTTCGTGACAGGGACCCGGTGGAAGACCGGGGCTGACAAAATCTCAGAAAATCCAGTGAAAACAGAGGCTTGGAACAGTTTGCTCCAGGCCTCTGTTTTGATTTTACATGGATTTAACATAACTGAGGTTTCGCATTTTACATTCCTTTTTTATACTGAGCACCGTAAGCCAAGCAAGACCAAAATGTAAAACAAAAAAGGAGTACTTAACAATGAAAAAACTGACTTGCCTGGGCCTGTCCATTGTCATGGCCCTGTCCCTCCTCACCGCCTGCGGCGGCGGCGAGACTTCCACCGCCGGTTCTGAGACCGGCAGCACCCCCTCCAGCAGCGCTGCCCAGAGCACCGGGAGCACCGGCGCTACCCAGGAGATCACCGGCACCGTGAACACCGACGGCTCCACCTCCATGGCTGACGTGATGGCCGTCCTGAAGGAGACCTTTAAAGAGGTTCAGCCTGGTATCAACGTCAACTACACCGGCTCCGGCTCCGGCTCCGGTATTACCAATGTGCTCAACGGCTCTGTGGACATCGGCCTGTCTTCCCGTGCCCTGAAGGCTGAGGAAGAGGAGCAGGGTGCTGTGGCCCACATCGTGGCGCTGGACGGCGTGGCCGTTGTGGTCAACCCCGAAAACACCGTGGCCGACCTGACTGTGGAGCAGATCGCCAAGATCTTCTCCGGCGAGATCACCAACTGGTCCGAGGTGGGCGGCGCTGACGCGGAGATCGCCGTGTTCGGCCGTGAGTCCGGCTCCGGCACCCGGGGCGCCTTCGAGGAGATCGTGGGTGTGGTGGACACCTGTGTCTACACCAATGAGTATTCTTCCACCGGCGACATGGTGGGCGCCGTAGCCGGCAACCCCAACGCCATCGGCTATGCCTCCCTGTCCGCTGTGGACGAGAGCGTGGTAGCGGTGAAGGTCAACGGTGTGGCTCCCTCTGAGGCCACAGTGATGGACGGAACCTATGAGATCCAGCGTCCCTTCGTCATGGTCACCAAGGAGGGCGCCGAGCTCTCCGAGGCCACCCAGGCCTTCCTGGACTATGCCACCAGCGCTGAGGTGGCTGAGTACATCGCTGCCGCCGGCGCGGTGTCTCCCCAGGCCTGATATACCTTACAGCTTCCAAGCAAGCCCCCCGCGGGGGGCTTGCTTGGAGATGCGCCTCCCCGGTTGAAACAAGCTCCGTTGCAGCTTCGGAGCTTGTTTCAGCTGAGGAGCTGGACTAAGAAATGAAAAAGGTTGGTAACTATGAAAGATCATTCGCACAGCGCTCCGGGGCAGGGGGCGGGAACGAGAAAACAGGCGATGGAGCGGGGAATGCAGGCGCTGTTCTTTGTCTGCGGGTTCATCGCCATTATCTTTGTACTGCTCATTACCATATACCTCATCCTCTCCGGGCTGCCTGCCATCCGGGAGATCGGGCTGGTGGAGTTCCTCTTCGGAACCCGCTGGGAGTCCACTAACAAGACGGACCCCGCCTTTGGTATTTTGCCCATGATTCTTACCTCCATTTACGGTACGGCGGGGGCCATAGTCATCGGTGTACCCATCGGATTTTTGACGGCCGTTTACCTGTCCAAGGTGGCCTCTCCCAAGGTGGCGGGGATCATCCGTCCGGTGGTTGACCTGCTGGCAGGCATTCCTTCGGTGGTGTACGGCCTGGTGGGTATGATGGTGCTGGTCCCCTGGATTCGGGAGACCTTCCACACGCCCGCCGGGGAGAGCCTGCTGGCGGCCATCGTAGTGCTGGCCGTTATGATTCTTCCCTCCATCATCTCGGTCTCTGAGACCGCGCTGAAGGCGGTGCCCAGAGAATATGAGGAGGCCAGCCTGGCCCTGGGGGCCACGGAGCTGGAGACCTACTTCCGGGTGAGCGCTCCGGCGGCTAAAAGCGGCATTGCCGCCGCTGTGGTGCTGGGTGTGGGCCGGGCCATCGGCGAGGCCATGGCCATCCTGATGGTGGCGGGCAATGTGGCCAATATGCCAGGGCTTCTCACCAGCGTCAAGTTCCTGACTACCGGCATTGCCAGCGAGCTGTCTTACTCCAGCGGTCTGCAGCGTCAGGCGCTGTTTTCCATCGGCCTTGTGCTGTTCCTGTTTATCATGTGTATCAATGTCCTGCTCAATGTGTTTTTGAAGCGGAACAAGGAGGACTAAGGTTATGACAAAGACCATGGTGGGAAATCCCCCCATTTCAGTGGCTAAGGCCGGCGGGCTTTCCCCACGCCGCCGGGCCTATGAGATCGGTATGCGCACCCTCATCTATCTGGCCTCCGGATTGGTGGTGGCGCTGCTGATCTTTCTGCTGGGTTACATCTTTTATAAGGGCATACCAAACCTCACCTGGGAGTTTCTGACCTCGGAGGAGAGCGTGCTCAAAGGGGTGGACGGCATTCTGCCCGCCATCCAGAACACCATCTATGTCATCGTCGCCACCCTGGTGGTGGTGCTCCCCCTGGGGGTGGGCGCGGCCATCTATCTGACGGAGTACGCCTCCAACCACCGTCTGGTGACAGCCATCGAGTACGCCACCGAGACTCTGGCGGGTATCCCCTCCATCCTCTACGCCCTGGTGGGCTCGCTGATCTTTTGCCAGACTCTGGGTCTGGGCAAGACTCTGATCGCCGGCTCCATGACCCTGGTGATCATGACGCTGCCCACCATCATCCGTACCACCCAGGAGTCTTTGAAGACGGTGCCTCAGAGCTACCGGGAGGGCTCACTGGGTCTGGGGGCAGGCAAGTGGCACATGATCCGCACGGTGGTGCTGCCCTCCTCGGTGGACGGGATCGTTACCGGGTGCATTCTGGCCATCGGGCGCATTGTGGGCGAGTCCGCGGTGCTGCTCTATACTGTGGGCATGAGTATGTCCATGCAGGAATATTTCCGGGATGGGCTGTCCAGCCTGCTGCAGAGCTCCGGCTCCACCCTGACCGTGGCCCTCTATGTCTATGCCAAGGAGCGGGCAGATTTTGATCTGGCTTTCTCTGTGGCGGTGGTGCTGCTGGCGATCACCCTGGTGATCAATCTGGCCGCCAAGCTGGTGGGCAAAGGGCTTAGAAAGAAGTAAAGGTAGGTATTGTATCAATGAGTGAACCGATTGTCCTCAGGGCCAAGGACCTGAACCTGTACTACGGGGAGAACCACGCCCTGAAATCTATCAACATGGACATTCCTGAGCATGAGATCACTGCGCTGATCGGCCCCTCCGGCTGCGGCAAGTCCACCTTCCTGCGCTCCATCAATCGTATGAACGACCTGATCCCCAGTGTGCGCATTGAGGGTTCCCTCTTCTACCGGGACGAGGATATCTATGCCCCCGGCCGGGATGTGACCGATTTGCGCCGGCGCATTGGCATGGTCTTTCAAAAGCCCAATCCTTTCCCCATGTCCATCTATGACAACGTGGCCTACGGTCCCCGTACCCACGGCATCCGCAACAAGGTGAAGCTGGACGAGATCGTGGAGCAGTCCCTGCGGGGGGCGGCTATCTGGGACGAGGTGAAGGACCGGCTGAAAAAGTCCGCCCTGGGTCTGTCCGGCGGCCAGCAGCAGCGCCTTTGTATTGCCCGGGCCCTGGCGGTGAAGCCCGACGTGCTTTTGATGGATGAGGCCACCTCCGCGCTGGACCCCATTTCCACCTCCAAAATTGAGGACCTTGCCGCCGAGCTGAAAAACGATTATACTATCATCATGGTCACCCATAATATGCAGCAGGCCGCCCGTATCTCCGACAACACCGCTTTCTTCCTGCTGGGAGAGCTGGTGGAGTTTGGCGAGACGGAACAGATCTTCTCCATGCCCAAAGACAAGCGCACGGAGGACTACATCACCGGGAGGTTTGGCTGATATGAGAAACCGTTTTCACGAACAGCTGGAGCAGCTTAATGTGGAGCTCATTGAGATGGGGGCCCTGTGTGAGGAGGCCATCTCCGCGGCCACCAAGGCCTATCTGGAGGGGGACCGGCAGCTGGGGTCCCGGGCAGCCTACCTGGAACAGGAGATCGACCACAAGGAGCGGGACATCGAGGGCCAGTGCATGAAGCTGCTGCTGCGCCAGCAGCCTGTGGCCAGTGATCTGCGTGCCGTCTCCGCCGCCATGCGTATGATCTCCGATATGGAGCGCATTGGCGACCAGGCCAGCGATATCGCGGAGATTGCCCGGGATATGAAGCGCAGCGGCGTCATCGAGGAAGTCCCCATGGGGGAGATGGCCCGGGCGGCTATTGGCATGGTCACTGACAGCGTGGACGCCTTTGTGCGCAGCGACCTGAAGCTGGCCCATGCAGTCATCGCCCGGGATGATGAGCTGGACGGACTGTTTTTAACGGTGCGGGAAAAGCTGACTGATCTGATCGCCCAGAGGCGGGACGGGGGGCTGTGCCTGGACCTGTTGATGGTGGCCAAATATTTTGAACGCATCGGCGATCATGCCTGCAACATCGCCCAGTGGGTGGAATACGCCATCACTGGGGAATATGAAGAGGACTGAACAAGCACAGAAAGCGGGGAAACCATTTTGATCTATATCCTGGAGGACGACGCCAGCATCCGTAAGCTGGTGGTATACACCCTGAACAGTCAGGGGATGGAGGCGGAGGGCTTTGAGCGGCCCTCCCAGTTCTGGCGCGCTCTGGGAGAGAAAAAGCCCGATCTGCTGTTGCTGGATATCATGCTGCCGGAGGAGGACGGCTTGCAGGTGCTGGGGCGCCTGCGGGCTGACCCGGCCACCCGTAAGCTGCCCGTTCTCATGCTCACCGCCAAGAGCACCGAATATGACAAGGTGCTGGGCCTGGACCAGGGGGCGGACGACTACATCGCAAAACCCTTCGGTATGATGGAGCTGATGGCCCGCATCCGGGCCGCCCTGCGCCACGCCGCTCCCGAGCAGACAGAGGGCACGTGCCAGGTGGGGGAACTGTTTGTGGACCCCCGGCGGCACATTGTTCGGGTAGGCGACCGGGAGGTGGCCCTGACCTTGAAGGAGTTTCAGCTTCTGGAGATGCTCATGGAGCGCCGGGGGACGGTATTTACCCGGGACCAGCTGCTGAACACCATCTGGGGCTATGAATTTGACGGCGCCAGCCGCACCGTGGATGTCCACATCCGGACCCTGCGCCAGAAGCTGGGGGAGTGCGGCAGCTACATTGAAACGGTGCGGGGCGTGGGGTATAAGATCGCCGGGGACTGAGCCCACGGTGCCCCAGCCTGTTGGGACGGCGCCGGAACTGTGAGGAATGGGAAATGACGAAGAAAATCTTCCGTAACTGTCTGGCGGTGGGAATCTGGGTATTCCTGCTGTCCGTGGCCCTGTTTATGGGGATGTTGTACCAATATTTTACCGGACGGCTGACCACGGAGCTGGAGAATGAGGCCGCTCTGGTGGCCCAGGGCGTGGAGACCATGGGCATGGATTACCTGGAGGGGCTGCGAGCCTCCAACCGTATCACCTGGGTGGACCAGGACGGGACAGTGCTCTATGACAACACCGCCGATGCCGCCACCATGGAAAACCATGGGGATCGTGAGGAAATCAGGGAGGCTATGCTGGGCAGCCAGGGCACGGCCCGGCGGGAGTCGGCCACTCTGTCCCAGCGTACTGTCTATGTGGCCCAGCGCCTGGAGGATGGCACAGTGATCCGTCTGGCCGGGCAGCAGCACACGGTGGTGCGGCTGCTGCTGTCCATGGTACAGCCCATGCTGCTCATCCTGGCGGTCACTCTGGTCTTTACTGCTGTGCTGTCCACACGTCTGAGCCGTGGGATCATCCGGCCGGTGCTGGAGCTGGATCTGGAGCACCCGGAGGAGAATGGCGGGGTCTATGATGAACTCTCTCCCTTACTTACCCGGATTCGCCGGCAGAACGATACCATCCAAAGTCAAATCGAACTTCTGCGCCGGCGCCGCCAGGAGTTTACCGCGCTCACGGAGAATATGTCTGAGGGCTTCCTGCTGCTGGACCAAAAGGGACGGGTTCTGTCCTATAATACCGGAGCGTTGAAGCTGCTGGGGGCCCAGCCCCCCGCCGAGGAGGCCAACGTCCTCACCTTGGACCGTTCCGACCCCTTCCGACAGGTGGTCAGTCAGGTGCTGGAGGGCCGGCGCTGCCAGGGACGGCTGGAGCGCAATGGCCGCAGCCTCCAGCTGCTGGCCGACCCGGTGTTCCGGGACGATGCGTGTGCCGGCGCGGTGCTGGTGCTGCTGGATGTGACCGAAAAAGAACAGGGAGAACAGATGCGCCGGGAGTTTACCGCCAACGTCTCCCACGAGCTGAAGACCCCTCTTACCTCCATCTCCGGCATGGCAGAGATCATGAAGGACGGTCTGGTCCGGGCTGAGGATATCCAGGGCTTTGCCGCCGACATTTATAAGGAGAGCCAGCGGCTCATCCATCTGGTGGAGGATATCATTCATCTCTCCCGCCTGGATGAGGGCGGGGCCGATCTGGAGAAAAAGGAAGTGGATCTGCTGGAGCTGGCCCGGACGGTGCAGGAGCGTCTGCGCCCCACAGCTGGGCAGAGCGGGGTGGAGCTGGAGGTCTCGGGTGAGCACCAGACCATCTCGGGCATTCCTTCTGTGGTGGAGGAGATGATCTATAACCTGCTGGACAACGCCATCAAATATAACCGTCCCGGCGGCAAGGCGGCTGTGACCGTGTCCGGAGCGCCGGACGGAGTGGTGGTGACCGTGTCCGATACGGGTATTGGCATTCCGCTGGAGGACCAGAATCGGGTGTTTGAGCGCTTCTACCGGGTGGATAAGAGTCACTCCAAAGAGATTGGCGGCACTGGGCTGGGACTGTCCATTGTCAAACACGCTGCCGCCCTGCATAACGCCCAGGTGGAGTTGAACAGCACCCCGGGGCAGGGTACCACAGTGCGCCTGTGCTTCCCCAAGTAAAAAAGTATACATGAGGCCGGTCTTTGTGACCGGCCTCTTTTTTTCGCCGCTGGTTTGGAATGGAGGAAAAGGGGAAAAATATTTTTGTGTCCGGCGGGAACTTTTTGGAACCGGCGCCGTCCAAGAAATCGGACGCAATAAACCAAGGGGGAGCGTTCCCCTGCGAGAAAAGGAGAATTTGACCCATGAAAAAGATGTTGACACTTGCCCTCGCCCTTGCCCTGACGGTGACTGCTCTGGCCGGCTGTGCCGGAAAGAACGGTTCCGCCTCTGACAAGACCCCCGAGGAGCTTGCAGAGCTCTACTCCTCCGCCATCACCGACAACGGCGGAGAGATGGTGGAGTATAACCCCGTATTCACCGAGGTGAAGGAGGACGATATGTCCGCCATCATCCTGGAGAACCTGGGCCTGCTGGTGGAGGACATGAAAGCCTTTGCCGTCAGCTCCTCTGCCATGAACGTGCAGGCCTATGGCATTGCCGCAGTCATGCCCGCCGAAGGGAAGACCGAGGCGGTGACCAGCGCCCTCCAGAGCTACATTGATGCCCAGAAAGCCAGCTTTGAGCAGTATCTGGCCGATCAGTATGAAGTGGCCAGCAGCGCTAAGCTGGAGACGCTGGAGGACGGCACTGTTCTGATGGTCATGTGCGAGGATCAGGACACCGTCTTTGACGCCATCTCCGCCGCCATTCTGGCTGACTGAGACGGTCAAGAGAAGTAAAAAAAGACCCCCGGTTTCCCTTTGTTGGGAAGCCGGGGGATCTTTTGAACTAGAATGTGAAAAAATAAACAAAGAAAGAAAAGAATTTCTGGCAATGATTGTTATTTATTACTAAGTATGATATAATACGAAAAAGCAATATTTTAAATGACAGGAGGTCTGACTATGAACGCACTGCACATCCGCCATCCCAGCAACCCGAAGATGGAGGTTACCGTCTATGACGGGCATTTTGCCACCCGGCACTCCCACAACACCCATTACATCGACATTACCCGCATGAAACACGAGTATACCATGGCCCGGGAGGCCGCCATGTGGCTGGCCCAGCGGTACGCCTATGAAAAGGGTGTGGATACCATTGTCTGTTTGGACGGGAGCGAGGTCATCGGTGCGTTCCTGGCCCGTCACCTGGCCAAGGGCGATCGCTTCAGCGTCAACCAGGACAAGAATATCAATGTCATTACCCCGGAGTATGACTCCAACGGGCAGCTGATTTTCCGGGATAACCTGATCCCCATGGTGGCCGGGAAAGACGTACTCATCCTCATCTCCACCGTCAATTCCGGCAAGACCGTGGCCCGCAGTTTGGAGTGTGTGGAGTATTACGGCGGACGGGTGCAGGGGATCGCGTCCATCTTTACTATGCTGGAGCAGGTGGGGGAGATCCCGGTGTACAGCCTGTTTACTCCCGAGGATATCGCCGGCTATGCCAGCTATGAGCCCAAGCAGTGTCCCTTGTGCCAGAAGGGGCAGAAGATCGACGCGCTGGCCAACAGCTTCGGCTTCTCCCGGCTTTGATTCCATGACAGCTTTTAGCCGCCCCGGCTTTGTTCGGGGCGGCTGAGTTTTTTACATAAAATGCATATTAAAACAGTATATTCAATATAATATACATTTTTGTTGAATATACACGGAAACAAACAGGGCAGAATTGAATAATCATGCAAATAAACCTCTTGCATTTCGTCTCCGGGCGTGGTAGACTGTTCCCATCGAAACACAGCGCGGCCCCCTGGACGCTGGCCCATGAGGAGAAGAGAGAAGCGCTGCGCCGAATTTTGGAGGGAAATGAAATGTCTCAGGTAAAAAAAGTTGTGCTGGCTTATTCCGGCGGTTTGGATACTTCCATCATCATCCCCTGGCTGAAAGAGAATTATGATGATCCCGAGATCATCGCCGTCTCCGGCGATGTGGGTCAGGGCACCGAGCTGGACGGCCTGGAGGAGAAAGCCATCAAGACCGGCGCTTCCAAGCTCTATGTGGAGGACCTCACCGACGAGATGGTGGACGAGGTCATCATCCCCTCCATGATGATGGGCGCCAAGTATGAGGACTACCTGCTGGGCACCGCCTTTGCCCGTCCCATCATTGCCAAGCGCCTGGTGGAGATCGCCAAGAAAGAGGGCGCCGACGCCATCTGCCACGGCTGCACCGGCAAGGGCAACGACCAGGTCCGGTTCGAGCTGGCCATCAAGCGCTTTGCTCCTGAGATGAAGATCATCGCCCCCTGGCGTGAGTGGGACATCAAGGGCCGGGACGAGGAGATCGACTACGCCGAGGCCCACAACGTGCCCCTGAAGATCTCCCGGGAGACCAACTACTCCAAGGACAAGAACCTGTGGCACCTGAGCCACGAGGGCCTGGATCTGGAGGACCCCGCCAACGAGCCCCAGTATGACAAGCCCGGCTTCCTGGAGATGGGCGTGTCCCCCGCCATGGCCCCCGACAAGGCCACCTATGTGACCCTGGACTTTGAGAAGGGCTGGCCCGTGGCCATCGACGGTGAGAAGATGAAGGCCAGCGACATTATCCGCAAGCTCAACGAGCTGGGCGGTCAGAACGGCATTGGCCTGCTGGATATCGTGGAGAACCGGCTGGTTGGCATGAAGGACCGGGGCGTCTACGAGACTCCGGGCGGCACCATCCTCTACCGGGCCCACGAGGTGCTGGAGATGATCACCATCGACAAGGATACCAAGCACATGAAGCAGAAGCTGGCTGTGGACTTTGCCGATCTGGTCTACAATGGCAAGTGGTTCACTCCCCTGCGGGAGGCCCTCCAGGCCTTCGCCGTGGACACCCAGAAGTATGTCACCGGCACCGTCAAGCTCAAACTCTACAAGGGCAACATCATCACCTCCTCCGTCACCTCTCCCTGCACTCTGTACTCTGAAAACCTGGTGACCTTTGAGGAGAGCGACTATGACCAGAAGGATTCCCAGGGCTTCATCAACCTCTGGGGCCTGCCCGACAAGGTCCAGGCGCTGCGGGAGCAGGGAAAGCTGTAAGAAATCAGGAAGTAATCAGGTAGAAGATAGGAGATAGGAGTTGTGCGTTATGCCGCAACATCTCCTATCTCCTATTTCATCACTTCTATCTTTGGTTATAGTGAGGTAATGCAATATGAAACTCTGGGCTGGACGGTTTCAAAAGGAGACCGATACCCTGGTAAATGACTTCAACTCCTCCATCGGCTTTGATGCCCGGCTTTATAAGCAGGACATCGCCGGCTCCATTGCCCACGCCACCATGCTGGGCAAGCAGGGGATCATTGAGGAGCACGAGGCCCAAAAGATCATTGAGGGCCTGAAGGCCATCCTGGCCGACATTGAGGATGACAAGGTGGAGTTCTCTCTGGACAACGAGGACATCCACATGAACATCGAGGCCCTGCTGACCCAGCGCATTGGGGACGCGGGCAAGCGCCTGCACACCGGCCGCAGCCGGAACGACCAGGTGGCCGTGGACACCCGCCTGTATGTAAAAGAGGAGATCCCCGTCATCATCAAGCAGGTGCTGGACCTGGAGCAGGTGCTTATTAAGAAAGCCAAGGCCAACCTGGATACCGTCATGCCTGGCTACACCCACCTCCAGCGGGCCCAGCCTACCACCTTTGCCCACTACATGATGGCCTATGCCAATATGTTTAAGCGGGACGTCACCCGCCTGGAGGACTGCCTGGAGCGGCTGGACGAGTGCCCTCTGGGCGCCGGAGCCCTGGCCGCCTCCACCTACCCCCTGGATCGGTTCGCTACCGCCCAGGCCCTGGGCTTCAAAAAGCCCACGGACAACTCCATGGACTCCGTCTCCGACCGGGACTACGCCATTGAGCTGCTCAGCTGCCTGTCCATTCTCATGATGCACCTGTCCCGGTTCTCCGAGGAGATCGTGCTGTGGTGCTCCTGGGAGTTTAAGTATGTGGATCTGGACGATGCCTATTCTACCGGCTCCTCCATCATGCCCCAGAAGAAGAACCCCGACGTGGCCGAGCTGGTCCGGGGCAAGACCGGACGGGTGTACGGCTCCCTGGTCACCCTGCTGACGGTGATGAAGTCTCTGCCTCTGGCCTATAATAAGGATATGCAGGAGGACAAGGAGGCCCTGTTTGACGCCATTGACACCGTGGAGCTGTGCCTGCCCGTGTTCGGCGCCATGCTGGACACCCTCACTGTTCGGCCCAAGAATATGGCCAAAGCTGCTTCCGGCGGCTTCATTAACGCCACCGACTGCGCCGATTACCTGACCAAGAAGGGCCTGCCCTTCCGGGAGGCCTATATGATCGTGGGCCGCCTGGTCAATATGTGCATTAAAACCGGAGATACCCTGGATACCCTGGCTCTGAAGGACTTCCGGGCCATCTCCTCCCTCTTTGACGAGGATGTGTACGAGGCCCTGGCCCTTAAGACCTGCGTCAACGAGCGCAAGGTCTACGGCGGCCCCAGCAAGGAGTCTGTGGAGAAACAGATCGGTCTGATTGAAGAGTTTGTCCAGGCCCGGCAGGAGTAAGCCGCCGGAGACCTGATCCCCGCCATGGGCGGGGCGCGACGCCAGGCGCGTAATTTGGAGCGAAGCGGAAAATTCCGCAGGCGGAATTCAGTTCCGCCGAGGATTTAAGTCAAAGGGTTCCCGCCCGGAGCAAGCTCCGGGTGGGACTACGGCGGCCTCAGCAAGGAGTCTGTGGAGAAACAGATCGGTCTGATTGAGGAGTTTGTCAACTCCAGAACCTAATTTTGTATAAGTGATAGTCTGATAGGAAGAAAAGGGTGGAACACATGAGTAAACCCAAGGTATATATCGACGGCAAAGAGGGCACCACCGGCCTTCAGATCTACGAGCGGTTGGGAGGCCGGGACGACATTGAGCTGCTGCTCATTGACGAGGACAAGCGGAAGGATGTAGAGGAGCGGAAGAAGTTTCTCAACGCCGCCGACCTGGTGTTCCTGTGTTTGCCCGACGCTGCCGCTGTGGAGGCGGTGTCCCTCATTGACAACCCGAAGACCAAGGTGATCGATGCCTCCACCGCCCACCGCACCGCTCCGGGCTGGGTCTACGGCTTTCCGGAGCTGCTGGCCGGCCAGCGCCAGCGGATCAAATTTGCAGGCCGGGTGGCCAATCCTGGCTGCCACGCCACAGGCTTTTTGTCCACCGTGGCCCCTCTAGTGAATCTGGACATCCTGCCCAAGGACTACCCCCTGGCCTGCTACTCCCTGACGGGGTACTCCGGGGGCGGAAAGAAGCTGATCGCCGAGTATGAGGCCCCTGACCGGGACCCTAGGCTTGCCTCACCGGCACCCTACGCCCTGGGTCTTCAGCATAAGCACCTGCCGGAGATGCAGACGGTTGCCGGTCTGGCTATGGCCCCCAACTTTCTGCCGGTGCTGGGGGATATCTACAAGGGCATGACCACCTGCGTTATGCTCCAGAACGGCCTTTTGAAAGGCCAGCCCAGCGCCCAGGACATCCGGGATTTGCTGTGCAATTACTACCAGGACCAGAAGCTGGTGCGGGTGGCGGAGTTTGGCGGGAGCGAACCAAGGCTCTATACCAATGAGCTGGCGGGCAAGGATTATTTGGAGATCACCGTCTCCGGCAATGGGGACCAGACCCTGCTCAGCGCCCAGTTTGACAACCTGGGCAAGGGGGCCAGCGGCGCCGCCGTCCAGAATATGAACCTGATGCTGGGCTTTGAGGAGACCGCGGGACTGAACATGGACTGATATGGGCAATGCCCCAATCCTATAGAATGAAAGGTGAGTATCATGTTGAACGAGATTTCCGGCGGCGTGTGTGCTGCCCAGGGCTTCAAGGCTGGCGGCGTCCACTGCGGCGTCAAGGCCAGCAGCAGCCCGGATAAAAACGACCTGGCACTCATTCTCTCCGAGAAGGAGTGCACCGCCGCTGCCACCTATACCCTCAACCGGGTGAAGGCTGCCCCCATCTATGTGACCATGGATCACCTGGAAAACGGCGTGGCCTGGGGCGTGGTGGCCAACAGCGGCAACGCCAATGCCTGCTGCCCCATGAGCCATGAGAACGCTGAGGCCATGTGCGTTTCCGCCGCCCAGGCTACCGGCCGGGAGCCGGAGGACTTTGTAGTGGCCTCCACCGGCGTCATCGGCCAGACCATCAACATTTCCGCCATCCAGGCGGGGGTGCCCAAGGTTGCCGCCGCCCTGAACGCTGATGGTTCCGATGCCGCGGCCACTGCTATCATGACCACCGACACAGTGAAGAAAGAGATCGCCGTCTCTTTCACTTTGGGGGACAAGGAGGTCAAGATCGGCGCCATTGCCAAGGGCTCCGGTATGATCCACCCCAACATGGGCACCATGCTGGCATTCATCACTACCGACTGCGCCATTACCCATGAGATGCTCTCCGAGGCCCTCCATGAGGTGGTGGGCCGGACCTTCAACCGGGTCACCGTGGACGGAGACACCTCCACCAACGACACCTGCGTGGTGCTGGCCAACGGTATGGCGGGCAACGCCCTCATCGAGTGGAAGGACGAGAGCTATGAGGCTTTCCTGGAGGCGCTGGAGTATGTGTGCCGCTACCTGTCCCGGGCCATTGCCGGGGACGGCGAGGGTGCCAGCAAGCTGGTCACCTGTAAGATGACCGGGGCTCGCAGCGAGGAGAGCGCCGAGCGCCTTGCCAAAGCGGTGGTGGGCTCCTCCCTGGTGAAGGCGGCCATGTTCGGCTCCGATGCCAACTGGGGACGGGTGCTGTGCGCCATGGGCTACTCCAAGGCTCCCTTCCGGCCCGAGCACGTGGATGTGTCCTTCCAGTCCTGCGCCGGGGAGATCCTGGTGTGCAAGCAGGGCGACGGCATCGTCTTTGATGAGGACAAGGCCAAGGAGATCCTGTCCCAGAAGGAGGTCATCATTGCCGTGGATCTCCACGAGGGGGAGGAGAGCGCCGAGTGCTGGGGCTGCGACCTCACCTATGACTATGTGAAGATCAACGGGGATTACCGTACTTAAAGTCCAGGGGGGACCCCCCTTGGATACAAAAACGGTTTGGTAAAACCGTTTTTGATACCCCCCTCGCCTTTGCCAACAAAGGCGGTCGTGGCCGCCCCGGCCACAGGTCGGGGTGTTCTGCGGCGAAATGAATTCGCCTTAGAACAGATTTTAGAAATTCGTCTGCGGCGAATTGGGGGAAGAAAACCACCAATATGAGGGGGAGAAAAGTCATGTCTTTTAACGAAGTGGATCGCGCCCAGGTACTGGCCGAGGCGCTGCCCTATATTCAGAAATTTTACGGAAAAACCATCGTGGTGAAATACGGCGGCAACGCCATGGTCTCCCAGAAGCTGCGCCACGCCGTCATCTCCGACATCGTCCTGCTGTCTCTGGTGGGCATTCGGGTGGTGGTGGTCCACGGGGGCGGCCCTGAGATCAGCGGTATGCTGAAAAAGGTAGGCAAGGAGTCCAAGTTTGTGGACGGCCTGCGCTATACCGATGAGGAGACCATGGAGATCGTTCAGCAGGTGCTGTG